>JACCVY010000050.1 GCA_013697915.1 Blastocatellia bacterium | reverse complement strand
TGGTTTACCCCCGCCCGTTGAATGGCCGCCAATCGAAGCGGGGGTAAACCACCCTTCCCGACCAAGAGCTTTTCTTTCGTGAATCATTCTGAATGTCTCAGTGTCTCCGAGTCTCTGCTCAGTTTCTCTTGTCTCTAAAGAGATCCGTTACAGCCTGACGTACTCAAACTCAAACGGCTTGCCCTTAATGCCGGTTGCTGGTGGCGCGATCCAGTTGGCAATCTTGCCGGGCTCGGTCACGGCATGCATCAGGCTGCCTACGTATTCGCGGTCTGCAATGCTTGGCAGCCATTCGCCTTTGCGCTTTTCAAAGTCTTCTTGCGAAATCAGCTTTCCCTCGAGATCAAAAGAGTGGCCAGCATACTCGCCAACGTGCCTGTGGAAACGGCTGTTGGGAAGAAACAAACGCTCGCTGCGGCCTTCGTCTGCCAAGCTTTTGTTCCAGCGCGCCAACCCTTTCTCGCAGTCTTTGACGTACTCGGTACGCAACACTTCGTTCAGCGCGTTCCGCAAAGGCACTTCCGAATCCTTGAGTTGATTGTCCTCGACGACTTTCATGTTGAAGATCTGATCAGCGGCGAGATGATCGGCGTATTGCTCCTGCTCTTTGTATCTTCCTTTAAGACCCGCCGCGAAAAAGTCCGCCGAGTTTGAGCTGATCTCGCCCCCAAACAAATCGAGCGAATAACTAAACCAGAAATTGATGTAGCGCTGAATGACACGAAGCGGAATGCCGCCCAATTCGCACACGTCGCCCTGGTTCATGAGTTGCGCGGTGCGTTTGACGGTGCGATTGATGCCCGTGTCGCCAACGAACATATGGTGCGCTTCTTCAGTCAACATAAACTGGCAGGTGCGCGCCAGCGGCTCAAAACCGGATTCCGCCAGCGCTGAAAGTTGATACTTGCCGTCGCGATCCGTGAACATCGTGAAGCAGAAAAAATTCAACCAGTCATCGCAGGGTTGATTAAAAGCTTCGAGAATGCGCGGCTTGTCGGGATTGCCGCTGCGTCGTTCCAGCAGCGCATCCGCTTCGTCGCGGCCATCGCGGCCGAAGTAACGCTGGAGCAGGTAGACCATGGCCCAAAGATGACGGCCTTCCTCGACGTTGACTTGAAACAAATTGCGCAGGTCGTAAAGAGAAGGACAGGTCTTGCCAAGTTCGCGCTGCTGTTCGACTGAAGCCGGTTCGGTATCGCCCTGCGTAACAATGATGCGGCGTAACGCGTTACGAAATTCGCCGGGCACTTCCTGATAAACGGGTTGGCCATGGTTATCGCCGAAACCAATCTTCGCGTCAGCCTCAGCCGGCTTTAGAAAAATGCCCCAGCGGTAATCGGGCATCTTCACGAAATCAAAGTTGGCCCAGCCGTCCGGCTCGACGCTGATGGCGGTGCGCAGATAGACGTCCTTTTGTTGGAAGCCGTCGGGGCCCATCTCATTCCACCAGTCGAGATAGTTCGGCAGCCATTTCTCCAGCGCGCGCTGAAGCTTCTTGTCTTCGCTCAAGTTCACGTTGTTTGGGATTCGTTCGTAAAGGTTCATTTCGTTAGCCTGCAAATGTTAAAGAAGCACTGAGACTCAAGGGTTCCATTCCATCAAGGAGTCTCACAGGTCGGGAAGGGAGGCTTGCCCCCGCTCCGCTTGTGAGCCACTCCACCAGAGCGGGGGTAAACCACCCTTCCCAACCACGAGCTTTTCTATCTTGAATCATCCTCTGAGTCGCCTGTGCCTACGTTCTCTTGAAATCAAAGTGTGCTTGTGTGGGTTTACCGTAATTGGTCAAAGCGCCCTCGGGACCAACCGCGTTAGGCCGCTGAAAGATCCAGTTTTGCCAAGCCGTCAGTCGTCCGTAAATCTTCGTGTCCATCGTTTCCGGACCAGCGAATCGCAGCGACGCTTCCATGCCAGTCAACGCATCGGGCGACAGCGAAGTTCTTTCTTCAATCGCCACGCGGATTTCGTCTTCCCAATCCAGATCGTCAGGCGCGAAGGTTATCAGTCCGGCTTCTTCCGCCGCTTCGGTATCGAAACGATCTGTCCGGGCCAGAATCTCTTCAACCTTTTCCGGTGTCGCCAGGAACCGAGACTGTAAACGCGACAACCCATTGCTCATCGGCAGCGCACCATGATTTAGTTCGCTCAGGGCAAGTTCGACACGCTCGTCCGCGTTGTTGAGCATATAACTGCGATCGGAAGCCAGCATCAGCTCAAGCAGATTGCCTGCAAAACAACTGCCCGGTTCAATGACAGCGAAAAAGCTTTTGGCGGTCAGATCAAGCCGGCGCAGCACGCGCGCCATGTAAAGAATGATCTCGCGCACCAGCCAATGGTCTTTGTTGGCCATTAGCGTCTTGTCCAACGCCAGCACGTGATCGATATTTCCCTCAGTGCGAAGGCAAACCAGACCAATCTCGGGTTCGTTGACGCGCATGTAAAGCAACGCATCGTCCAATTCTCGATAAGCCTGAAGCGGCCAATAAGAGTCACCGAGTTTCTGAATTTCATCCGGGGTCGTGGGCAAATTCGCTTCTGGTCCGCGCATCGTTAGATCCGCGTAGCGCTGTTCGCGATTGAAAACTACGTTGACGTATTTGTATTCAAGACCCGCCGGCTTTATTTCCAGTTGCAGCGGGTTGAGTTTGATACCGTTTCGCAAACTGTTAGTTTGCGATGGCTCGCTGTCATTTAAGCCGGCAACCTCCGAACCGCTTCGCAAACTAACAGTTTGCTTTACGCCGGAAGCAATTTCGCGCACGCGCGCGTCGATCAATTCCTGAAATTTGCTGGTGGGAAACGAATCGTCTATCAGTCCCCACTCTTTCGCGCGTTTTCCCTTCAAGCCTTCCGCGAGCGTGGAAAAAACATCGGCGCGGTCGCGACGAATCTTTCGCTTATCGACCAAACGCGTCAGGCCACCAGTGCCCGGCAAAACTCCAAGCAGCGGAACCTCGGGAAGGGAAACTGCCGAGTTGCCATCGTCAACCAGATAAATCTCGTCGCACGCGATCGCCAGTTCATAGCCGCCGCCCGAAGCTGTGCCATTAAGCGCAGCAACGTAGCGACGACCCGAATGATTAGAATCGTCTTCGATAGCGCAACGAGTTTCGTTTGTGAATTTGCAGAAGTTCACTTTGAAGGCGTGCGAAGATGTACCGAGCATGTAGATATTCGCGCCCGCACAAAAGATCCTCGGCTTGAGACTGGTGACGACTACAACCACCACTTCCGGATGCTCAAAACGAATTCGCTGAACCGCGTCCGCCAACTCAATGTCCACGCCGAGATCGTAAGAATTGAGTTTTAGCTTGTAGCCTTCGGCGAGTGTCTGGTCCTCTTGAACATCCATGCTCAGGGTTGCGACCGCGCCGTCGACAGCTAATTTCCAGTGATGGTACTGGTCAGGTGATGTTTGAAAGTTAATCATGCACTCCTCAAAAATCGGCTTAGGTGCCCACGGATTCCCACTTTTCGGCCTATTTGACTGGAATCCGTTTACCGTTCGAACGTTCGTTCGAATATTACCCCAAGCAGAATCGAACGATCAAGCGCGGAAAAGAGTGTCCGACGCTCCGAATTTCGCGTTGAGGGCGGGCGCAGCCTGCTCGTTGATTAGGTATCGCAGTCCGGCCCGCGCGCCAATTGATTAAGGCGCATGACACCGGCCTTCTTCGCTGAATATGTTGCATCGCGGTGTAACGAGGGTAATTGTTCACTCGCTTGACAGGGTCGGCGAACGGCGCGTAGGGTTTTCGCTCCGAAGGGCATCAATCGCGTTTAGCTGTTTGAAAAGTAATTTCAGTTTTAAGATCGAGGGTTTGAAATCTGAAACCGAAATCCCAAATCTGAGATTCAAAATGGGGAGGCGAATCTGTTCTGGTGAATGGCGCGGTCTTCAAAACCGTAAGTGAGACTGTGAGAACAGGCTCAGGTAGGTTCGATTCCTACACGCCTCCGCCAACAAGACAGTAGGCAGAAAGCAGACGGCAGGTTGCAACTGACAACGAACTACTGACCACTGACAACAACGCCAATCGGAAATCGGCAATCGGAAATCGGCAATGAGAGAATGGATCGCACTTAATATGACACCGGGCATCGGGCCTCGAGCGGCTGCGAAGTTGCTCGAACGTTTCGGCTCCGCTGAAGCGGTTTACCATGCGCAGCGTGTCGAGCTCGAAAAGCTGCGACTGTTGCCCGAAGCGGTGGATAGCATCATTGCTCGGGACCTGCACGAGAAAGCGGAAGTCGAACTGCTAAACGTCAGAAAAATCGGCGGCGACATTTTGGTTCTGGATGACGGCGCTTATCCGGCGTTGCTGCGAGAAATCTACGATCCCCCGGTCGCGCTCTATGTAAAAGGCGCCTGGTCGCAATGCCTGGATCAACCGTGCATTGCTATCGTTGGTTCGCGCAAATGTTCGACGTATGGTCAGAACGCTGCGTTGATGCTGGCGCGGGATTTGGCCCAACGCGGGGTGACAGTTGTTTCTGGCTTTGCACGCGGCATTGATGCGGCCGCGCATCGCGGCGCGATTGAAGGCGGGGGACGCACGGTCGGTGTTCTCGGAACAGGCATTGACGAGGTCTATCCGCGCGATCACAAGAAGCTAGCGGACGAGATTCTGGAACGAGGCGGCGCGCTGGTTTCGCAGTTTCCTTTGGCGACTCCGCCCGTCCCGGAAAACTTTCCTTACCGAAACCGCATCATTAGCGGACTGAGCCTGGGCGTGTTAGTTGTAGAAGCGGCGGAGAATTCCGGCTCATTAATAACCGCGCGGTTGGCTATTGAACAGAACCGGGAAGTGTTTGCAGTACCCGGAAACATTACGTCGCGCACTTCGTTTGGCACGAATTATTTAATAAAGGGGGCGGGCGCAAAGCTGGTGCAACAGTGGCAGGACATCGCCGCCGAACTGCCGCCGCAAATCGCCGCGAGGCTTTTGCCGCCGCCGCTTGGTGCAAAGAAAAAGGAGAAGTCGTTGGCGGATCAACTGGCAATGGTGCCACAGGGCTTGTCCGGATTTGAGAACTCTGTGTTCAAACTATTGTCAGCGGATGATCCGGCACACATCGATGCTTTGGTTGACCGCAGCAAGTTATCGATTTCTGATTTGACGTCGGCTTTGTTGACCCTGGAAATGCGCGACCTGGTGCGAGCGCTGCCAGGCAAATGTTTTGTGCGGAAGATGTAAGAAGAGCGTAAATGGCGAATCGTAAATCGTGAATAGACGTCGGTCGCGAAGCTGACCTCAATTACGGAACGAATCAATGGCGTATAAACAAGCGCCAACTATTTACGATTTACGAGAACAACATGGCAAAAAATCTAGTCATAGTTGAATCGCCCGCCAAGGCGAAGACCATAAACAAATACTTGGGAAAGGACTATCTGGTTAAGGCCTCGATAGGCCACATAAAAGATCTGCCTTCCAAAGGATTGGGAGTTGATGTTGATGATGACTTCAAGCCGACCTACGAAGTAATTCCCGATACAAAAAAGCGTAACAACAAAAGAATCGTGGCGGAACTTAAGGCCGCCGCCAAAATAGCGGACAACATCTATTTCGCCGCTGACCCGGATCGGGAAGGCGAGGCGATTTGCCAGCACCTGGCAGAAGAAATCGTGCCCAAGCGACCCGCGAAAGCCACATTTCGCGTGATGTTTAATGAGATCACGAAGCGAGCGGTGAACGAAGCGTTCGAGCACCCGAAACAAATTGACCAGAACCTGGTCGACTCGCAGCAAGCACGTCGTGTGCTGGATCGTCTGGTCGGTTACAAAGTGTCGCCGCTTCTTTGTCGCACCGTCGGCGGAAAACTAAGCGCGGGACGAGTGCAGTCAGTAGCGCTCAGGATGGTAGTGGAGCGCGAGCGCGAAATTGAAAAGTTTATCAAGACCGAATACTGGACGATATTTGCGAATCTCGGCGCCAAACTACCACCGGCGTTTGATGCTCGGTTGTTCAAGGTCGGCGAACAGACAGTCAAGACCGGCGGTTTCGATCAAGACATTAAGCGCGGCGAGATTCTTATCAACGACGAAGCCGTGGCAACCGACCTCGTCGCCGAAGCAAATCAGCAAACGTTCGTTGTAAGCGAAGTAACCCGGAAAGAGCGCAAGCGCAACCCCGTACCGCCGTTCATCACTTCAAAATTACAGCAAGAGGCTGCACGCAAACTCGGCTGGGCCGTGAAGCGGACGATGATGATTGCGCAAAAGCTTTACGAAGGTATCGAGATTGGCGCGGAAGGCTCAGTCGGATTGATTACCTACATGCGAACCGACTCGACTCGTGTTTCAGATGCGGCTCTGGCTGAGGTGCGCGATTTCATCAGCAAACAGTATGGCGCTCCCTACCTGCCGGAAAAAGCAATTCACTATCGCTCAAAAAAAGATGCGCAGGATGCCCACGAGGCGATTCGTCCCACCGATGTGGCACGCACCCCCGACTCGCTCGCCAGCTATTTGAACAATGACGAGCTGCGGCTTTATCGACTGATCTGGCAGCGTTCAGTTGCTTCGCAGATGACGCCCGCCCTGTTTGATCAGACCACGATCGATATTACCGCCGGACGTTTCATCTTCCGGGCGACCGGTTCGGTGCAGAAGTTTGATGGCTTCCTGAAACTTTATCAGGAAGGCCGCGACGAGAAGACCGAAGAAGACGAGGAAGCGGAGCGCACGCTGCCCCCAGTAGAAAAAGGTGAGACCCTCGCGCTCAACAAGATTACGCCGGAACAACATTTCACTGATCCTCCGCCTCGTTTCACCGAAGCTACGCTCGTGAAAGCCCTGGAAGAAAAGGGAATCGGCCGGCCATCAACTTACGCAGCGATCATGACGACGATTCTGGCGCGTGAGTACGTTGAGAAACTCGAAGGGCGTTTCCACCCGACAGAGTTAGGGAAGACGGTCAACGACCTGCTGATCGAGGGCGGTTTCGCGGATCTCTTCAACGAGACCTATACGGCGCGAATGGAAGAAGAGTTGGACAGTGTTGAGGAGGGCAAACTGAAGTGGACCGACGCGCTGCATGAATTCTATGACAAGTTTTCCCGCGACCTGGTTGCGTTCACCGAATACACGAAACGTGTTAAGGACGAAGAGATACCAACTGACGAGGTCTGTCTCAAATGTGAGGCTAAAGGAATGGTGCGAAAGCGCGGCCGCTTTGGTAAGTATCTCAAGTGTCTAAATTGCGAGGCCACGCGCGATGCCGAGCCCAAGGCTGCTACCAACGGCGGTGCCAAGGGAACCGACGCGGCCACTGGAAGTGCAGAAACTGCTGAGCCGGAAATGTGCGAACTGTGCGACAAACCAATGCAGTTAAAGCGGGGTCGCTTTGGTCCATTCCTCGGTTGCACCGGTTATCCCGAGTGCCGCAACATTCGCAAGATTGCCAAGAGCGGTGTGGCTGCCCCAGCGCCGGTTCCGCTTGATGAGAAATGTCCGCTCGATGACGCGCAACTGGTGCGGCGGTTCGGGCGCTTTGGCGAGTTCATTTCCTGCTCAAATTATCCGAAGTGCAAATACATCAAGCAGGAACTGACAGGTGTTAAGTGCGCGCGTCCGGGTTGCAAAGGCGACCTCGTTGTCAAAAAATCCAGGCGCGGCAAAGTCTTTTATGGCTGCTCGGCTTATCCCGATTGCGATCGAGTTTATTGGGACAAGCCTGTGCTGGAAGCTTGCCCGAAATGTAAGGAGCCGTTTCTGCTCGAGAAGACCACGAAGAAGCAAGGAAGGTTTCGGTATTGCGCCAACACCGACTGTGGTTATCGCTCGAATGAGTCAGAAGTGAGCGAAGCGCCTAAAGCAAAATCCAAACCGAAAAAGACCGCGCCCGTTAGCTAGGGGCCAAATTCCTTTCAAGAAGTTCAGAGTTCAACCTTCAGGTTGGCAGTTTCCGAGCGAAAGCAAACAGTTTAGGCTCTGAACTTCTTGATCTATGTGTGACGCAAACTGTGAGGTTGCGTTTGCAAGCTAACGGCCTGCTTTGTAATGAAGTTTGGCCACCCTTAAAACTTGGAGAGAAATATCATGCTTCGACGCAATGTAGCACTCTTGCTGCTTTCCAGTTTTGTGCTTTTGCCGGTCATCACTCTGGCCCAGCAGCCCACTGCCACACCGGTCGTAATACCGGCAACGCAACAGGCGCCTGCGCGGACGCCCGCCAAAGATCCAAACGATCCCAGCGAAAGAATTAAAGACGAGGGGCTCAACCGTTCGCAGGTTATGCAGACATTAAGTTACCTCAGCGACGTGATTGGACCACGACTGACTGCATCGCCGGGCATGAAGCGCTCAAATGAATGGACGCGCGATCAACTCACAAAGTTTGGACTTCAGAACGCGCACCTCGAAGCATGGGGACCTTTCGGCCGTGGTTGGACACTGAAACGATTTTCAGCGCAGGTAAGCGAACCGTTGAATATTCCGTTAATCGCCTATCCGAAAGCGTGGTCGCCTGCGATCGCCGGAACGTTGAATGCTCCTATCGTCTACGTCGATGCAAAAAATGAAGCTGAGTTGCTGCAGTTCAAAGGAAAACTCAAAGGCGCTGTTGTGCTGACGTCGGCAGCGCGCGAAGTGAAACCGCATTTTGAGCCGCTTGGCACTCGCCTGAACGAGAAGGATTTATTGGAGCTTGCAGATGCTCCCGTGCCCGTACCCGGCGGCGGCCGTCGTTTTACTCCCGAATTCCGCGCGGCACAGGTATTCAGCATGCAGAAGTATTTGTTCTTTGGCGATGAAGGGGCCGCGGTGTTGGTTGATCCCAGTCGCGGCGGAGACGGCGGCACGATCTTCGTGCAGTCGGCAACGGTCGCGCAGCCGGTTACTGTCGATTCATTTGGCCCAACCGCGCCGCGCTTGATTCAGTCTTACGACAAGAATGCCGCGCAGGTAACACCGCAGCTTGTGCTCGCCGTCGAACAATACAATCGCATTGTTCGCATGATTCAGGCCGGCGAGCAACCAAAGATGAATGTCGAGTTGAAAGTCGAATGGCAGGATGCTGATCCCATGGGCTACAACACGATCGCGGAAATACCCGGCAGCGATCTGAAAGATGAAGTAGTGATGCTTGGCGGTCACATGGATTCATGGCACGCGGGGACAGGCGCAACTGACAATGGCGCCGGGGTTGCCGTGGCCATGGAAGCCGCGCGCATTATTCAGGCTCTCGGTTTGAAACCGCGCCGCACGATTCGGGTGGCCTTGTGGACTGGTGAAGAGCAGGGATTGTTCGGTTCAAAGGCATACGTCGCACAACACTTTGCGAAGTTTGATCCGCCACCTGTGTCACTTGGGGGCGCAGCACCTGCAGGAGCAAAGTTGGTAACGACACCGGAATTCAATAATCTTGATGCCTACTTCAACCTCGACAATGGCACTGGAAAGATTCGCGGCGTCTATTTGCAGAGCAACGAAGCGGTGCGACCGCTGTTTCGCCAATGGTTGATGCCGTTTCGCGATCTGGGCGCGGCCACGCTTTCAATTGCGAACACCGGCGGCACGGACCATCTTTCATTCGACGCTGTTGGTCTCCCCGGATTTCAGTTTATTCAGGATGAGATTGAATATGACTCGCGCACGCACCACTCGAATCAGGACGTGTTTGATCGGGTGCAAGGAGATGACATGAAACAAGCGGCGACGATCATGGCGGCGTTCATTTACAACGCGGCCATGCGCGATGAAAAGTTGCCGCGCAAGTCGATGTCAAATGGTCGATAAGCGTATTGAGCCCGCGAAGTGCGGCTTTCACCCCGCTACGCGGGTTTTCGAAAGATAGGCCCGACAACTTGATCAGTAACTTGCTTAAGTTTGTCGACAAGAAAAAGGCGAGCACTGCTGCTCGCCTTTTCTCTTCAATTGGTAGGTTCTTAAAACTCTCGCTACTGCGCCAGTGAAGGCTCATAATTCGCACTTGGCCGTTGCTCACTTGCCATTGACGTTGTCCTGGTCTTATTTGAAAGATCAACTCCAATCCAACCTTTGATCTTTTTCAACAGCGCCGGCAAGACAACCTGCTGAGCCGTAGTTGAAAGTTCTTCGACCAGGCGATCACCGAGTGAACCTGCTTCCTTGCTTAGCCGATCATAAGCTGAGGTTTCTTTGAAACGCTCGAGCAGCCCCGGACCGTCGTCTTTGCCATTCGTCTTTGTGGACGAGATGGCGTTTGCGAGGGGTTCACCGATTACCCGCTGCGATTCATAAGTACGCAGAGTTTGCGAAGCGTATGGACTACGCAGGGTTTGCGAAGCGTATGGGATCTCGTCGTCGTCGCCGCTAAGCGCGGCAGCAATTCCGTAGCCCACGAAAAATCCAACGCCGGCCGCCCCGATGGTCCAGGCGACAGGTTGACTCTTGAAATGTTCCCGCCAGTCGAGCGCGTCCTTTACGTTTTCATATTGCTGCGCCACGTTGTCCTTGATCTCCGTCACCGTGTTGGTGATCGAATCGCGTGCCTCTTCCATGCGCCGTTGCAACGCTTCCTTGGACGCATCCTCATCGCTCGTTTCGCGCGCGCGCGCGAGTCCTAAATTTCGTTCTTCAGCCATTGCTTGTCCTTTCTTAGTTCTTCGACTGTTCGGTCGGGCACAAGGCTCTGCTTGGCGAGACGGTTTTTCATGGTGGTGACGATTATTCCGCCCACTATCAGGTAGAGCACACCGGCTGCGACAAAACCGATGGCATACTTGGCGGGCTGGCTGATATCCATGTTTGCAATCAGCGCGGATATGCCAAACGCGAGCGCTACGTTCAACAGCGCAAAGCCAATGGCCGCGATGACACCGCCCACCGCGATCATCGCGCCGCCGCGAGCATAGGTATTCGCCTCTTCCTTCAATTCGACTTTGAGCAAACTCATCTTGGTATCGAAGAGTTGCATCACGTCATCGCCTAACCGGCTAAAAAGGGAAGGCAGATTATCGTTTTCGGTTCGTGGCGGCATCGCTGCCGATGTCGCACCTGTAGCTGAAGCTGCCATTGGAGTGTCTCCTTATCTAACGTGCGCTATTTCGGCAAAGATTAGCGCCGGCCGCGAATAATCAAACCGACCAATAAACCTGCCGCCGCCGAGATCAGAATTGCCTGACCTGGATTTTTTCGCGCGTAGTCTTTTGCGTTCTCGGCAATCTCGCCAAGGTCCGCGTTCTGAAGATCTTTTAGTTTGTCACCAACGAGCGACACTTTGTCGCTCACGTAGTCTTTTGCCTGGCTCGCGGCATCGGAAATTTTCTCACCATACTCCTGCGCGGTTTGCGCCAAACCGGTGGCAGTCGCAGCGCCGGTGCTTGTGCCACTGGTTGAGCCCGTGCCCGTGCCGGTAGTTCCGCTTGTTCCAGGGAAATTTGTGCTTGATGTGTTCTGGGACATGTTGTCAATTCTCCTTCTTGATTTGCTGCAAAAGTACTGACTATTTTATTGCATCCTGCTTGGGAAGATCATGACTGATCACCGAATACCGAGCAAACAACGTGCCGAGTGGTTGAACCTTACAAATCCCACTTCGTTGCGCCGTTTTGAATGAAAGAAACGAGAGTTCCTCGGAGCTCTTGTTGTGAAAAGGTACAAGTTTGCAACGCCTGCGGGCCGGGAACGATACAAGCGCACCGTGAAAGTGGGCAGGCATCTTTTTCTCCCAATCGCCTTGACACGCGGGTGGGAGCAGTGGTAAGTAAGTACTTACTTTGCCGCGAGGTTACTTCAGAAAATCCATTTGAGTCAGCAAACAACAATAAAAACAGGCGTCCCGACGCCCAACGCCTCACGAATGTCTGCGGAAGAGCGCCGGCTGCAAATTCTTAGTGTGGCAGTTAGTCTTTTCTCCCAGCGGGGATTCGGCGGAACCACCACCAAAGAAATTGCGCAAGCGGCCGGCGTCTCCGAGGCAATGGTTTTTCGTCACTTCGCCAACAAGCAGGAACTCTATTCAGCGATTCTCGATCACAAAGCATGTTCGGGCGATGCGATGGATCCTGAGGCGATGGTGGCAGAGGCGCTTCAGGAAAAAGACGACCGGGCGGTATTTGAACGACTGGCGCTAGGCGCGCTCGAGCATCACGAATGCGATCCCGAGTTTCAACGTTTGCTGTTGCACGCGGCGCTTGAGGGACACGAGCTGGCGCAAATGTTTTTTGAGAAGTTTGTGCGGCGAGTTTATGAGCTGCTTGGCGACTACGTCGCTGAGCGCCAGCGCGATGGTGCAATGGTCGCAATGGATCCGGCAATCGTAGTTCGCGCTTTCATTGGGATGATTATTCATCATTCGTTGAACAACAATCTTTGGGACCCATCGCGTCGTTTGCTGAAGATTTCCAATCAGGAAGCGGCAAAACAATTTTCCGACATTTTACTGAACGGGATCAGCAGTAAGGCTGCGTGAACTCCCTGAAGAGTATGAACAAGAATTTTCTGGAAATCATATTTCGAGGAAGAAGTAGATCGGTGTTATCCCCTAAAATTATTCAACTGTTATTGCTGTCCGCCCTAATGGCACTGGCGCTGCTGTTCGCCACCGCCTGCGGCGGCTCAAAAGCAAATGTCAGACAAGAGCAAGCGAATGCCGCACAGCCGGCCGCGGTCGATGTGACTACGGCGCCGGCGATCGTTCGCGAGCTGCCGCAATATTTTGAAGCCAATGGAAGTTTGACGGGCGATGAGCAGACGGACGTGGCGCCGTCGATGGCGGGGAAGGTGGTGGCGATCGGCGTGGATTTGGGTAGCTACGTCAAACGGGGCCAGATGATTGTTCGGCTTGACGATGTGGATGCGAAACTGCGCGTCCAACAACAACAGGCGCAGGTTGATCAAATGAAAGCTTCTTTGCGTCAGGCTGAAGAGAAGGTGGGAGTTCGTCCGGGCCAGGCATTTGATCTGAACAAAATCCCCGAAGTTGTTAACGCAAAAGTTATGCGTGATCTGGCGGAAAAGAATTTGCGGCGCTCGGAAAAGCTAATTGAATCGGGCGATGTCTCGCGGTCGCAGTATGACCAGCAGAAAGCGCAGCGCGATCAGTTGCGCGAAGTTTACGAGTCAGCGCTGTCGCTTGCTCGGCAAAACTATGCAGCGGTGATGACGGCGCGCGCGAATGTTGCTAACGCGGAAAGTCAACTGAATCTCGCGCGCAGAAATCTATCTTATGCGCTTGTGTTTTCGCCTATCGATGGTTTTGTTTCCGAGCGCAACGCGGATCTCGGTGAATACGTTTCGCCTACGACGAAAGTCGCAACGATCGTACGCATCAACCCTTTGCGTGTGCGCATCGATATTCCTGAGCAGGCGATTCCGGCCATCAGCGTGGGCCAGTCGGTTTCAGTCACCACGAGTGCCTGGCCCGACAAGAATTTTAGCGGTCGCATTGCGCGCGTTTCACCAAATGTTACTCCAGCTTCCCGCACGCTGACCGTGGAAGCGGAAGTTGAGAATGGCAGCGGCGCGTTAAAGCCAGGACAATTTGCCACCGTGAGGATTCTGCAATCGCGCGCGCAGCCGGCCGTGCTGGTTCCCGCTCGTGCAGTTCGTACCGAGTCAGGCGTTAGCCGGGTATTCGTAATCAAAGACGGCCATGCGCAGGAGCGTGTGGTCCAACTCGGACAAACCGAAGGCGATCTGGTGCAGATCAAGAACGGCATCGCCGGCGATGAGCAGGTCGCGACCAGCAACGTTGAGCAATTAGCAGATGGAATGGCTGTAAGGCAATAAAAGTTTCAAGTTTCAAGTTTTAAGTTTCAAGGCACAAACGTGTCCCTCTGAAACTTGAAACTTGAAACCTGAAATCTGAAACTTCTGAACGATGCAAAAGTTAGCTGAAATTTGTGTCCGGCGTCCCGTCTTCGCGACGATGCTCATCCTGAGTCTGACCGTCGTTGGACTTTTTTCCTATAAATCGCTGGGCGTCGATCTGTTTCCGAAGATCGATCTACCGACCATCACGGTAACCGTAGTCAATCCCGGCGCCTCGCCGCAGGAAATCGAAACCGAGATCACCGACAAGATTGAGGGTGCAGTCAACACCGTCAGTGGCATTGACGAACTGCGTTCCACCTCAGTCGAAGGTGTATCGCAAGTCTTCATCACCTTCCTACTGGAAAAAAATCCGGATATCGCCGCGCAGGAAGTCCGCAACAAGATTGATCTGATCATTGGCGATCTGCCGGTAACTGCCGAACAGCCAATTGTTCAGAAGCTCGATACCGACGCCGCGCCGGTGGTGCGCATTGCTGTGTCGGCGCCGCGCTCGCCGCGCGAAGTTACCGACATCGCGGATAAGAGAATCAAGCAACAAATCGAATCGATAAATGGCGTGGGCGATGTGCAGATTATCGGCGGACGTACGCGCGAGATTGAGATTTGGGTTGATCCGGACAAGCTGCGCGCGTTCAACGTGACGGTCGCCCAGGTTGCGGACGCGGTGCGCGCGCAAAATTTGGAAGTGCCCGGCGGACGCATCGATGAAGGCACGCGCGAGCTGACGGTCCGCACCATGGGCCGCATCGTTAACCCGGCTGATTTTAATAATCTTGTGGTGGGCAGCCGCGGAGTTTATTCCGTAAAGCTCAGTGACGTTGGTTACGCTGAGGACGGCGCCGAAGAAGCGCGAACCGAGGCACGGCTAAACGGCCAGCCGGCGGTGACTTTGGTCGTTGCCAAACAGTCAGGGCAGAACGCGGTTGCGGTTGCAGATGCGGTGAAGGCACGTTTGCAGGAAGTGCAAAAGACGTTGCCGCCCGGCTTCCAGACAAAAATAGTTGGCGACCAATCGATCTTTATCAAGGCCTCGATCGAAGCGATTCAGACGCACTTAATTGAAGGCAGCATCCTGGCGGCCATCGTTGTATTTCTTTTCCTTTGGAGTTTTCGCTCGACGATTATTGCCGCGCTGGCTATTCCGACTTCGTTGATTGCGACGTTTGGCCTGATGGCGGCGATGGGCTTCACGCTCAATCAAATCACCATGCTGGCGCTGACGCTGATGGTTGGTATCGTGATCGACGACGCGATCGTTGTTCTGGAAAACATCTTCCGCTTCATTGAAGAGAAGGGCATTCCGCCCTTTCAGGCAGCGATTGACGGCACGAAAGAAATCGGCATGGCGGTAACTGCCACTACGCTTTCGTTGCTGGCGGTGTTTCTGCCCGTCGGCTTTATGGGCGGCATTGTCGGTCGCTTCATGTCGTCATTTGGTTTGACGTCTTCGTTCGCGATTGCAGTTTCGTTGCTTGTCTCGTTCACCTTAACTCCGATGCTCGCGGCCCGCTTGATCAAGCGCAGCAACGATAAAGAGGAAGGCGCTTTTGAAAAGCGTACCGAGCCTGCCGACCACGGCTCGAAAGAATCGCGCTTCTACCGGCCGATTGATAGCGCGTACAAACGGATGTTGACCTGGTCCATGGCGCATCGCTGGGTCATTGTGGTTGCCTGCGCGATCGTCATCGTCAGCATCGTGCCGCTGTTTATGTTTGTCGGCAAAAACTTTCTGCCGGTCGATGATCAGTCGCAGTTTGAACTCAACGTGCGCGCGCCTGAAGGCTACACGCTGGCGGCGACCTCGTCGCTGGCCGAACGAATTGCCGCTGATATGCGCAAGTTGCCGGGTGTGACGGACACGCTAACGACGATTGGCGCTGGGCAACAAGAGCAGGTAAACGTCGCTTCGATTTACGTGAAACTTCAGCCAATTGAACAGCGCAGCGCATCGCAGGCCGATCTGATGTTGCGCACTCGTTCTGAAATCCTGGCGAAGTATTTGAAGGAATACCCCGGCCAACTGCGCACCAGCGTGCAACAGGTTGCAGCCATATCCGGCGGCGGCTTTCGCAACGCCGACGTTCAATACGTCATCGGCGGGCCGGATCTCTACAAGCTTACGAAGTATTCCGAAGCAATGCAGGCAAAAATGAAAACGATTCCCGACGTGGTTGACGTCGACTCGACGCTGATCACCGGTAAGCCGGAGTTGCGCGTGGTTATCGATCGCGCGCGCGCCGCGGATCTGGGCGTGCGCGTTGCTGACATTGCGCAGGCTTTGAACACGCTGGTTGCCGGGCAAAAAGTTTCAACCTTTAACGCCGGCACTGATCAATACAACGTTCGCGTGCGGGCCGTCGGGCAATATCGGTCGAGCGTCGAGGGTCTCAATCGCATGATTGTTTCTTCGTCGAAAATTGGTTGGGTCAGCGTGGACAATCTGGTGAAAGTGGAAGAAGGCACCGGGCCTTCGGCAATCGATCGTCTCAATCGGCAGCGCCAGGTGACGCTGATGGCAAATGTGAAACCGGGCGGGTCGCAGGCGGCTGTGATCACCAAGCTGAATCAGTTTGCGAAGGAAATAAACATTGACCCGGCTTATTCGACGGGTCTGGCAGGACGCTCGAAAGAACTTGGACGTGCTGGTTACTACTTCATGCTGGCGTTCGTGCTCTCGTTTGTTTTTATGTACATGGTGTTGGCCGCGCAGTTTGAATCGTTCATTCATCCGATCACGATTCTTCTGACATTGCCGCTGGCCATACCTTTCGGCATCGTTTCGCTTTTGATAACGGGGCAGACGGTAAACATTTTTTCCGGCCTTGGCCTGCTGCTTCTTTTTGGCGTAGTTAAGAAAAACGCGATTCTGCAGATCGACCATACAAACCAGTTGCGAGCGCGAGGCATGGAACGACTCGAGGCGATCATTCGCGCGAACCGCGATCGTTTACGTCCAATTCTGATGACTACGATCGCGCTGGTCGCCGGCATGTTGCCGCTGACGATCTCGAGTGGACCGGGTTCGGGCACGAATCGTTCGATTGGCGTGCTGGTTGTCGGCGGGCAGTCGCTCTGTTTGTTGCTGACGTTATTGGCAGTGCCGGTTTTCTATTCGCTGTTTGATGATTTCGGCCGAAGCAAAGTATGGGGACTGATTGGCGCAAGCTTTACTAGAGTGTTTGGGCGAGTGCGGCGTCGAGCGGCGAGTGCGACTGCATCGCTATTGGGCTTGGTATCGAGACATTGAGCAGGCGTTTTAGTTTGAGTGAGAACGATGGTTGAATTTGAAAAAATTTTTGATTTGCGGTTTTTCGCAAGGCGCAGCGGCAAAGCTGCGGTCCTGGCTATTTCATTTTGGTGTTGCTCCCTAACAGCCATAGCTCAAACGCCGTCATCCGCGCCTTCACCGCAGGAATTGCAGGTACCGGCAGTCGCCGCTGACTTTCACCCGGCCCCGAAACCCTTGCCTGAGCTCAGCCGCGTCGGCGTGGATATGGATCGGCAGCGGCCGCTTTCACTTCGCGAGGCTCTGGCACTAGCGCTGGCAAACAACAAAGACATCGAAGTCGCGCGCCAGAACGTGAGGATTTCGGAGTTCGATCTGAAGTCGGCGCAGGGAATCTATGATCCGCGTCTAAGTTCGACGGCTTACTACGAACGCAGCAAGAGTCCCATCTCCAGTTTTCTCAGTGGTGGCTCCAACGGCGCGGTTACGCAAAGCGACTACACCGGA
Source organism: Blastocatellia bacterium (assembly GCA_013697915.1). Taxonomy (GTDB): domain Bacteria; phylum Acidobacteriota; class Blastocatellia; order Pyrinomonadales; family Pyrinomonadaceae; genus PSRF01. Next base: position 71,537 of record JACCVY010000050.1, on the reverse strand, counting down.
ACCGCGCGACTGGAAGGTCAGACGCCGGCCTTTGGCGGCAACTATCATCTCGATTTTTCTTCCGTCAGGTTGACCAGCAACAATCAGTTTACCGCGTTGAATCCTCAGTATCCGACGGCGTTGACGTTCACGTACACCCAGCCGCTGTTGCGGGGCTTGCGTTTTGACACCAGCCGGCGGTCAATTGAAATCGCGAAGAAAAACCTTTCGCTGACGGACGCGCAGTTTCGCCAGCGGGCAATCGAAACAATAACCAGCGTGCAGCGTGGTTATTGGGATCTGGTGTTTGCTCTGCGGAATCTACAGGTGCAAAGAGAGGCAGTGCGTGACGCGCGCACGCAGCTCGAGCACAACCAGCGCCTGGTGGCCGAAGGCGCGCTTGCGCCCATTGACGTGGTCGCGGCCGAAGCGCAGGTGGCCGGCTTTGAACAAACGCTCTTTTCTTCGCTCGAGGACGTCTCGCGCGCCGAAAACAATTTGAAGAACCTGATTGCCGAGAACCATCAATCCGACCTTTGGAACCTTTCAATTGTGCCGACTGATTCGGTCGATTTGGTTACGCCTGAGATTTCACTGCCGGACGCGATGAAAGCCGCGATGGACAATCGCCCCGAGCTGCAACAATCAACGGTGGCGCGGGAAATCAATCAGATTGATCAGAAATATTTTCGTGAACAAACCAAGTCGCAAATCGATCTAGTCGGAACTTACGGCATGGTCGGTTTGGCGGGTACAACAAGTGGCGGCGTAAATCCCTTAACGGCGTCTTCAACTCAACTGCGCGATGCAGTCAACAAACTGCTATTGAATTCCGGCTTTGACCGTTTGCCGGATCCTCCGGCACAAACGATCTCGCCGGATTTGTTAGGCGGCTACAACGAATCGTTGCAAAACCTGCTGGCCAATCGTTTCAACAATTATCGCGTTGGCGTTCAGATCAACCTGCCGCTTAGAAATCGCACGGCACAGGCGCAACTGGGCCGTTCGCTGGTTGAGGGCGAGCGACTGGCTACGCAACGCGAACAACTACAGCAATCGATTCAGGTGGAAGTAAGAAACGCTTTGCAGTTGGTGCGCAGTGCGGAAGCGCGGCTGCATTCGGCGGGGATTCAACGTCAGGCGAGCGAGCAGCAATACCAGAGCGAGCAAAGAAAACTCGATGCGGGACAATCGACAGTGTTTCTTGTGTTGGAGCGGCAAACGGCATTGACTACCGCGCGCGGCAACGAGCTGCGCGCGCAGACCGATCTCAACAAAGCAATTGCGGACCTGCAGCGTGCGACCGGGAATGCATTAACAACTAACAGCATCGTGGTGCGTGTGCGCTGATTTAGGGGTCTCCCGAAAACCGGTAGCACCGCACGCGAGAAGGCGGTGAGTACGTGGGGCGAAACTCACCGCCTTCACCTTTTGTTAAGCAATCTGTTAGTTTGCGTTGGGTCGCAACCATTCACCTAAAATTCAGCATTCTTTTCGTGTCTACGTGACACCGCATACTAACAGTTTGCGTTACAAAGAGAGCAGATCATGGACGACAAACAGTTTCTCGAAACCTGGGACATTCACAATCGCATCAATCTTTATCTGCTTGATGCGATCGAGCCTGCTTCGTTACGCAGCCTGTCCGCTTCAAGAGGACGAAACGTCGGCGAGCAGTTTGCTCACATTCACAACGTGAGACTAATGTGGCTCAAAGCCGCCGCGCCGGAGTTGCTAAAGGGTTTGACTAAACTCGAGAAAGAGAACGCGCTGGATAAGAAGCAGTTGCGAAAGTCGCTGTCGGATTCAAGCTTGGCGATTACATCTCTGCTGGAGCAGAGTTTGGCCAAAGACGGCAAGGTTAAAGGATTCAAACCGCACGCTGCCGCTTTTCTGGGTTACCTAATCTCGCATGAATCACACCATCGCGGACAAATAGCGCTCTCGTTAAAACAAGCGGGTACGCCGCTGGACAAGAAGATTCAGTATGGAATTTGGGAATGGGGCGTCAGGTGAAATCTGCGCGGCCAGCTAGCCAAAATTGTCGAGGATAACAAACCCGCCATAGCAGGCCATCAGAATTAGAATGCCCGCGATGATGTACCACTGAATGAGCTTGGTCCTACAAGCCGGACAGCGCGTCCGCATCCAGCCCGTGTATCTGCTGCAAACAGGACATCTCATGTGGGCATCCTCGCTACGATTTTTTGGATTACTTGTCTGATCAGCCGCAGAAGAAATTCGTGGGCCGAATTCTAGCATACTGCGGACGCCTGAGATGTTTTACGTATTGAGTAAAGCAAACTGTTAGTTTGCGTGGGTGCCCAGCCATTCAAGTTGAGTGGACTCGCACGACAGCAGATAACAGTTAGCTTTACGACGACTCGCAAAGACTTGACCGCAAGCGCAGCTTTAGTTAAACCTCAACGATATGAGCGATTCGCAAACCGAACTTGACGTGCTCGCCGTTTTCTCGCACCCGGATGATGCGGAGCTTTCCGTCGCTGGGACGCTGCTCAAATTAAAGTCGCAGGGATACCGGACGGGCGTGCTGGACATGACGCGCGGCGAGATGGGCACGCGTGGTACTCCAGAAACGCGCGAGCAAGAGGCAGCCGATGCGGCAGGCATCCTGAAGTTGGACACGCGCCTCAACCTGGGCCAACCCGACGGCCACATCTGGCCCACCGAAGCAGCGCGCACGGCGGTGGTGCGGGTGCTGCGTGCACACGCGCCAAAAGTTTTGCTCACGACACATTGGGACGATCCGCATCCCGACCATGCCAACACCTGTCACATTGTGCGCGAAGCTGCGCGGCTGGCCACGATGGCGCGCTACGACGAAGAGGGAGAACAGAAAGCGGTGCGCATGCCGGCGCTGATGCATTCCGTTTTTTCGCGTCACGTGGTGCCGTCGTTTATTGTTGACGTCTCGGAATTTGTCGAAGAAAAGATGGCCGCTATCCGCGCGCATGCGTCGCAGTTTTACCGGGCGGAGTCACAGGAACCGGTGACGCGCATCAGTGACCCTGCGTTTCTCGATCAGATTGAGTCGCGGATGCGCTATTTTGGTTCGCTGATTGGCGTTGCGGCCGGCGAACCGTTTTATGTGCGCGAAGCTTTGAATGTAGACGATCCGGTAGCGTTGCTGACAAGACCAATGAATATTTACTCGTAGCTTCTTTGTGACGACACCAAGAGCGGGGCAAGCCCACCTGTACAGACCTCGAGCCTCCTGGACTTGCGCGATTGCTTTCACTTTGAAAGCCTTTCCGTTGGCGCTCACCCCTCCACTCTGATCAGCTCGAAGTTAGGAAGGCGGGCTTGCCCCCGCTCTTGGTATTACACACTATTTCTTTTCGCCAAGTAATGTTCGAGAAACGGCGATGAGAGCCGCGTCACCTGCCTGTTGGCGCTGCCGTTCTTCCTCAGTACGACGCGCTGAGTCCTGATCGGCAACGTCAGCCGCGTCCCACGCTTTGCGGAAGAGTGCGCGTCCCTGATCAGGGTCGGGCTCCCAAAGCGCGTCCGCGATTCGCGACAGCGTGCGCGCACACAACGTCTGATCGGAAAAGTTGCGGGACTCGTTTGCCAGCGAAACTAACAGCGTTAGGCCCAACGCTTTCTGTTGATCGATCTTTGCTTTTGCCGCCGCTGAAGTTGGTTTAGCCTTCGTCACGGACGCGCGTGCGGTTGTGCTTGTAGGCGGAGGTGCGACTACTTTTTCAACAGTGTCCTGGGCATTGATTAGCGGAAATAACAGAAGAACAAGCAGAAGAGCCTGCAGGGGAAAGCGATGAGTCATGTGGTCTCCTGAAACGGATCGGCAGAGATGGTTTAAGCCGGAGGAGTAAACGCGAGCGGCGGGCTTCAGTTCCAGAAACTTAAACAGCAATCACTTCAAGTTCAGGATCGATCTCCTGCTTGAGCATTCCCTCGATTGCCATCAGGGTGCCGGTGAGTGAGCTGGGGCAACTGCCGCACGCGCCCTGGTAGCGAATGCTGAGCGTGTGCTCTTTTAGTCCGAGCACTTCAAGATAGCCACCATCTCCCATTAACGCCGGCCTGACTTTCTCATCCAAAATTTCGTTGATCTTTAACAGCCGTGGATCATCGCTTGTGACTGCGGCAATTGCACCGCCAACAGCAGCGGCTGCGGCAGCGGGTGTATTCACGGCTTCAGCGGCGCGAATGGGAACAGCCAGGATTGGCAGCAGATCGTCCCAATCGCCCTCGTCATCTTTTTCAATTGTGACCATGCGGTCCATGTAGAACACTGAAACGACGTGCTCTACAGCGAACAGCGATTTCGCCAGGCTGTCATCCTGACCCTGATCAGCCGAACTATATGAACGCGCAGTGCCGTTACTGACCGGTTCGCGCAAAATAAATTTGACGGCATTCGGATTAGGAGTCTCTTCGATATCGCTAATTTTTGGCATTACTTAATCTCCGCTCGCTTATGATTAATACTTAAAATCTCTTCAACTTGGAATCTATAAGCATTATAACGGGTTTGCGCGACAAGCGCAGGTAGCTGGCGACAGGGTGACATTTGGCGAATAAAACACCGTAAAAACGTAGTTGTATTATGGTCCAAAAAATGTTGCTAAAGCGGGCAGGCGGGCATATACTCCCGCCCTCACTTGCCCCCCCTTACAAATAAGGTGAGCCAAGTTGAGATGGAGGCAGCGCGATTGCGAGGGTCGTTCTGCCTCCGCTTTTTTATGCCTGTCAGTGGTCAGTAGTCAGTTGTCAGTTGTATTCGACCCGTCTCCTTGCTACCTTTTTCAATCGAGCCGAAATAACTAAAAACGAACAAGTGACAAGTGACAACTGACAACGGACTACTGACTACTGATCAGCAATGAACATTGGCATCACGGTTTACCCAACTTACGGCGGCAGCGGCATAGTCGGCTCGGAGCTGGGCAAGGAACTGGCAGCACGCGGTCACACGGTCCATTTCATTTCCTCCTCACTACCGACGCGATTAACTGAACTGAACGAGCGCGTGCGTTTCCATGAAGTGGAGATGATGTCGTACCCGCTGTTCGAGCATCAGCCGTACACACTGGCGCTGGCAACCAAGATGGCAACCGTCGCCGAGACCGAGAATCTGGATCTGCTTCACGTTCACTACGCCATTCCACATTCGATTAGCGCCATCCTCGCGCGCGAGTCGCTTAAGCCAAAGCGGCGGCTTCCGGTTATCACGACACTGCATGGGACCGATATCACGCTGGTCGGCGCCGACCGGTCCTATCTGCCAATTACGCGGTATGGCATTGTCCAATCAGACGGCGTCACCGCGATCTCCCATTATCTGAAAAATGCGACTAAAGAAATTTTCCAGTTTGACGATATCGAGGTCATCCCGAATTTCATTTGCCCGACGGAATATGCGCGGCATCCGGTTGAAAGCTTGCGGGCTGCGCTTAGCCCGGCGGGCGAGCCGTTGTTGGTTCACGTCTCAAATTTTCGTCCGGTAAAGCGTCCCGTCGATTGTGTAGAGATACTCGCGCGCGTGCGAGCTAAAGGAATTACGGCGCGACTGGTGATGGTCGGAGACGGCAGTGAACGAACAAATGTCGAACACCGGGCGCGCTGCCTCAAGGTTTACGACCAGTGTGTTTTTGTCGGCAAGCAACCGAAGATTGTTGATTACCTGTCAGCCGCTGATGTTTTGCTGTTGCCTTCGGAACAGGAGTCGTTTGGTCTCGCGGCCCTCGAAGCGATGGCCTGTGAAGTCCCCGTCATAGCGTCGCGCGTCGGCGGCATTCCCGAAGTAGTCGAGGATGGAGAGACTGGTTTTCTCAGCGAAGTGGGCGACGTGGAGAAGATGGCGAATGACGCCGGAAAATTGTTGGCTGAACCTGAGTTGCGTCGCGAGATGGGCCGGCGCGCACGCGAATCGGCAGTCTCGCGTTACCGCACCGACATCGTAATCCCGCGTTACATAGAATTTTATGAGCGAGTACTAGCGAAATAGGTGTCGGGTGTCGGGTGCCGGGTGTCAGGTGTCAGAAGTCGAGTCATTGAAGAATTCGATATCCCACCGATAGTTCACCCGCCGCGCAAAAAGGAGAACTGATGAAAAGTTTTCGTGAACTGCGAGTTTGGCAGCAAGCTATTGATTTGGTCGAAAAGATTTTACCTTCTAACCCAGACTTTTCCAAAACAAGAAACTTACGGGTTGATGTCTCAGCTAAGGCGAGCCGTAATTTCGGTTCCGTCCAATATTGCCGAAGGTCACACGAGGGAACACATAAAGGAATATCTGCATCATCTCTCGATGGCCCAAGCCTCGTTGGCGGAAGTTGAGACGCAACTGGAAATTGGAGTGCGTCTGAAATACATTCCGCGCAGCCAATTGTCTCGATTACTGGGAGAGATTGGTGGTCTGGGTAAGCAACTTTATGCCCTGCGTAACGCCCTGACACGACGAGTATAATATTCCTGATACCTGATACCTGATACCTGATACCTGATACCCGACACCTGCGCCCATGTCTTCCATCGTTATCGGCACTGCCGGCCACATAGACCACGGTAAGAGTTCACTCGTCCAGGCGTTAACCGGAAAGAATCCTGATCGTCTCCCTGAAGAAAAGCGACGCGGCATCACTATCGATTTGGGTTTTGCCGACCTCGAGCTTGGCGACCTTCGCGTAGGCTTCGTTGATGTTCCCGGACATGAACGCTTTGTGAAGAACATGCTGGCCGGCGCGCATGGCATTGACGCCGTGGCGCTGATAATCGCCGCCGACGAGGGAGTGATGCCGCAGACGCGGGAACATTTCGATATCTGCCGGCTGCTTGGTGTAGGTCATGGCCTTATTGTCATCACCAAGACGGATTTGGTTGAGGAAGAAATGCTGTCGTTGGTTCGCGCCGAAGCAGAAGAGTTAGTTGCCGGCTCGTTTCTCCAGGGCGAGCCCTTGATTTCAGTAAGTGCGAAGACTGGAGCCGGCCTTGAAGAATTGCGCGCGACGCTGCGCCAGGTCGCAGCCGAAACGCCGGCGCGCTCTGCCGATTTTGTAACGCGGCTACCTATCGATCGCGTGTTTACCATGAAAGGCTTCGGCGCCGTTGTCACCGGCACACTGGTGTCCGGTCAGATATCGGAGGGTGATGAACTTGAATTGCTCCCCGCCGGCGCGCGTGTGCGCGTGCGTGGGGTCCAGGTTCACGGCGCAGCGGTGCGCAGTGCATTGGCCGGACAGCGAACTGCGGTGAACCTCGCGGGTGTGGAGTTAACTGCTATTGAACGCGGCATGGTGCTCGCCGCGCTGGGCCGTTTGACGACAACGCAGATTCTCGACGTTCATCTCAACATTCTCGAGAGCACACCGCGAGCCGTGCGAACACGAGCGCGCGTCCGTCTCCACATTGGCGCGGCTGAAGTGCTGGGCCGGGTGCGAGTGCTTAATCCGCGAGGCGAAATTGAGCCCGGTGCATCGGGTTTCGCACAACTAAGATTAGAGAGGCCGGTGGTGGCGCTGCACGATGAGCGCTTTATCATTCGTTCTTATTCTCCTGCGGTGACGATCGCGGGCGGCCTGGTGCTCGATCCGTTGGCCACAAAACATCGAGGCAGGGAACTGGCAAAAACTGACGAGCGCCTGGGTGAGTTGATGCGACCCGAACGATCAAGAAAATTAGCAGCCTTTGTTTTGGCGGCAGGTGACCAGGGGATGAAGCTTGAACAACTCATAGCCCGAACGGGTTTGAACGATACGGTTTTGTCCACTGCTGCAAACGAAGCCCAGCAGGAAGGGAGGATCACTGATGCGAGTGGGTTATTCATCAGCACGGCTAATTTTGAAAAACTGGCCGAAGCGGTAGTTGCAGAAGTGAAGTCTCATCACCAACGCGACCCCTTATCGCGCGGACTAGCGCGCGAACTTTTACGCGAGCGCTGCTTCAGTCACTCGGCGCCGGAAGTATTTCGCGCCGTGATGAATCAGCTTGAAAGTAAGGGCGCTCTGGTTACAGAAAAAGATTTGGTTCGCCTCCGCGAACACACGGTCGATCTTTCCCCTGCCGAGACGACGCTGCGGGAAAAAATCGCGACTATCTATCAGGCTGCGCGACTTGAACCACCAACTCTTGACCAGGCTCTCGAAAGCGCCGGGGTTATGCCGGCGCAAAGACCCCAGGCGCGGAAAATTCTGCAAATGCTGCTTGATGACGGTACTCTTGTTCGGGCGCAGGCGGATATGTTTTTGCACGTTAACTCAATCAATCGATTGCGTACATTGCTTCAGGACTTCGCTTCGCAACATGAGCCGGAGCGGTTAATCGACGTGTCACAGTTTAAGGAGTTGGCTGGCGTTTCGCGCAAATACGCGATTCCGCTGCTCGAATATTTTGATCGGGAACGAATAACGCGCCGCGCCGCTGACAAACGAATCATTCTTAAGTAATGCCGTAGAACGAGTAGTACGGCATGAAAAACTTGCGTTCCCCGATGGCTGGCGTTAACATGCTGGCCATATAGCGCTAAGCGGCTTTTTCCTAACCTACATAGCAACTCATTTGCCGGAGGTAAAATGATATGAAAGAGATGTTACTCGCGATTGTGGGTTTGCTCGCTGCTGGGGGTGCGATTTACTACTTCTACAAGTTCGTGACTTTCACGGACGCCGAGGGCGGACATTCTTTAGGTTGGCGCGCCCTGGGCCTTGCGGCGATTGCTTTTATCTGCGGGTTGCTCTACTTCCTGGGCCATGTGAACAAGGAAGAGGAGATTCACATCACGCAGTAGTCAGTGATTCATTCAGTTCGCTTCACGGCGTCTGCTTGCCCGACAACGCTGTCGCTATTAGTCGTTTTCAAAACTGAAACTTTAACCGCCGTTTGTGCACAGTTAGCGGCTTCGGACGTGCGCAAACGGCGCTTGGTTTGTTAGCCAGTAGAAACTCAAGAGGAGAAGGCGAATGTTTATTTTCCTGGTAACACTGCTCGCGCAGGTCTCAAACACTTTCCACCAGCCGAGTTATTTCGGTCCGGCGATAGCCATCATGTTTCTACTGGGCGCAATTGCCTGGTTGGTAGCAGCAGTGCTCGGCTTTGCGCGCGCGCGGGCGTTTGGTCCATCGACGCGCTGGTTTTCATTCACTGCTGTCTGCATGCTGTTGTTTCATATTCAGTTTCTGGCGGTTGGCTTTGGAGTACTAACCAACGACACCAGCTTTGTATTCAATGTGCTGACATTCTTCAACCTCTTCGTGATCCTGGGAGCGGTGTGCGCAATCATCGGCTTTATCCGATTAACCAATCCCCGCTGAGAAGGTTCGACTCGCGATTCGTTGCCGTGAAAAAGTTCTTACCATTCGCCGCGCTCACAGTTGCTGTGGGTGCGGCCTTTTTCTTCATGGGAACCGGCTCGCCAGCTGGTCGCACTGAGTTATCTAAACACTTTGTGCAAACGCGCGGCAGCCGTTTTCTAATCGCGGGTCAACCGTTTCGCTTTGTGGGCGCAAATGTTTCGGTGATGTATCGCGATGATGATCGCGCGCGCATGCCGGAGACGCTGCGCCAGGCAGCTCAAGCCGGCATTCGCGTGGTGCGTGTTTGGGCGTCCGGCGAAGGTGGTCCAAACGATGTGGGACCGGTTGCCGACCAGGCAGACTGGCCGCGCACGCATCCCTTTCGCTGGTCGCCGGGCAACTGGAACGAAGAGGCGTTTGTTCATCTCGACAACACAATCGCGCAAGCCGCGCAAAACAATCTTCATGTGCAATTGTGTCTGGCAAACTGGTGGCGCGACACCGGCGGAGTGACTCAATACTTACGCTGGGCGGGCATCGCTGACGCAGCAGACAACAAATATGGTTTTGGAATTAATCCGGAACGGGCAATGCTGTTTTATACAAACGAGAAAGCGCGTCAGCTTTATCGCGAGCACCTGGAAAAGATTGTTACCCGACGCAACAGCGTAACCGGCGTTCTCTACCGTGACGATCCGACGATCCTGGGTTGGGAGTTAATGAATGAGGCGCAAGCCATAACCGGCCGCTGGTCCGAGCGGCGCGCCTGGATTGCTGAGATGAGCAGCTATTTGAAATCGCTCGATCCGAATCATGCAATTGCACCGGGCGACTGGGGCTATCGCACCGCCGCCGAGCGAAGAGAGTGGCTCGCGGACCATCGCCTGCCGAATATCGACTACTGTGACGTTCACAATTATCCGAAAGATGACAATGACAGCTTTGTCGATTCGCCTGCGGCCCTGCGAGAGTTTGTCGAGAACCGCGCGGCGGCAGCTTTTTCCCTAAATAAGCCGCTCGTCTTCGGAGAATTCGGCATGGGCCCGGAGGGTTATCACGGCGTATCGCAGACGGAATGGTTCCGCGCATTTTTTGAAAGTAATGTTCGCGCTGGTTCGGCTGGCGCAATGTTCTGGATCTTTACGCCCGATCCGGGTCGCGGATACGGAATCACTTATTCAACATCGCGCGATGCAAGCGTCCTCGGCGAAGTTAACCGCGCTGCACAGATGTTTGCCGCGCTCAGTTCTGCCGATCCGCCGGAACGATTAACTGACGCATCGCGTCACCTGGTGCCAAGACAGTTTGCCTGGTCGCGAGCGCCGGACGACCCCGCAACCATTCCGCAAATGATTGTGCGCGACGATCGATCACTCTTGTATCAGTTCAAACCGCAGATGGCTGCGGCCGAGCAGTTCGAAAAAATTGGCAGTGGGCCCGGTTACATCTGGGGTTTCGGCGTAGGCCACCTCGATTTCATCGTGCCGGAACGTGCCGATCGGCGCCGTGTAAGTCAGCTGGTTGTGCGCGCTCACATCCAGCCGGTGCTGCCGAATGATGCTAAGCCCGAACAAATCCAAACGCGCGTCACGCTTTTTGTTAACGGGACGGACTGCGGTTCGCGACTAATCCCGGTCGAACCCCGCCGCGCACCTTTGATTCAAGAATGGCGCATCGACAAACTGCTGGTTCGCTTGCGGGCAATGCGCGGGCTGCCAATTACTATTCGTTTTGCAGTTAGTGCGGAGGCGGACTGGCCTTACGGCGTAAACATCTCAAACTGGCCGGAAGGTTACGAGTCCCACGACGCGAAGCCGGTTGAGGTTGAGATCAAAAGGCAGTAGGCAGAAGGCAGTAAGCATAAAGCAAAAGAATGGGTTGGAACGGGCGCGGATAGGAAAAGAATTAGTTGTTTAGGACGTGCGAACCATTCAACAGTTGAATGTTGCTGGCCAAAGGGGGCAAGCGCCGCGCGGTTTCGATCACGGTTTGCTGCGTGTGTTTGTCCAGTTCGTATACCGAAGCTGAGACGGCTGGTCCAAGCGTCGCCTGAAATGTTGGTGAGGCCGAGTTTGAAAGAACATTGAGCAGCGTTTCGTTGCTGAAGTAACGACGGCCGCGCGCATCGATTACAAAGTCGCCTTCCTTTAGTTGTTTCAACGCATTGGGATCCGAAACAGACACGCACACCAGATCGGCCCGATTGGCCCTTTGCGCGTAAAACGCTGCCAGATTGGGAACCTCGCTTGCAACCTGCGCATTCGGTTTGGCGCGTTTCGCTATCTCAAGCATGACGTCGCGAACACTGCCATCGTAGAATTCATCGTGCGGGAAATAATAACCCTCGCGTGCGACGCCCCCACCTAGCGCATTAGTGAAAAGCCTGAAGTGCGGCGCTACCCTGGCCGACGTCTGCTGTGACCCGATGATGACTACTGCGACCAGCGCCAGTCGCAGGTAGCTTTCGGGCCAACTTGCGCCCAGCAAACTCCGGAGCTTCTTTGAAATCCAACTGCTGAAGAATTGGATGCCGATTGCCGCTGTTATCAGAACGGCGGGAAGAGCCGCCGTGAAGTAGCGCGTGAATTTTCCGCCGACGAAACTAAACGTCATCATCCAAAGGAACAGCCACAACACAATGAAATAGCGGCCATCGCCGAGCTTGCGCTGGAAAAGGAGCGGCAATCCAATCACGAATCCCATCAGTGTCAGCAAAGGTAATTTGACGGCAACAAAAAGATGGTAGAAATACCAGGGTATTCCATTAAACCAATCCGTCAGGCGGTGGCTGTAGACCCGTCCCATAAACTCGTAACCATCGTGGCCAATTAATTTTTGGCCGGCGAACAGTCCCATTTGCTTCCACGTTCCCGGCAACAGAATGGTTGGATTGAGCAGTAGGAAAGTGACCCCCATGACCGCAAAGAATGTCAGCATGCGTTTCTTTCCAAGCCGCCATTTTGTTTCAGGAATTGCCTGGAAGATCCAGTAATACGCGATGGTAATCGTCAGCATCTGCGGCAGGTATTTCGAAGCCATCATCGCTCCAAACGCGGCGGCCGTGGCCCAATAATACTTCGTGGGTTTCACATCTGGTTTGCTTTCCGCTACGCGCTGACCGCGCAGCCAGAAAACATTCGCCAGCAGAAAAAAGAACAGCAGGAATGTGTCTTCTTTCGCGATGCGGTTAAATCCAATCGCGCTTGGGTCGAAAGCCCACAGCGCGGCTGCGATCAAACCGACTTCGGCTCCAAATAATTCAGCCGTCAGCAAGTAGATAAGGATGGCAGTCAAAACGCCGAAGAGCACGCTGGGAAAACGAAGCGCAGTCTCGGTGGCGATTGGGTTGTTTCTGCCGAGCGAAATACTGTTCCACTTGTCGGCTAAAACAACCGTAGCTGTTTGCAGTGCCTTCATCAAAAGCGGATGTTCGCCGTTTGCCGATGTTAGGCCGTGCTGGCGATAATCGTTAACCGCCTCCAGCTTGTTTAGCTCGTCTTCACTCAGTCCTTCAGCGCTGAGGTGCGTGAGGCGAAAGGCGAATCCAGCCACGACGAGCAGCGCCAGCGCGATGACAAGCACGCGAGTGTTTAAGGAAACGATTCCTCGTTTCGCAAACAATTCCGGTCTCAACCCGGCGGTAACAATTACCTCGGCTTTGGCTGCCACTTTTTCGTCCTTAAGCGTTGTAATAGAGCGTAAGCTGGCAGACAGTCAGGAATCCTGCCGCCAACAAAAGCCGCAAGGGTAGCGCGAATCAAAGTCCTAAGCAAACCCGAGTTCATCGGGCCTTTAATTCGTGCCCCCAAGCTTGCAATTTCGCCGGGGATCAGCCAATATTCGCGACGTTTATTAGGCAACACCGCGGCCCGCAGTCTTACTAATACCAAGAAACTGTACTGACCGCTGGTAATTACTCGCAACCGTTTTTCAGAGGCTTCGAATAAATTGTCAGCGGGACAAATCTCGCACCTACTCGTTTAGCTCAGAGAGGAAATATCATGGCAGAAATTCAGGAGAATATTCAGACTCCCCCGCCTGTGCCCAGGGACGCAGGAACTGATGCGCCGGCTTTTCGCATCGATCAAAAACTTCATCAGATACTTTACAAACAAGAGAGCCGGCCTAAGCTCGAGGCAATCCCGGAAAACGTTCTGCCCGAGCCGGTCTATCCGCAAAAACCAAATCCCGTGGAGATGACAGAGCGGCAGTATCAGAAGTTGAACGCGATTCGCACCTGGAAGACTTGGGGATCGCCTTACTTCAAATCGCGCTGGCACAGCGGCGAGCTGCGACCGATCATTCCCTACTTGTTTACGGAATGGAAATGCAATCTCGATTGCCACTATTGCTGGTCTTATAACAACGCCGTCAAGGGCATGACTGAAGACGTTGCCAAGCGCTCGATCGATTGGCTGCATTCAATTGGATCGCGAGTGTTGGCGCTGATGGGCGGCGAACCGCTGCTGCGGCCCAAGTTCATCCATAAGATTGTTGACTACAGCGCGAAGAAGGACATCTTCGTTTACCTGCCGACGAACGGAAGACTGATGAAGCCGGATGTAATCGATCGACTCGGTGACGCTGGCATCGCCACCGTCAACCTGGCGGTTGATTCAGTCAAGGATCGGAAGTCGTTGCCAAAAGCGTTCGAGCCGATTCGCCCATACTTTGATTATCTGGTCAAGCGGCAGCGTTACTATGGCTACACCGTGATGTTCAATATCAACATCTGCCATAACAACATGGACGATGTTAAGGAATTGACTGAGATTGCTCACGACAGCGGTATCGCGACGGATTACCACATCAACGAAACGCCGATGACGGAGCAGGACCACTTCAAACACTTAACTGAGAACCAGACCTACCTGACGCCGGACGACTGGCCTAAGGTTGATGCGCTGCTCGACTACCTGAACGACAAGCGAGTCAATCATGGCTACAAGATGGTGAACCCCATCCAGCACATGGAAGACATGAAATTGTTGATGCGCGGGAAAGTTCCACCCTGGCAGTGTCGTGCCGGACAAAACTCGCTGATCATTCGCACCGATGGAACGCTGGCGCCGTGTTTCCCGATGTATTCGGCGACGCACGACTGGGGCGTAGTCGGTAATCACAAGTTTGACGTCAAACAGTTGGATGACATGAAGGTAGATTGCACCAAGCATTGCCTCTCGACCTGCAACTACATCCTGGGTTACTGCTACGACACCACGCGCGTGTTGACGTGGGCGGCGAAACAGGCCCGCCACGGATTCAAAGGCGTAAGCGGCAGCTTCTAATTCGCGAGCTTTGCTAAATGAATAACCGGAGTCACAGCCTTGTGGCTCCGGTTTTTTTATGTAAAGCAACTGTTAGTTTGCGGTCTTGCGGCAACGGCAATTCCTGGTGGCGCGAGTTCGAAGAAGCAAACTAACAGTTTGCTTTACAAGTGCTATACCAACCGCGCGCCCCGCATGGTGATTATGAAAACCAGTACATTAACACCCAGGCCGATCGCAACCCCAAACAGGTATCTCTTTCTGTTCACGTCCTTCTTAAAATAAACCAGGCAAAAAATGCTGAGCGGTATCCAAATGAAAGCCGACGACACGACGCCGGGGCCGTAAACGCCATTGCTCAAGCTCGTCATGGTATGAGTCAACCCGTTGACCAGCACCATTGACGCCATAATAATGACCATCAGGTAAGAAAAGTTGAAGCGGCGCGCCAGTATGATGCCGATCGACATCAACACAGTTCCCAGCGTTTGGGCCAGCACAAATCTTGTAGGCGAAAGATGGACGCCACGGACGCGGAGTATGTATGCCGGATAACCTTCGCCGCCCCAGTACTCTTCCGCGATATGAATTAAATAAGTGAGCGGAAAAAGCCATGAACAAAGATCGACAACCCCCAGCGGTCTATCGCGATTTTTCAAGTCCATAATTGAGCGCTGGTATTCGGTGTGTCGTGTGTGAAATAAAATTATTTCGAGCTGCGAGAGTTATACCAGAAATTTCATTCTTAACAGAAGCAAAAAGGAATTGCTTGGTCCATCCTGCGCATAGAAATGGTGGTCTGGCGCGTCGACTCGGATTGTTCGATGCGACGATGCTGGTAATGGGCGGCATCATCGGATCGGGAATTTTTATGAATCCTGCGGTAGCCGCTCGGCACGTTCACACGCCATTCTTGATTTTGGCCGTTTGGACAGTGGGCGGACTTGTCGCACTAGCCGGCGGGTTTATCTGGGCCGAGCTGGCAACGGTGCGGCCTGAAGTTGGCGGCCAGTATGCATACCTTCGTGAAGCCTTTCATCCGTTAGTAGCTTTCTTGTACGGCTGGGGCCTGCTGCTGGTTATTCAAACAGGCGGCATGGCAGCCGTTGCCGTAACCTTTGCTCGCTATTTTCGTGAGTTGACCAACCTTCAGATGGCTGACGGTGTGTTGGCGGCACTGGCGTTGGCAGGGTTGACGATAATCAACTGCCTTGGCGTGCGCGCAGGGGCAACGGTTCAAAGTTTTCTGATGGTGCTGAAGATTCTGGCGATCATCGCGCTTGTTATGTGCGGTCTGTTTTTGACCGGCTCGCCCAGCGCTAACGGCATTGGTGCCTGGGAAGGCGGCAGCAGCTTGGATGTCGGTTCCAGTCTAAAAAGCGCGTTGGCTCTTGGTACGATGATAGGGGCGGCGATGGTACCGGTGTTATTTGCATACGGCGGTTGGCAAACAGCAACTTTTGTTGCGGGCGAGATACGCGAACCCAAAAAGAATCTGCCGCGCGCGCTCGTCATCGGAGTAAGTGCGGTAGTCGTACTCTATCTTGCGGTAAATTTTGTTAGCGTTCGCGCTCTCGGTGTTTCCGGGCTCGCAACCACCACGACGCCCGCTTCAGACGTCATGCGAATCGCAATGGGCCCCACAGGCGCCAGACTGATTGCCGCCGGCATTGCAATTTCAACCCTGGGCTTTCTCAGCCAGAGCATGCTGACGGCGCCACGAGTATATTTTGCGATGGCCGAGGACGGATTATTTTTTAGCGCAGTAGCAAAACTCAGCCGGCGCAGCCGCGTGCCTGTGATAGCGATCGTGATGCAAGGTTCACTCGCAACCATCATTGCGCTTTCGGGCAAGTACGAGCAGATTCTCAATTATGTAGTCTCCGTGGACTTCATCTTCTTCGGCCTGACCGCTATGTGTGTTTTTACCTTTCGCCGGAGGTTCAAAACAGCAAACACTGATGGACCATTGGCGCGAGTGCCGGGCCACCCGGTAACCACAGTCATCTTTATAGCCATCTGCTGGCTCGTAGTGATCAATACTGTCTATCAATATCCGAAGAACACCTTAATTGGGCTGGGAATTTTGCTGGCCGGCATTCCCGCATACTTTTTGTGGCAAAGAAAGAATCGAAGATGACTGCTCAACGCGAAGCGCATGTTTCGGATTATATGAACTGGGCCAAGACGCGTTCACGCGCGCGTTTTAATCTTGCGACCAGCGGCCTTGATAATCTTGAGCTAAGCGAACTCGATGTAAAACTTGAAGATCTCGCCTTAACGGGAACAAGTGGCTACGGCTACCCGCCTTTGCTCGAAGCGATCGCTAAAAGAATGAACGTTGGCACCGATTCGATAGTCACGGCGACCGGCACTTCACTCGCGAATCATCTGGCCATGGCCGTCGTGGTTAATCCTGGTGACGAAGTCTTAATCGAACAACCGACCTACGAACCATTGCTGGCGTTGGCGCGTTACCTGGGAGCAAACATCCGCCGGTTTCCGCGCCGTTTCGAAGATGGCTTTGCAGTCCTGCCCGGCGAGATTGAGAAAAACATTTCGCAGCGCACCCGCCTGATTGTGATCACAAGCCATCACAATCCAAGCGGCGTGTTAACGGACGAGAAAATTTTACGAGAAGTAGGCGAGCTGGCTCAGGGCGTCAATGCGCGAGTTTTAGTTGACGAAGTTTATCTCGAATCAATGTTTGACCAGCGACCGCCCGCCGCGTCGCACCTGGGCCCACAGTTCATGGCAACCAGCAGCTTGACTAAAGCGTTCGGACTTAGCGGACTGAGATGCGGCTGGATTGTGGCTGAAGCTTCGCTGGCGCGGGAGATCTGGCTGCTGAACGATTTGTTTGGAGTAAACGCGGCGCACCCGGCAGAACGTTTAAGTGTTTGTGCCTTCGCGCAACTCGAGAAGATTTCGGCTAAAACGCGGACCAGGCTGGAAACCAACCGCGCGTTGCTTAATGAGTTTCTCGATACGCGCGACGATCTGGAAACGGTTAGACCCGATTCGGGAACGATAATGTTTCCACGTTTGCGAAACGGAGATTCCGAAAGGCTTTGCCGTCTGCTGAAAGAGAAGTATGAAACGTCCGTGGTGCCTGGAAGTTATTTCGAGCTGCCCTCGCATTTCCGCGTTGGGTTGGGAGGCAATACAGAAACGTTGACGGCGGGCCTTCAGCGGCTTGGCTCAGCACTCGATGAATTAGGATCGTAGCTACTGGGACCGCGGGCGTCCCGCCCGCAATGAGCGCGAAGCGCGAACGCATGTCGGGCGTATTTACTATTCCCGGATTTGCTCAAAAGTGAAATCGAGGTAGGTACGGCTATGCCGCCTGATGTGCGGCGGCGGCTCTGCCCCGCCGTAAACATGCCTTTAAACTCTTGGGCTATGCCCCGGTGCGGCCTCTAGCGCACGCGCGCGCCGCTGCCTGCGATTGTTTCATGTCCCCAGCGGCAGGCACTCAACATTTGCGAATTCATTAAGACGTCTTACGAAACTCGCAAATACGACGTCTTCCGATTGCAGATGCTTGTGGGTCGTTTGTCTGGCAACCAGCAGCCTAGTCTTTCGCGGCGCGGGTGCGGTTGAGCTTGTGGAGTTTGCAGTAGGCGCTTCGACCGCAGCAGGAATAGGAGGGCTTGGTAATTTCGACGCGCGGCGTCCGGATTGTGAATGCGAGACGCCCGAGAAAACTAAAAGCAGCAACACGAACAAGCTGACCGATGGGGTTTTATGGTGGGAATAAAGCATTTGACTGTTAGCCTCCCCCGTCCGGTTTCATTTCCAGTAGTTGCTCCTTTAGAAGCGATGCAAAGCAGACAAGGTTGCGTGCCATATTCGTGGCGACCGTTTTGCAGCCCTTTTCTTTGACGCTATTCGCCTCAGCGTGGCAGGTCATAGAGCTTAATAGCGTTCGCTCGCAATACCATCTGAGCCAACTCCAGTGCCTGGGCGCGCGTGATTTCGCGATCATTCATCATGCCCGTCAGCGCCAGAGCTAGAGCTTGGCGCGCGGTTGTCGTGGAGAGCCAGGCGACTTCCGGCCAATCTACTTCTGGACCAAATGAGAACGCGTCAGTGCCGAAAAGGATCTTGTCGGGATAAGTCTCGAGCCAGTTGCGTAGCACTTCGCTCAGCTCACGCGGGTAGATTAAGAACGTTTGCGCGGAAAAGTCTGCGTATACATTCGGCTTACTCATCAGCGATGCGCTCTCTCTGGTAAACGGGTAGCCGCCGTGAATGATTACGAAGTTGGTTTTTCTGAGCGAGGCATCGTTGAAGACAGACTCAAGCAGCAGCGGATTGCTTCCGCTCTGTCTGTAGTAAGCGCCGACGCCGCTGATAACGTGGATATGTACAGCCAAGCCCAACCGGCCGGCCTCGCGGGCCACATAGCGAAAAAGAAAATCCTGAAGCGTTTTATATTCGGCAGCAGATGGTTCCCCACCTCGGAAATAGCGCGCATAGACGCGGCGAGCTGTGCCCATGTCCGCCTCATCAAAGTCGAGCTTGCGCAGGTAGGCCGCCTCGAACTTTACTGCGAACGCGCCCTCGCGCTTCTGCGATTCCAGCGTTGCGCTCACAACCTTTGTTAGGTAAGCATCAAGCGTCGTTGGCAAGGCTCGCAATCCCGCGCTTGAGAGGTAACGTTGGAGAAGACGTTCCTCGTGCGGATAGAAAGCGCGATATTCCGGACTGGCTTTCTTCGCTGCTTCGTTACTTAGAGGAAAGATCAGAGCATCGACAAACGATACCCATCGGAATCGCGGCGTCGCCAATCCGCGCCCCATCGCCACGCGGTTAGCGAACATTGTTTCGATGCCAAGCTGATCGAGAACCCAAGCCGGAAACTTCTCGCCTTGTTCGCCTGCCACCCGAGCTTTTGTCTGAAGCAACTCACGCAGATGCGCCTCGCTCATGTCGTCATGCTTGTAACTGTAAAGGTCGCGCCAGGCATCGACGAACTCCAGGTTGCCGGGATTCAAACGCACAGGCAACGGGATTGGCCCGATCGCATCAAGCGGCAACGCATCGAATTCATCGTCAGGCTTCTCGCCAGCCGCAACGTAGCGCAAAGGATGCGCATGATTATCCACAGCCTTGATCTTTGCTATCCCGGCGACCAATTCTCGATCAGGAGCGGTCTGGGCCGAAGCAGTGGTCATTGCGAAAATGACCACAGACAGCAGCAGGGCAGGAGAGAGTTTTCGCAAGAGGCAGCTCCTTGTTGGGCCTAAAGGCGGCAGACTAGCTACCACAGGTGCGCGCGTTTTAAATCTTCAAGACTACCGCCGAAATAACTGCTGTTCCAGTAGGCCTTTTTAGCGATCTCTTCGGCAACGATACGCGCTTCCTCGGGTGAGTTTGCAAAGACAATAACGCGGGTTCCTTTGTCGCGATAAGGAAGACGCCCGTCTTCGTTGGCCTTTTCAGCTTCGCCAACATGGATGTTGGCCGCGCCGGGAATAGTCCCCTTCTGGAATTCAAGCGGACCGCGAGCGTCTACAAACACGGCTGTTTTGTCTTTCGCAACCACGTAACGAAGTCCTTCAAGATCGGTTTGTACGGTGTTTCCGAGTGCGCGCCAAACTGGAAGGCCAAGTTGGTAGCGTCTGACGTTTGAATATCCGAGCTTCACCAGTTGTTCTGACAGCCGTTTGCTTTTCCCGCAGAAAGGTCCGTTGCAGTAGAGAACTAAGCGCGAGGCCTTGTGGGGAAAGAGTTGCACTACGCGCTCGACTTCTTTCTCATACAGGTTAATGCTTCCCGGAATGTGAGCGATTGCGTATTCAGTTGCCGAGCGCACGTCGAGCACCGGCTGACTTTTGTTTGCGAGAATGTTTTTCAGTTCGTCGGTAGAGATTTCGGCCGTGCGCTGATTTGGTTCTTCGAGGGTAGTTTGATTTATGTTGGTTCGTGATTGCCCAAAAGCCTGCGCGAATGCGCTGCTGGTAGCTAGTGCAATTAACAAGAATAGCCAAGTGCGAAAGCGTTTCATAAAACTTCTCCCAGGTTCGATCTTATCGGTCAAGTGCGCGCAGGGCTTCACGCGCGTAGTACGTAAGAATAATGTCGGCACCCGCGCGCTTGATGCTGGTCAAGGTTTCCATCATTACGCGCTGCTCGTCGATCCAGCCGTTTTGCGCCGCGGCTTTTATCATCGCGTATTCACCGGAAACATGGTACGCAGCCAACGGCACATCGAATTCTTCGTGCATCGTCTTCAGCACGTCGAGATAAATCGTGGCCGGCTTTACCATCAAAATGTCCGCGCCTTCGAGGTAGTCAAGTTCTGCCTCATGCATCGCCTCGCGAGCATTGGGAGCGTCCATCTGATAAGCGCGTCGATCGCCAAACGAGGGCGCGCTGTCGGCTGCCTCGCGAAATGGACCATATAGAGCCGATGCATACTTGACCGCATAGGCCATGATCGGAATCTGCTCAAAACCCGCTGCATCCAGCGCTTCGCGAATTGCGCCAACCTGTCCATCCATCATCGCCGAGGGCGCGACTAAGTCAGCGCCGGCAGCGGCCTGGCTCACCGCCGTTTGCGCAAGCAGCTCAAGCGAGTCGTCGTTGATAACTTCACCGTCGCGCACCACACCGCAATGACCGTGCGATGTGTATTCGCAAAGACAAGTGTCGGCCATGACGACTAAATTCGGCGCCGCTTTCTTTATGCCGCGAATGGCCTGTTGCACAATGCCATTTTCGTGATAAGCACCACTGGCCATCTCATCTTTTGTCTCCGGCAACCCGAACAGCATTATTCCTTTAACTCCGGAGTCGAACGCCGCCGCCGCCTCGCTGGCAATTTCGTCGACCGACAGGTTGCAGACGCCGGGCATCGATTTAATTTCGCGACGCACTTTCGTGCCGGAACAAGCAAACAAGGGAAGGATGAAGTCTTCAGGTGCGAGGCGCGTTTCGCGGACCAGCGAACGCAGCGCTTCGGTTCTTCTGAGACGACGAGGTCGATGGGTTAGATCCGGCATTCAGTAATTGTAACGCAAACTGTTAGTTTGCGATGGCTCATTACCGCTCAAGGTGAATGACATGGTGACACCGCAAACTAACAGTTTGCTTTACACTACCAGCGATGATAAGCGGGATGGCCGGGTTTCACCGCGACGAAAGTGCCGCGACAGGTTGCCGTGACCTTGTCATGCGCGATTAACTCGCCTTCAACTACGGCACGGTCATCGCTGGATTCAACCACGCGCGCTACGAGCCGCACGGGCTGATCCGTAGGGGTTGGCCGGCGCAAGGTAATTTTGTAATCAGCGGTGACAGTGCAGGGCGGATGGTCCACACCCGCCCTTTTCATCAAATGGTAAGCAGCCGTCCAGTTGCAATGACAGTCGAGGAGCGTGCCGATGATGCCGCCGCTGAGCATTCCCGGAAATGCTTCCTGATAGGCCTCAGGCTGGAATTCAGCGACGACTTCGTCGCCTTGCGGAAAGCTGCGAATGTGCAGGCCCTTTTCATTCGCCGGACCGCAACCAAAGCACGAATTGTTCGGCGCGTAAGTTTCCTGGATGCTCTTCATTATTTCAAGTTTCAAGTTTCAAGTTTCAAGTTTCAAGTTAACCATCGCCTTGATGGACTCAATGACGCACCGGGCAAGAAACACTAATTTGAAACTTGAAACCTGGAACTTGAAACTCTTAATCCTTCCCGCAATATGAATCTCTGAATCTTTCCGGTCGCAGTGTAAGGCAACTCATTAACAAACACATACCGGCGCGGCTGTTTGAAACGCGGCAACTTTTCGCGTGCCAGTTTGTTTAGTTGCTGTTCCAACTCTACATTGTCATCGTCGCTGTTTGCCTTGATCACAAAGGCGCAAGCGCAGGGCAAACCATTGCTATCAAAATCCTCAACCACAGCGATGCGATTGACGCCATCGTGTGTCAACAGCACGCCTTCAACTTCAACCGGCGACACCCATTGCCCGCTGGATTTGAAACAATCGTCGCTGCGGCCCATGTGAAACCAGTAGCCGTCCACGTCCTGCCGGTACAGATCGCCCGTTCGCACCCAGCCATCAACAAACGTGGCTGCCGTCACTTCAGGCTTATTCCAATATCCGAGGGCCGCGCTCGACCCTTTCACCCAAAGATTTCCTTCGGCACCGTGAGGCGAAGAATTTCCTACCGGATCCAAAAGTCTTGCCTCGTAGCCGGCAATCAATTTGCCGCTGCTGCCGTAACGCACCTCGCCCTGGTGGTTTGACATCCACATGTGAAACATCTCGGTCGAGCCAATGCCGTCCAGGACTTCCACGCCAAGAGTTCTTTCTATTTCCTCTCCAAGATGTGCGGGCAACGCTTCGCCTGCCGAAACGCAAAGACGCAAACTCGAAGAATCCAGCTTTGCAACATCGCGATGATGGTCCAATAACAAGCGATAGATCACCGGAACACCGAAGAAGATCGTTGGTTTGTGTTCTGCAAACACCCGGCTGATTACCTTGGCGTTTGGCTTTTCGCGACAGAGAATCGTGGTGCAGCCGTTGAGCAACGGAAAGCTAAACGCATTACCAAAGCCGTAAGAGAAAGGTAAGCGCGAAGAGGAAAACACACGGTCACCGTCGCGAAGTTTCAGAACTTCACGACAATAAGTTTCATTGGTGTAAAAGATGTCCGCCTGCCGATGCACCGCGCCTTTTGGATCGCCCGTGCTGCCCGAAGTGTAAAAAATGAATGCAGGCTGGTCCGCCGCTGGCGGAGAAAAACTTGGCGTAGTTTGCGACTCAGACTCAGTCAGCAATTCGTCTAACCACCAGACTTTTTTCGACGAAGATCTTTGGGTGTTTTCTCTGTGTAACCTCTGTGTTCTCCGTGCCTCTGTGGTGAAGTCTTTTTCTTCGACGCGCCTCACAGCAACCACCGCCGGCAGGGATGGCAGTTCCTGGTCCGCCAGCAACGCCTCGGCGAGGTTCGCCTCAACGATTGCCACCGATGCCGTGCAGTCGTTAAGAATCACGCGCTGCTCATCCGGCCGCAGGCCCATATTGATGGGCACTGCGATGGCCCCGTACGAACAGATCGCGATAAATGATGTGAAAAACTCAGGCGAGTCGTTGAGCAACAGAGCAACGCGCTCGCCGCGTTCGACATTCAAGAAGCTCAGGGCGCGCGCTATGCTAAGGGTTTGTTCGCGCAGGTCGAGGTAAGTAATCTGTTGCTGCTCAAACCGAACCGCGACTTTATCCAGTGACTGCTGATTGAAGATCGCGTCGAAGAGGATCATGTGTGAAAAGGGGAGTCGGGGCTTGCCCGTCGCAGGTTGTGCTTGCCGCGAAATTATAGCCGGAAAAAGAAGCGGCCGGAAAGATTGCTCCTCCGGCCGCGCTTCCGTTCAATTTTCTTCAGCGCAAGATTCTGCGCTCATTGCATCTCGTAAATAGGCTTTTCGCTAGAATTCGACGGAAGTAAAAGGCGGCTCTGCCGCTTTCCGTGCGGTAATCCTATGGCTTACCGAAACCAGCTTTTCCTCGAGGCTGTGCCTCCGCCTTAATCTTCTGACCGGGAAATAGCAACGCTGAGGCGTAGCCTCGGATATGAACAAGGTCGCCGGTAAGCCATAGGCTTACCGCACGGAAAGCGGCAGAGCCGCATACTATCGTGGGGGCTAGAAAGCTTTCAGCCTTTCGCCACCATCATCTTCAGTGCTTTGGCGCGCACGAACGCCAAATTGATCAACGGTAGCGAATTAAACCTCGCAGCCTTGGTGCAATATTCTCTGGCCTTAGCGCGATTGCCCCTGGCCTGATAAGCCCAGCACAACCGGTACAAGTCCTGAGGATTTTGCATGTTCGACTGCTCGAGCTCGCTGATCGCCTTTTCGTAATTCTTCTCGTCGAGAGCAATCATGCCGCCGAGTTCATGCGCCAGCTTGAGCTGAAACGGATTATTTGAGGCTTCGGCCAGCTTCCAAAATTCCTGCGCTTCCGCTTTCGCCGTAGCAACGTCTTTTTTCCCCAACGCCACCCGCGTGCGGTTGTAATGATCAAAGCGGCGCGTGTTGTTTTTGATTGCGTCGGACAAGTTTGAGTCTTCGGTCATCTTCAGAGCGCGCGCGAAGTGTTGCCTCGCTTCGTCATAGCGGCCCATCTCCAAAAGGATGTTTCCCTTTAGCTGCAGATCGCCTGCCATCGCCGGCACGTCGTTCGTCTTTTGCCCCAACGCGTACTGGTTATCAACTTCGGCGAGCGCTTTCGCGGCCAAGGTACGCATGCAATTACAATTGATGCCAACGGGCTGGATGGGGGGAGAATCGCGGTGACAGTGGAGCTTGACGACGGCAATGGGCACACTATCTCCTCAACATGTGAAGTACAATTTCTGCGAGAATAATGGTTATTTCTGGTCTAGCTTCCTACCCGCATTCAAATTATCGAAATTCAAAATCGCGTTGAAGACGAGGAAGTAACTGCCTTTCGTTTGTCCGCGCCACATGGGATTCGTGGAGAAGAGGACGACGTGACCGCGGCCGAGCGGTGAGTCAATCACGGCAGCGTGTTGCGCAATCTCGTCGCCTCCATCCAGTAATCC
Organism: Blastocatellia bacterium; assembly: GCA_013697915.1. Lineage (GTDB taxonomy): Bacteria > Acidobacteriota > Blastocatellia > Pyrinomonadales > Pyrinomonadaceae > PSRF01. The sequence goes on along the minus strand of JACCVY010000050.1, from coordinate 46,442 downwards.
GGAAACAAGCAGATCGCTGCTGTCAGCGTAGCGCAACACTACGCGCGGTCGTTGATCCGGTGGAATGGTACCGGGGTTATTACGGCGCTGTTCGTCTGTCAATGGCAAGGCTTCCCAAACTTCTGCTTTAGGCGGCTCAGGAATCTCAGCCGGCGGTCGGCCCTGCACTGTGTCGGGATCGTCGGGCGTGCCGCGACCGGTGACGCGTTGATCCGAACGGCGTTGACCGCCGCTCCTGCCGGCAAGGTTACTGAGGTTGAAGATTGGTCCATTCGCACAATACATCGCGAGTGAGTCGGTGTAACCGTAAGCAATCGGGCTCGATGCGTCGACAGTCTTCATGCGCAGGATGTCGCCGACCGCTCTTAATCGATTGGCGCGCGCGATTGAGACGCCCGGCGTGAATCCATGATCCACCGCAAAGTTGGCGGTATCGTCGACAGATAAAAAGACCCCGCCCTGTTGCACAAACTTTTGCAGGTTTGCGATTCCTGACCAGCCCAGGCCTGGCCGCATGTCATCCGTCGAATCGATCTTGCCAAGATTGGGAGTCAGCGGAGTTGTTTTCCAGGGCAACGGATTTCCATACATCGGCAGCCCGTCTACGATCGCATTTTGCGGAATGCCGGCGGGCGCAAAGAGAATCACGTCATACTTAGTGCGGAGATCAGCATCTTTAGCAACGTCCTGGGTGCTGATGTACGAGAATGGCACTTGCAACTTGTCAAATGCCAACCGCCACCAGCCTTCATTTTGCGTATCGATCCAGGTGTGCATCAGCGCGACGCGCGCAGTTTTGATCGGATGCGTCTTCACGGCAGGTGCGTCGGCAACCGCATAAACTTGAAGACCAAGTTCCGTTGCCACGCGATTCACTTCGTCTATTGAAGCTTTACGAATAATAAAAGTACCGCGATTGAACTTGTGCCCTGCTGCTTCGAACGGCTCTTCGGCGGCATCGAAGGTCGCGTCTTTCAACCGGTAACGCAACGTTACCAGCGCGTTATCGGCGTTCTGATTGACGATATAAACAGAACCGGTACCGGTGATTGCGGCGCGCGCGTGCACTTCGCCGCTCACTCGCTCCATGGCCGCGCTTAGAACTTTTATATCAACTACGCGGACCGCCTGGACGTTTGCCAGCTCGCCCATGGTCCAGGCCGTATCGTCATAAACCTGCGTTTGTGGATCGTTAGGCGCCCAGTATTGGTAGTCGAGCAAGACGTCGGCAATGCGACTGTAGGGCTGGTCCATGCGCACAATGTAACTGCCTGCCGGGAAGGTGCGCTGAACAAACTTCGAGGGGCTCGGTTGCGGGCTTGGTGCCGGGGAAGGACTTGCCGACGCGCGTGGTACCGCATCCGACGGAGTTGGGATGGCGACAGGTTCCTTGCTCACTGTAGCCGGGGACCCGGAAGGTGTTGCTGCCGGTTCTGATTTTTTCTCGCCAGCGGCCTTGCCAGCTTTCACTGCAACCGTGAACGGCGCAGTCGCACGACTAATCTCTACACCTTGCGCTTGCAGTGTTCGCAACAGCTCTGCCTGATTTCCGGGACGTGGATCATCGCCCGGCAAAACGTAAGCGGCCGGTCCTTCATTTTTTGGTTTTAAGATCGAGCGCTTGCTCTTTAAGTAAAAATTCTTGAGAAAGAGTTTGCTGTTGTTGCTGAAGTAATAGAGCGAAGTCAGCAACGCGCTTTGTTGGTAGTTATTATTGTTGCGCTGTGACCACTTCGCTTTCGGCAGCGGCGGATTTTGGCGATACCAGGTGCGCGAGTATTCACTTGGCGAAAGCGTGCGCTCCATCGTGTCAGCGCCGTCGTTGCCAAAGGTCTCGTAGAGGCGACTGATGCCGTTATGCGTCGCCGCGATAAACATCAAATAACCCGGCGACCAGGTATCAAAGTCGCCATGCGGAAACACGCCGGGCATGCCAAACTTCGTCATCTCGGAAACATTGTTCCAGCCAATCATCTGCCACTCGTCAGTAAGAATCGGATCGACCCAGGCGTTGTAGGGACCATCGCCGATCGTGTTGTCGTAAAGATAAGCAACCGACTCATGCAGGTCGTGAAGCACCTGCGCCTTCCAGCCCGTGTAGGTGTTAAGCACATTGCGTGTCAGGTTTAATGAGAGGCCAATCGCGTCGCGATTATTGTCGTGGGCGACGTAATGCCCCCAGTAGATCAGTGACGGATAATTTTCGTTTTTGTGGGCCAGGTGCCAATTGTAAATATCAACCATCCGATCGCGACCGTCGGTTTCGACAACCGGCGTAATCAAGGTAACCATGTTGTCGCGAATGGATTTGATGTAGGGACTGTCGTCAACTGCCAGGCGATAGGCGAGTTCCATCAGCGCCGTCGGCGAACCGGTTTCAGTCGAGTGAATAGCGCCGGTGATGTAGTAGATGGGAAACGATTGGCTGACAAGCTTGTCCGCTTCGTTGTCATCAAAATTCATCGCGCGCGGGTCCGCAAGCTTGCTAAGCCGAGCGCGGTTTTCATCCAGCTTTGCCAACAGAGTTTCAGAGGCCACCGCTACCGCGATCATCTCGCGGCCCTCTTCGCTCTTGCCGATGGAAAAAACCCTGACACGCGGGCTGGCTTTTTCAAGCAGGCGCATGTAGCGATTCACCTCTTCCACGTAAGGCAGTTTCCCGGGCGCGCCCGCTACATCGCCGAGTACGACTTTGGGCGTCGGCACTTTTGCGGACGCGGGCAAATAATCGGTCAAGGGCGAATTAAAGTAAGGCTCAGTCGTATACTCGCGAATCTTCTTCGTGTATTCCTCGTCGATTGGTTGGTTGGGATCGCGGGCCGGCTTTACCTGCGCATGCACCGTGAGGATGCTGCCGGCGAACATTAGGCCGAACATTAGACATAGTGTGAACCAGCGACGAAATGAGCAAGTCATCGAGTTTTCCTCATACGACCAGAAGAAGTTAGCTAAAACCGAAGAGGGAGTAGATGCTTTTAAGCCAAAGACCGCGCCAAGTCAAACATTTCATTTTCAGCTACAATAACTGCGAACCTATTTAACGTAGTTGCCTGCCTTTTTGTTTTCATGATGACTGGACGAATATTCCAACTCAACATTTCCGCGGGTGGCGTCCCCAAACTGGCCGTTCGCGAGGGCCAGGTTAACGAACTGGGTATGGCTGGCGATGAGCATCGCTTTCCAGACATTCACGGCGGACCTGAGCGGGCCTTGTGCTTGTTTTCATTGGAGCGGATTCTGGAACTTCAGGCCGAAGGACATCCGATTTTCCCGGGCGCGGTGGGCGAGAACGTAACGATCGTCGGTCTGGATTGGCAGCAGGTGGTACCGAGTGTTCAGTTGTCTCTCGGTGATGAAGTATTGCTTGAAGTTACCAGCTATACGACGCCCTGCAATACCATTCCCGTTTACTTTGTGGACGGCCAATATCAGCGCATTGCCCAGAAACTTCACCCCGGATGGTCGCGCATCTACGCGCGAGTGCTGAACGGCGGGAAGTTGAGAGTTGGTCAGGTGGTGAAACTGGTTAACGGCTCTGCCGCCTGATATGGGGAAGGTCTGTGACCTTCCGCACAGGCTAATACTTGGTGGGGGCTATGCCCCTTTGAAAATGGGCGCAGCCCAAAGCTATCTTGAGGGTTTCCGGAAGGTCAGAGACCCTCCGCACATGAGACGGCGCAGCCGCGAACCAACTGCCTTCTACCACTTGGGTGCGGCACTTGCCGCACGGACGCAGTGCCGCACTTTGTAAACCGGTCTGCACGAAATACAATCGATATCACTTCAAGTCACTGGTAATAGCAAATGTCAGATGGGAAGCCCACATCGACTGATCGTCGCGCTCAATCGCCTGAAGAGCCCTCCCTCGTGCAGATTGAAAAGCCGAGCAAAGTAGCCGGCGGCATTCCCTCAATTCTCGCTACAGCAAAAACCACCTGGAACGAAATGGGCATCGCGCGGGGTGTGCGCACGCTGCTGAAGCTAAATCAAAAAACAGGGTTTGATTGTCCCGGCTGCGCCTGGCCCGAACCGGACGGCGAGCGTTCGCACGCGGAGTTTTGCGAAAACGGGGCCAAGCATGTTGCCGATGAAGCGACGACTAAACGCGTGACGCCGGAATTCTTTGCGCGCTGGAGCGTTGCCGATTTGGCTGATCAGACTGACCACTGGCTGGGCAAGCAAGGCCGAATTACCAGTCCTATGGTTCTGCAAAGGGGCGCTACTCATTACGAAAAAATAAGTTGGGACAAAGCTTTCGCTTTGCTTGCCGGCGAGCTGAATTCATTGAACAGCCCGGACGAAGCGATTTTCTATACGTCGGGGCGCACCAGCAACGAAGCTGCGTTTTTGTACCAACTATTCGTCAGGCAGTTTGGCACCAACAATCTGCCAGACTGCTCGAACATGTGTCATGAGTCGAGCGGATCGGCGTTGGGTGAAACGATTGGCGTCGGCAAAGGAACGGTAACGCTGGAAGATTTCAATCTTGCGCAGGCGATCTTCGTCATCGGCCAAAATCCCGGCACGAATCATCCGCGCATGCTGACCGCGCTGCAGAAAGCCAAACAGAATGGCGCCCGGTTGGTCCACATTAACCCGCTTCCGGAAGTTGGCATGACGCACTTTAAGCACCCGCAGGATGTGCTGCATTGGTTTGGTGGTGGCACCGCGCTCGCCGATCTGTTTCTTCAGGTGCGCATCAACGGCGACGTGGCCCTGCTCAAAGGCATCATGAAGGAAGTGCTGGCCGCGGAAGAGCGTAATCCCGGCGCGGTGTTGGACCACGCCTTCATTGCGAATTACACGGATGGGTTTGCAGAGTTTGCCGACTCGATTAAGACTGCGCACTGGGGCGACCTGCTCGAGCAAAGCGGAGTTTCAAAAGCGCATATCGAGGATGCGGCGAAGATCTTCATTGAATCAGAACGAACAATTTTCTGTTGGGCCATGGGCCTGACGCAGCACAAGAACGCGGTGGCCAACATTCAGGAGATAGTTAACTTAATGCTGTTGCGCGGGCAAATTGGAAAACCGGGAGCGGGACTTTGCCCGGTAAGAGGGCACAGCAACGTGCAAGGCGATCGCACGATGGGAATTTGGGAACGACCTACGGATGCTTTCCTCGACAAGCTGGGAGCTGAGTTTGATTTCGAGCCCCCGCGCGGGCATGGCCATGACACCGTTCGTGCGATTCAAGCCATGCATGCGCGACAGGCCAGGGTTTTCTTTGCGCTGGGCGGAAATTTTCTATCGGCAACGCCGGATACCGAGTACACCGCCGATGCCCTGCGCAGTTGCCGTTTGACTGCGCATGTTTCAACGAAACTCAACCGCGCGCATTTGATTGCCGGTGAGCAGGCTTTGATCCTGCCGTGCCTGGGACGGACTGAGATTGATATGCAGGCCGGTGGTGCTCAATTTGTGACCACGGAAAATTCGATGGCAGTGGTGCAGGCTTCGCGTGGTTTTCTGCCACCTGCTTCCGAGGAGTTGCTGAGCGAGCCGGCCATTGTTGCGCGTTTGGCAACCGCTACTTTAGGTCAACGTTCCCGTATCAATTGGCAAGAGATGATCGCCGAATACGATCGCATTCGCGATCGTATTGAACGAGTGTTGCCTGGATTCGAGGATTACAACAATCGTGTGCGGCATCCCGGCGGTTTTCATCTGCCCAGCCCGGTTAGTGAGCGGGTGTTCAAAACTCCAACTGGCCGGGCGCGTTTCACTGTTCATGATTTGCCTGAACACAATTTGCAACCCAACCAGCTTTTGATGATGACGATTCGCAGTCACGATCAATTCAACACCTCCATTTACAGCTTGGACGATCGCTATCGCGGCATTCGTAACGGCAGGCGCGTAGTTTTCCTGAATCAGGACGACATCGCGTTATTGCGTCTGACGCAAGGGCAGATGGTCGATCTGGTCAGCCACTTTGAAGGCGAAGAACGCATCGCGCGCAACTTTGTGGTCGTGCCCTATAGCATTCCGCGACGTTGCGCGGCAACCTATTTTCCTGAGACAAATGTGCTGGTGCCGGTGCGCAGCGTGGCTGAGAAAAGCAATACGCCGGTTTCGAAGTCGGTCGTGATTAGCATTCGGCCGTCGGCTGAGGGTGCGCCAGTGTGAATCGCGAGTCACATTAGACGCGAAGGGGCGCAAAGAATTCGCACCGGAGCGTAAGAGTTTCAGTCGACCGTTGCCCAACCTGCAAAATGTGTCTCGCTTGTGCTCTCGTGCCGTAGATATGAAATTTTATAGCGTGAGGATCGATAATTTATTCCTTAACCCATTTATGGGCGGCAGTTTTCGCTCCTGCGGAGCTAAGATGATTTTGAGAACTGGACGGCTATAAACATTTCGCTGCTCTGCAGCTGAAGAACAGCTTGCTTGACTCAAATGACGTTTCAAGTTGCCAAAGTAAAAATGGATTCCAAGACAGACCTGTATGCGAGCCTCGCGGCACAGCTTCATAGTTTGCTTCAGGGCGAACACGACTTCATCGCTAACGCGGCAAACTGCGCCGCGCTGCTTTATCATTCGTTGCCGGATGTCAATTGGGTTGGGTTCTATTTGTTCAAAGAAGGCGAACTGGTATTGGGCCCGTTTCAGGGAAATCCGGCATGTGTGCGTATCGGGATGGGGAAAGGCGTGTGTGGCACTGCCGCCCAGCTTAGACAAACTGTCGTCGTCGAAAATGTTAACGAGTTTCCCGGACACATCGCCTGTGACAGCGCTTCGAATTCCGAAATCGTGGTGCCGTTGATTAAGGACCAGCGATTAATCGGCGTGCTTGATCTTGACAGTCCATCGATCGCGCGGTTTGACGACGAAGATGCGCGGGGTTTGAATGAGTTAGCGGAGATTTTCATTCAAGCTGTTCAAGGCTCAAGCAGTTTAGAGTCCAAGCTTTAGCTTGCCGCGTTTCAAACAGCAACCTGAAGGTTGTACTCTAAACTACCAAGGAATCCGATGATCGAAATTCGCAAAGCTGAAGATCGCGGCCACTTCGATTTTGGCTGGCTTAACACCTATCACACGTTTTCCTTTGGTGATTACTACGATCCGTCGCACATGGCGTTTCGCTCGCTGCGCGTTATCAATGAAGACGTGGTGGCGCCCGGGCGTGGTTTCCCCACGCACGGTCACCGCGACATGGAAATCGTCACCTATATCATCGCGGGCGCGCTCGAGCATCGCGACAGCATGGGCAGCGGCTCGATCATCCGGCGCGGTGACGCGCAACGGATGAGCGCCGGCACCGGTGTGAGGCACAGCGAGTCTAATCCCTTAAAAGACGAGCCGGTCCATCTGCTGCAAATTTGGATTCTGCCGGAGCGAGAAGGGCAGCCGCCTGAATACGAAGAAAAGAAGTTTGCGGATGAAGAGAAGCGAAACAGATTGCGGCTAATCGTTTCTCCGGAGGGGGATGATGGCGCTGTCCGCATTCATCAGGACGCGAAAATCTACGCGAGCGTGCTTGATGCGGGCAGGTCAGTTAATCATCAATTAACAACGGGCCGGCACGCCTGGCTGCAAGTGGCCGCCGGCGCGGTCGAGCTTAACGGCACTGAGCTCAAACACGGCGACGGCGCTGCGATTAGTCAGGAAGACCAATTGAGTATCGTTGCCGGCCAGCCGTCAGAAGTACTGTTATTTGATTTGGCTTAAAGGTTATTGAAGAACGAAAGGAAGGTCGCAGATGGAAGCAACACGCGTCACGGTTGATGAAATCAAAGAACGAATGGAGCGCGGCGAGCAATTCACTTTTATCGACACGCGGAATCCTACGGCCTGGGGTGAAGCCAAAACCAAGTTGCCCAGCGCGTTGCGCGTGCCCGCCGACGAAGTTGAAAAACATCTGGCGGAAATTCCGCACGACCGCACTGCGATCACCTACTGCACTTGACCGCACGAAGCATCCAGCGCCCGGGTGGCGCAGGAACTCTCGGCTCACGGTTATAAGAACGTCCATCCGCTGTTCGGCGGAATGGAAGCCTGGGAAAAGTCCGGGCTTCCCGTCGAACCCAAATAAGAGGCCAAGCAAGATGGTGAGTGAAAACGCAGCCGAGGTGCTTGCGGCGTGGGAAACGTCTTCGCAGTATTGGAACAAGCATCAGTCGCTGATCGAAAAGATGTACGCGCCGTTGACGCGCGCGCTGATCGAAGAAGCGCAAATTGTCGCAGGCCAATCGGTGCTTGATATTGGCGGCGGTGCAGGCGAGCCGTCGTTAACTATCGCTCGTGCTGTTGGCCCTTCCGGAAAAGTGACCTTTACTGATCCAACCGCCGGCATGGTTAAAGCCGCACGAGAAGAAGCTGAGCGCCGCGGCTTAACCAACATCGAGTTTCATCAGTCCGCAGCTGAAAAACTTCCATTTGCGAACGATTCTTTTGACGTCGTTGTGGGCCGGCTCTCAGCCATGTTTTTTGCGGACGTGTCTGGCGCGCTGCGAGAAATCTTGCGGGTCGTGAAGCCCGGCGGCCGCCTTGCGCTTCTGGTGTGGGCCGACCGGGAACTCAATCCATTCTTCAACGTGATCACAGAAATTCTCGATCAATTTGTAACGGCTGAACCGGAAGATGAGGATGCGCTTGCCGCTTTTCGTTTTGCGCGACCCGGGAAACTCGCGAAGCTGATCGAGGAAGCGGGCGCTGTAACGGTGAAAGAACACACGCTGAAATTTGACACCGAAGCGCCGATCGATGTTTCTCAATTTTGGAAACTCCGCACAGAAATGTCAGACGCGTTTAGAACGAAACTGGCCAGACTGGCGCCGGATGAAGTCAGCGCTGTTCGAGATGCGGTCCTCAAAGCCGCAGCAGTTTATTTCAAAAGCGGCAGCATGATTTTTCCTTCGCAGGTTTTGATTGTTAGCGGTAGGAAGGCAGTTGCTGAAGAATAATGGGCTATTCCTGCCGCGTGCGCGACTTGATCAAGTACATTGCGAGCAAAGGTTTGTAGTTTGGAGATTGTAGTTCAGAGTCCAACCCTGGGTTGCTCTTGCGGCGGCAGAGGCAAGCTAGAGCTTGGACTCTGAACTGCTTGTTTGTCATTTCCCTATTATTTTCCTTTCCGGTTGCAGCGCAAGGTTGTCAGGATAGCGTTGAAAAACTGCGTCGAGGTCGCCAAGCCGTCCGACGACGGCATTCGTAACCGCAACCGGTGACAGGTTCGGATCCAGCCTTTCCACCTCGCTTTGGACCAGATTAATCCAGGCTCGCGTAAGCTCTTCCTTATAGACTTCGCGGCCTATGCCGTGATGATCGAGAAATCCCAGCAAGCTGGTGCGCATCTTCTCGAAGGCCTGTTCGACGGTTGCGTTGCGCAGGTAACAGACGGCAACGGCCAAATGTTTGCGATGGGGAAAGCCGTCTCTCCCGGTGGTGCATGATTCCAAACCGTGCACGACGCTTTCGATTTCGGCTTCAGTTTGATAATGGCTTTCCATGACAATGCCTCAACGAAAGTAGCACAGAGTGTTAATTCTCCCTGATCGATTGTCTTCGACGCGTAGCGTCGGTACGAGTTTAGCCCGGCGTTTTAACGCCGGGTTGAAGTGGTTAGCCGGTTTTGTCGCGTAGCGACAATTGAATCCGTCTGGCTCGGGCATCGCTACGCGACGTGAATATTTCGTTCGACTCTCCCGGCCTTGAAAGGCCGGGCTAAATTCATACTGACGCTACGCGTCGAAAGAGCTTCCTTGAGTCTATGCTGCTAGCAAAAAAACGAGGCGGACCGATTACTCGATCCGCCCCGTCTGGATAAGTTTTGAACCGCTGTTATTTTGCCACGGCTGCATTCACGCGCGCCGTCAGTCGCGATTTGTATCGCGCGGCAGCGTTCTTGTGCAGCACACCTTTTTGCACTGCTCGGTCAATGGTTGAAATCGTCTCCGGCAAAATCTCACTCGCTTGCTTGCCGTCCCCCTCGAGCGCGCTGCGCAGGTTCTTGAGTGAAGTTCTTAAGCGGCTGCGATTGCCGCGATTAAGCTTGCGGCGTCGTTCGCTCTGCCGCACTCTCTTTTCTGCTGACTTGTGATTAGGCATTAACTTCTCCAAATATCCACTGCAAATAACGGTTTTTCTAAACGATTCAAACCAGTCTACCTGATTAGCGCCATTGCGCAAGTGACGGAGTATAGGGATCGCAATATAGAGTGTCAAGCAAGAGGGACGACTTGCAGCGCGGCTTTTTCACAGTTCATTTGACACTAATTGATGCCTGTAGTAGCGTCGCAGTCACGAGGATGCCAGCAATTCTTTTCGCAACTCACACTCCCGAAAACAAATTGAACCAATTCCGTTCTGCCAAAGGAGACGCTTGCCTGTTTTGAAGCAGATCGAACTTCCACCTCGCGGCCTGGAAACGCTCTTCGGCGTTCACGATCAGAACATCAAATATCTTGAATCGCTGCTCGAGGTCCGCATCGACGCGCGCGGTCAGGACGTTTCCATCGATGGCGATCCGGCGGATGTGGCCACCGCCGAGCACATCCTCGAAGACTTTTCCGAACTCTTCCGCGAAGGCCGCTCGTTCACCGACAAAGAGCTGCGCGAAGCTTTTGCGCAGATTGCCGAGGACCGCGCCTTTAGTTTGCGCGACTACTTTACCAAAGCGCGTTTCAATCCGGCGGGCAAGAAGCAGGTGGCGCCAAAGTCGGCGACGCAACGTAAATACATTCAGGCGATACAGGAGCGCGACGTTGTTTTCGGCATCGGTGTGGCGGGCACCGGCAAAACATATCTCGCGGTTGCCCTGGCCGTGCAGGCTCTGATGCAAAAGCAGGTGAACCGCATCGTGCTCGCGCGTCCAGCGGTAGAAGCGGGCGAGAAGCTCGGCTTTCTGCCCGGCGACTTGCAGGAGAAAGTTGATCCTTATCTGCGTCCGCTTTACGACGCGCTGTTTGATTTGATTGATTACGAGCGCGTTACCAAATTGCTGGAGAAACAAGTGATCGAAGTGGCGCCGCTTGCCTTCATGCGCGGACGCACGCTTGCTGACGCCTTCATCATTCTGGATGAAGCACAAAATACAACCAGCGAACAGATGAAAATGTTTCTCACGCGCATTGGCTTTGGCTCGAAGGCGGTGATCACCGGCGACGTGACGCAAGTGGATCTACCGGCGGGAAAACGCAGCGGATTGATCGAAGCCGAACGCGTGCTGGCGAATCTGGACGGAATCGAGTTCGTCTATTTCACTGAAAAAGACGTCGTGCGCCACAAGCTGGTGCAGATGATTATCAAGGCCTACGACGAGCACTCGCGAAAACGCGAGATGTAATTCGGAGGATTGCCGGCCTGCGGCTTTGCCGCCTTCCGTGCGGCGACCTCGCTATTGCTTGCGGCTATGCCGCTTAAGGGCGTAGCCCAATGCGGGCACCCCGTTACGGAAAGGCTGAGCCTTTCCGCACGGCCGGCGGCGAAGCCGAAAAAGCCTTCTTAATGATCGAAATCGTCAATCGCCAGCGCAAATTTCCTATCGCTGCCGCAAGGTGGGAAACATTTGCGGCGAAGGCTTTAAAAATTCTACCGGTTAAGAACGCGAACGCGACGATGGTATTTGTTTCGGATCGCGCGATGGCCGAACTGAATAATCGTTGGCGCGGCAAGCGAGGAACTACCGACGTGCTCTCGTTTCCGGCGGCCCAGGATGCGTTTGAAAAATCCGAAGGACTAAACTTAGGTGACGTCGTGATCTCAGTTGAGCAGGCGGCGCGCCAGGCAAAGGAGAATGGACTGACTTTCGAAGACGAAGTTGCGCAGCTTATTCTTCATGGTTTATTGCACCTCTGCGGTTATGATCACGCCACTGACAAAGGTGAGATGAACCGGCTGGAGCTGCGGCTTCGTCGCAAGCTGGGAATAAGCGGGTAAATAGTAAATCGTAAATAGTAAATAGATCGGAATTCAAGCCACAGCCGCGGTCATGTGGTTGTGCTATTCACCATTTACTATTTACTATTCACTAGTTCCAATGCAGATTGAGATCATACTAGCGTCGCTGCTCTTGTTCCTGCTGTGTACGCTTGCGACCGTAGACATGGCCTTTGGCCAGTTGAGCGACGTCGGCCTGCGCCGGTTGATCACTGAAGCCGAAGAACGCGCTAACGATCGTTCGGCAGCGTTTCTCAAACAAGTCCTCGAAAATCGTCCGCGCTTCAGCTTTGCCATCTCGGCAAGTATCCAGATCCTGCTGGTAATTGTAGCTGTCGTTGTCACCTCGATTTCGTTGAGTTTGTTCGACGACCCGCGCTTTGTTTTAGTCGGGCTGCTTGCCGGTCTAATCCTGGCCGGCATCTTCCGCCAGCTAATCCCGCTGTTTATTTCGACGCGCGACCCCGAGAGCACCTTGCTATTCCTGCTGCCCGTGATTCGTCCCTTCCTGCCGCTGATGGCATTTGCCGCCGATCCTTTCCATAAGCTGTTTGACCGCTCGCGAACCAAGGAACAGGAACTAGCCACCGATGACGAAGACGAAGATGAGGACGCGACTGACGATATCCAGGCCTTGATCGACGTGGGCGAGGCTGAAGGCATTCTGGAAGAAGAAGAAGGCGAACTTATCCATTCGATAATCGAGTTTGGCGACACGCGCGTCAGCGAAGTCATGACGCCGCGACCCGACATTGTCGCGGTGCCGGCTTCGGCAACGGTCCGGGAGGCCCGTGACGTGATGCTTGAATCGAAATATTCGCGTCTGCCCATCTATCGCGACCAGATCGACAACGTCGAAGGCATCATCTACGTCCGCGATCTGTTGCAGCGCTGGGCCGACGGCGATGAAGATGGAAGCATCTCGTCGCTCAAGCGTGAGGTTTATTTTGTGCCCGAGACTAAGCCGGTCGCCGAACTGCTTGAAGAAATGCAGAAAGCCCACGTGCAACTTTCGATGGTCATCGACGAATATGGCGGCGTATGCGGGCTGGTGACGGTCGAAGACATACTCGAAGAGATTGTCGGTGAAATTGAAGATGAAGATATTGGACGCGAAGAATTGCAAGATATTGTCGAACCGCAACCTGGCTGTTATGAAGTGTTGGGCTCAACTCAAATTGGAAAGATTGAGCGGCTGTTCGACATGGAGATCGCGGCCGACGACTTCACAACGATAGCGGGGCTGGTGATCAATCATTCAGGAAAAGTCCCGCAGACGGGCCAAAAACTGACCTTTCGCGGATTGGAGGTCGAGGTCTTGGAAGCCGATGAGCGACGCATAGGCCGGCTGCTGGTGAAACGGTCCGCGGATAAAGATGAGGGGGAAGCACAAGGGACAAATGCCTAAGAAGAAAAGCAAGTTTCTCGCGGGAAGAAAAATCGATCCGGCGCCGATAACGAAGCGAACCACCATCAACCAACTGGTTGATGAATCGTTTCTGGCGTACAACGCCGCGCGCCTGCGGGAAGCATGCCAGTTGTTCACAAAAAAAATGCTGGAGCCGGAGGTTACGGTCGGACTTTCGATCACCGGCGCCTTGACACCCGCGGGACTGGGAACGTCGGCGCTAATTCCGCTGATCAAAGCCGGTTTTATCGATTGGATAATTTCGACCGGCGCCAATCTTTATCACGATACTCATTTCGGCATTGGCCTGGCGATGCATCAAGGTAATGCGCAAATCTCCGACATCGTGCTGCGCGCTGAGGAGGTGGTGCGCATCTATGACATCTTTTTTGATTACTCGGTCCTGCTGGACACTGACGCCTTTTTTCGTCAGATGATCACCGGCAAAGAGTTTCAGAAAACAATGTCTACCGCGGAATTTCATTACCTGGCCGGCCGTTATGTGCACAAGCGCGAGCGAAAGCTGGGGCTGAAAGATAAATCGCTGCTTGGCGTCGCGTATCAATATGCAGTGCCGATTTATACGTCCTCGCCGGGTGATTCTTCGATTGGCATGAACGTCGCGGCCAAGGCCCTGCAGGGAAACAAACTGGCGTTCGATCCGTCGCTCGACGTGAACGAGACTGCGGCAATCGTGTTGTCAGCAAAACGGAATGCCGGAAAGAAAACTGGTCGCGGCAAGCAGAAGAAAGGTGAGTCGGCAGTTTTTATTCTGGGCGGAGGTTCGCCAAAGAATTTTCTACTGCAAACTGAGCCGCAGATTCAGGAGGTGCTGGGCATCGACGAACGTGGCCATGATTATTTTCTGCAAGTCACCGACGCGCGCCCGGATACCGGTGGACTTTCCGGAGCTACGCCGGGTGAGGCCGTCTCGTGGGGCAAGGTCGATCCCGATCGTTTGCCGGATGCTGTTGTTTGTTATGTCGATTCCACGATAGCGCTTCCGATCATTACGGCTTATGCTTTAGCAACGCACGAGGCGCGCGAGCCAAGGCGACTCTACGAACGTCGTCAGGAGTTTATGGATTTACTGCTCTCCGAATATAAGAAATCAAAACGCCGTTAAGTTAGGGTGGCGAGCAAAGGCGGTATTAGGCACGCCGCAACAATTCGATTAAGAGATAGGGGCAATAGCGAACATGGGTCTGAGACCAGTTACCGGCCAGAAACCAAAATATTACGATTGCGATAAATGCATCGCCTACTGCTGCTCGATCTATGATCGCGTACAGGTAATACCGCGAGACGTGCGACGATTGGCGGCGCACTTTGGAGTTACTCCCGAAGTCGCGACTGCGCGTTTCACCAAAACGTGGGGCAAAGAGAGAATACTTCGCCGCCGTGCCGATAAGATGTTTGGCCAGGCTTGCATGTTTCTGGATCAAGAGACGCGCAAGTGCACGATTTATCAGGCGCGCCCCGGCACCTGCCGCGAGTTTCCGACGACGGTGCGTTGCGCTTACTACGATCTAATAAAGTTTGAACGCACGCAGCAGGACGATCCTGATGTGCTGCCGCTCGTGAAAATTACTTTTAGGAACGGAAAAGGGAAATAGCGCGCCGCTGCAAACGCGGCGTAGAGCAAACTGTTAGTTTGCGGTCGTTCGCTGCAGATGACGTTGCTAGCGTTTAGCAACCCACGTTTACGTTTACCATCCACCGCAAACTAACAGTTTGCTTTACGAGAAGAAGTAAGGAAGGAAGACGTGGAACATTTCTTAGCTGGTTTTATCGGAAAGAAGCTGGATGTCTACTGCGGCGGAGCGTCCAGTCTGCGTGGTGAGGCATTAAAAGTTGAAGATGGCGTGCTTCATCTCAAGGATAACGACGGCAAGATCTGTTTCGTAGCAATAAATAAGATTGTGGTCGTCTGGGAAGCCCGCGAGGATGAGCACCGGGCAGGCTTTGTCCCATTCACCGAAAAGTGAGTTAGCGAAGTCTGATTACTAAACAGAAACGCCGGCACCCGATTAGGGCCGCCGGCGTTTTCGTTTACAGGAACCAGTTTACTAGTCCGTAGTGGTTTTGACCGGCAGAGGAACCTGACGGAATCCGTCGATGCGCGCGAGCCAGTAATCATTGAAAGGCGAATAAACGACACCGTGGTGGCGCGATGCGTGATAGAAGCCATGTTCGTCTGCGACCACACCGACGTGCGCGAGGTTGCTAAAGAACACGAGCGTGCCGAATTTGTATTGTTCCCCAGGCGCCGGTGCAGCGAAGCGACTCCATAAGGTTCTGGCACTGCCGCGCTCGAAATCAATACCGGCCGATTGAAAGATGCTCCAGACGAAACCGGAACAATCAAAGGCGGACGGGCCGGTGGCTCCCCACACATAGGGAGAACCAAGCCGCTGATCAATCGCGGCGGTCATCAATAGCTGGAAGCGATTTCCTGTGGGCGCCGTTACGAGCGTCACTGACTTGATATCTTCAGCCGACGCCAGGGAAATAATGATTGGGTCGTCGTCGGCAACCGGAAGAGTTGAGATATCGTTTGCTTGGGCCAGTTGATGCAGACTCATATCCGCATTTTGTGCGAAAGCGGTTTGGGCAATCATGCCGAGCGAAAAGCAGGCCGCTAGCGCATAGGGGAACAGTCTTTTAGAGAACAAAGGGGAACTTCTCCTTAAAATATTATTGCCGCAACTACTCTGGTGAGAAGTCTTCGGGAGGGCAAAAGCATAGTAAGGGGCCAAAAACTATTGAACAAGCGGCAATGTGACTGTTTCGTGACGAATCACAAACGCGCGTAACACTGCGACCCAAAAGAGGTCATCAGAATACTTTGGCTATGAGCCGATGTGCGAATGATTAGGTTAGAAATGTCTGATCGCAAAAACACAATCAGTCAATGTGAAACCTTATTAGGTAGCGCGATGCAGCATGCGACGGAGATTAATGGCGAATAATAAAGTGAGTGCGAGCGTCATTGGGACAAGCTCCTGCCTGATTCTAAAGCAAACTGTTAGTTTGCGTTGTCGTCGGAATTCTATTTGATAAATTTAGAAGAGGATCAATCGGCGGTGACTTCCGCAGGCGCCCAAGCGAGAAGGTAGGCCAACCACCGCAAACTACCAGTTTGCTTTTACTTCAGCTCCCTTGATTAGCGGCTTGGTAGTTCATTCCCACCGTCATAATCTTCTGTAGTAGTTGATCGTAAGGTAGTCCGCTGTGCGCCGCGGAATCGGCGAAATCTTCATTTTCAGCTATCTGTGGGTTGGGATTGGCCTCGAGCAGATAGAACTGGCCTTCTTCAGTCAGACGATAATCAAGCCGCGCATAACCGCTGAGAAACATGTAACGGTAGATGCGTTTGGACAAGCGTTCCAGCGTTTTGTGCTGTTCGGGCGTGAGTTCCGCCGCGCGTGTTTTGACGCCGACTTTTTCCTGGTAGGTCGGATCCCACTTCACCTTGAGCGTGGCGATATTTTCCGAGCCCTCGGGCAGTTTTTCCATCACCAGTTCCCAGGGCGAATATGTCTGGATGTTCGTGTTCCCGATTACTCCGACGTAAATCTCGCGCCCTTTTATGTATTGCTCGGCGATGGCGGCGGTTTTGTTTTGCCGGTGAATAAACTCGACGCGCTGGCTCAGCTTTTCGTCATCATGAACGATTGAAGCCTGCGCAATGCCAACTGAGCCTTCCTCGCTAATCGACTTTACCAGCAAGGGAAACTTCAAACGCTTTGGCCGCCGGACCTTACGGTTCATGGGAAACACCGCAAAATTCGGCACTTGTATGCGGTGATAACTCAGAATCATTTTGGTGAGGGCCTTGTCATGGGCCAGGGTCAAACCGCGCGGGTTGCAACCGGTGTAGGCCTGCTTCATCAGTTCGAGATAACTGACGACATGCTGATCGTAAAGCGGATAACCATGAAACTCTTCCAGCAGGTTGAAAGCGATATGAGGCTTGTGCTCGAGCAACGCATCGCCAATCGCATTTAGCTGATTGTAGAGACCGACCGGATAAACCTCGTGCCCCATCTTCTTCAGCGTTGAGATTACGTCGTACTCGGTTTTGATCTCGATCTTTTCTTTATCGCTCAGACCGTCGAGTGAATCGGGCGGCACCAGATCCTGATGGACCAGGACAATGATGCGCAGCTTCTTCTTCGGCTCGAAAATTTCTTTTTTCTTTTTGGGTTTAGAAGTCATACGGCGATGCGATGATAACCCGAATGCAACACGTTCATTACCTGAACTGTCAAGACAATCATCAGGCGGCGGCGCGCTTCGCGTGGCGGTATGGCGACGCGCAGCTTCAAATCTTTGCAACGATCTATCATGTTTTCGAGTACGTGATCGATGGTGTATTGGTGGACACCCGTACCGTCGGCGACAATCTGACGCACTTCGCGACGCACGCTGCGGATAAAGCTGGCGGCGGTGGGTTTGGCACGATGCCGCGGATCATCGGAAAAAATGCGACGCAAATCACGATCGTAAACGGCGGGCCAATCAAAATCGTAACGCTTGCGCTTGCGCCGGTAATGCTCGCGCAGCGTGATGCGTATTTCGGAAAGCGGTTCAACTTTTGTGCGCGCGCGATTGCGCGGTTTGGTGCCGGCGAGTTCGGTCATCGCTTCGTCGATGTATTCAAGTTTTCTTAACGCCGGCCAACCCTTATAACGCCGGCGCCAGCGTGAACGCGGTTGTAGCCAAACAGCGAATGTCTCCGCAAAATCTTCAGCCGGGTGTGCTTGCGCATACCAGGCGCGCAGGTGCAACACGTAGTTTCGACTCTTCGGCTTTGGCTTATAGAAATCGGGATAGCGTTGCGCAAACGATCCGAATAGTTCGCGCCAGCGCGCCTTGAAATGAAGCCGAAAGGCAGTGTCGAGCGCGTGGCCGGCTTCGTGCCGCAGAATCCTCAGGCATTCAGTGTCAGTTCCGCCTTCGACTTCCAGCATCTGTTTGCGCTCGAGTTTCATCAGCCGCGGGTGGGCCAGATAAAAGGGAATGGCGATGCCGGGAACACCGTCTGGCGAAAACCATTCTTCAGACAACCAAACGTGCGGCTTGAAGCGAATGCCGCGATCATTCAGTTCACTGTATAGCCGCTTGATATGAGGCTCGAGAAACGAGCCCTTGATCTTCAGGGCCAGGTCGCAAATGCGCAGATCGAGCAGATGCTCGTCGGCCAGCCGATACCAGGGGAAACGATAGCTCACGCGCAGTTCCCCCAACAAAACGGCCGGTTTTGGCCGAAAAAGTTGAGACTTCGCGATGCTGGCTGCAACCGGTTCGTGGCTGGCATGCGTGGCGGCAGAAATGGTCCGAGGCGATTCAGAATTAGGGAACGGCGCTCATTCTAACGGCGATTGCCGCTATCTGCCAGAAGGGCCGCGCGAAAGGTGTTCCTGGGTTTGAAATAATATCTGTGCGTCCTCAGTGTTTTCCGTGTCTCTCTGGTGAGCTTTGATTGGCCACGCTTACCACAGAGACACAAAGTACACAAAGGTTGCACAGAGAGAGGAAACCCGCATTTAACTACCAGGAATAACTCCGGTCTTGAGGTAAGACGAGGGACAAAGCTTTTCGCTGACGCACTGATCGCACAACGGATTGCGCGCTTTGCAGATCGCGCGGCCGTGCGCGATGAGCAGATGAGAAAAGATGACCCAATCCTTTTTTGGCAACAGCCCAATCAAATCGTTCTCAATCTTTTCCGCTGTCTTCTCGGCGGACAGGCCCAGTCGATGTGATAGCCGCGTCACGTGCGTATCGACTACCACTCCTGAATTAATTCCAAAAGCATTACCCAGCACCACGTTCGCAGTTTTCCGCGCCACCCCCGGCAGCTCAAGTAGTTCCTCGATCGTCTCCGGAACCTTGCCGCCGTATTGTTCGGTCAAAACTTTTGCCGTGCCCTGAATCGACTTTGTCTTGTTGCGAAAAAAACCGGTGGTGCGAATATCTCGCTGGAGTTCTTTTTCAGAAACTTTCAGGTAGTCTTCCGGCTTGCGATATTTGCGAAAGAGATCCTGCGTGACAATGTTCACGCGCGCGTCCGTGCATTGCGCCGAAAGGATCGTCGCAATCAATAGCTCAAAAGCACTCGAGTGATTCAGCGAACACTTTGCGTCCGGATAAGCCTGCTTGAGCAGGCGAATGATCTTGCGCGTCCGCGATTTAAGTTCTATAAGCATTTTTTTGCCGCGGATTAACGCGGTTCTGCAATTCATCTTTTCCCATTCGCGATTTTTATAGCTTCGGGCAAGCCTCGTAATCTCAGCATCGCCAGCATACCCAGAAATGGTCCCGGGGCAAGAATCGCAAACGCATATCGCCAGCCGACGAGTTTCACAAAGGTTGGAACCAGTTGAATCGAAAAGCTGGTAAGCAAAAAACCGATGCTGGTTTGAATAGTCAGCGCCGTGCCCATGTATTGGCGATCTCCCAGTTCAGTTATGCAGGCAGAAAACTGTGGCGAGTCGGCAATCACAGTCACACCCCAAACCGCCGACACCGCCAACAACAGAAACGGATTGCCGCCGAAAAGAAAACCAACTAATAAACAACACGTGCCGCTGATGGCCATGGCCCATGAAGTGACGGCAGTTCTTCCGACGCGGTCAGCAAGCAGCCCGCCGCCGACACAACCAAGCGCCCCGCAGCCGATGATCAGAAACGATGAAAACTCGGCGAGCTCGGACGAAGTGTTTTGTGCAGCCAGACTGGCACGGATCATTACCGGTATCCAGGCCCACATCGCATAAAGTTCCCACATGTGACCGAAGTAACCAAAACTCGCCAGGCGCAGGCCGCGATTGCGGAAAACGGCAAATGCCTGTTTCCAATCGAAACGAGCCGGCGGCAGCGCATATGGTCCATCGTCAACGAAAAGCAGGACGATTAAACCGCCCACAATCGCGAGCAGCGAAATGAAAAATACATTAACGCGCCAATCAGCACTGCCAAGTCCGTTCACCAGATATGGCGACGCTTTGCCCAACGTCAAAGCTCCGACGAGCACGCCCAGCGCCATGCCCCGGCCACGTTGAAACCAGGTTGCCATGATTTTCATTCCCGGCGGATAGACACCGGCGAGAAACATTCCCGTCAGGAAACGCAACGCGATCCCCATCCGTGGGCCATGCGCGTACGCGCCGAAGCCAGCATTTGCCAAAGCCCCGCCCAAAGCGGAAACAGCAAACACGTAACGAACGCTGATCATGTCCGGTAAATTCAGGAAGGCGCTGGCCAATGTTCCGAATACGAAGCCAAGTTGAACGGAAATTGTCAACCAACTCGCCGCCGTCTCGCCCAAATGCCATTCAAGGCGCAGGGCCGGCACAACTGCCGACGCGCTGAACCAAAGCGACATGCCCAAAAGTTCGGCAATCGACAAAAAAGCCAGCGCGCGCCAGCGGGCAGAGGGGCGAATGACTTGTGCGGTTGCGGATTTGGTTGGTGCCGGCATCGGTGTGCGACAGAGAATACTACACAGCAAAATGGATCGATATCAGAGGCGGAAGTCCCGGCGACTTTCTCAATGGTCAGTACTCAGAGTTTCTAACGCCTAAAGCGCGCATTGAAAATCGTGATATTCTGACGGCAATCAAATCGCTTCCGTTTTTGAATTCTGTGTTTGGGACCGATTAGTGTCGCCGAGACTTGCGGGTGGTGTTTTCAACATCGATGAGCGAATTCCTGGGTTCACTTACAGAAAGACTGGCAAAAGCGTCTCGGTACGAAGACGAGCAACCGTTGAGCGCGGAGATTTTCAGCGTTGAGCGCTTGGAACAGTACGCTAAGGTCCTCGCAAGAGAACACAAAACAATCCGGAAAAAAGGGCGCGCGCAACTGCTGCCGCGGGTGGAAGACAATGGCCGCAAACTGGTGGCCGCCTATCGTTCGCTGGTTGAAGCGATTCGAAAAGGCCGCGGCATCTCACCGGCGGCGGAATGGTTAGTCGACAACTTTCATCTCGTTGAAGAGCAACTGCGCGAAATCCGCGAAGACCTGCCGAAGAGCTACTACTATGAACTGCCAAAGCTGGCAGATGGCGATCTGAAAAACTACCCCCGAATCTATGCGTTAGCCGTTGCGCTAATTGCACACACGGATTGCCGGCTCGACACTAATACGCTGCGCCGCTTCATCGCCGCCTACCAGACCATCAGCCCGTTATCCATTGGTGAGTTGTGGGCCGTTGCAATCACGCTGCGATTAGCACTGGTCGAGAACCTGCGCCGGCTGGCAATGCAGATCGTGGACGCCCGTGAGGAACGCGAACGCGCCGACAAACTCGCCGACCGCTTGTTGGAGACTGCCGCGCGACAGCCTGACGCGCTGGTGCCATTGATTGCGGAACGGTTAGGAAAGCGCGAAAAACTTCCCCATACCTTCGTGGTCCAAATCACGCAACGGCTGCGCGAGCAGGACCCCGCCGTGATGCCGGTGATGGAATGGTTGGAAGCACAACTGGCGCGCCAGCGCACCAACATCGAGCAGGTCATTCATGCCGAGCATCAACGGCAAGCCTCTACGCAAGTCACGGTTGGGAACATCATCACCAGCATGCGTCTGCTTTCAACGCTGGACTGGCGCGACTTTTTTGAAAGCGTCAGTTTGATTGAACCTGTACTGGGCGAGGATCCGGCCGGCGCCTATTTGAAAATGGATTTCGCGGCGCGCGATCGTTATCGCCATGTGATTGAGCATATCAGCAAGCGCGCGCTTGCGGACGAGTTGGCAGTGGCGCGCGCGGCGCTAAAACTAGCAGCGGCGTCCAGCGTTGGCGAGGCTGATCAGGAAGTCACGCAGGCGTCGCATGTCGGCTATTACCTTGTCGACGAAGGTTTGGCTCAGCTCGAGTCGCAATTTGCTTATAGTCCCCGACCGGTTGAACGAGTAAGACGTTACGTTCTGCGTCATGCTACTTTCGCTTATCTCGGCACGCTGGCGTTCCTCACGTTCCTGCTACTGACAGTGCTTATCGTGGCGCTCAACATCGCCGGCGCCGGCTGGCCGATACTAATTATCGCAACGCTGGTTGCTCTAATTCCTGCCAGCGACATTGCTCTTACGGTTATTAATTGGGACGTTACGCACGTCTTTCAGCCTCGCCTCCTCGCCAAAATGGAAACCGCTTTAGGCATTCCTGCCGAGGCAGCGACGATGGTGGTAGTACCCACGATCTTTTCCACCGAAGAGCAGGTTAAGGAGTTGCTCGGCCGCCTTGAAGTGCATTACCTCGCCAACGAAGACCCGCATATTTTTTTCGCCCTGCTCGGTGATTTCCCGGACGCCGATTCCGAACAGGCGCCTGACGATCTGTTAATGCTCGAGTCGGCTGGAAACGGAATTCATGAACTAAACCGTCGCTACAGCAAAGATGAATTGCCCCGTTTTTATCTCTTTCATCGCCGGCGCTTGTGGAATGCGAGTGAAGGGCGCTGGATGGGTTGGGAACGAAAACGCGGAAAACTGGAGGAGTTTAACCGGCTGTTGCGGGGCGCAAGTGATACGAGTTTTATTGTGATGACAGCGCCGGAAGCGTTGCTGGCGCAGATCCGTTATGTGATAACCCTCGATTCCGATACTCAACTCCCGCGCGACGTAGCTCGCAAGTTGATCGGCGCCGCCATTCACCCGCTTAACCGCCCGGTGCTCGATCCGCAAACTCGTCGTGTTATCCGCGGTTACTCTATTCTCCAACCGCGCGTTAGCATTTCGCTCGAAAGCGCCTCACGTTCCAGGTTTGCGCGCATCTTCTCAGGCAACACCGGAATTGATCCCTACACTACTGCGGTTTCCGATGTCTATCAGGATCTCTTTTGCGAAGGAAACTTTACCGGCAAGGGTTTATACGACGTGGACGCGTTTGAAGCGGCGCTCGCGAATCGTGTCCCGGAAAATTCTTTGTTAAGTCATGATTTGTTTGAGTCGTTGTTCGCGCGCGCCGCGTTAACCACCGACATTGAATTGTTGGACGACTACCCGGCGGTTTACGACAGCTACGCCAAACGTCAGCATCGCTGGACGCGTGGCGACTGGCAAATTCTTCGCTGGCTGTTTCCGACTGTTCCTGACGCCGGTCGGCGCCAGACGCGAAACCCGCTGCCGATGATCTCGCGCTGGAAAATTCTTGACAATCTGCGCCGCAGTCTGGTGGCGCCTTCGCTGTTTCTCTGGCTGCTTGCATGTTGGACCATTTTCCCAGGCTCGGGATTGATCTGGAGTTTGTTCGTTCTGATTCCGATTGCTTTTCCGGTCTATCTTCATGTCACCACCAGCCTGCTGATTCACCCGCGCGGCATTCCCTGGACCAGTCACTTCTGGAGCCTGTGGGGCGACCTGCGCACCAACACGGCCCAGGTTTTCTTATCGGCGCTGCTGCTGCCGCATCAGGCCTATCTGATGAGCGACGCAATTCTCCGCACGATATCCAGAAAACTGATTTCGCGAAAGAAACTGCTCGAATGGGTCACCGCCGCCGACGCCGAGAGAACCGCGCGAAACGATCTCAGTTCGATGTTTCGTTTCATGTGGCCCGCTGAGCTGCTGACTTTGCTTGCCATCGTATTGACTTTCATTGTTCATCGGGCTGCGCTCCCAGTGCCCGCCGCTGTTGGACTTGTGTGGCTTAGCGCGCCCGTCATTGCCTGGTGGGTCAGCAGACCGCGGCCGACGGAACGCAAGCTGCTAAACGCCGAAGATATGAAACTCGCGCGCACGGTCGCGCGGCGCACCTGGCGTTTCTTCGAAGCCTTTGTCGGCCCTGAAGACAACTGGTTGCCGCCTGACAATTTTCAGGAAGATCCAATCCCCGTAATCGCGCATCGCACATCGCCGACGAACATAGGCTTGCTCTTGCTCACAACTTCGGCGGCCCACGATCTTGGCTACGTCGCCTCGCTTGAATTCGTCGAGCGCCAGGAGTTGACCTTTGGCACCATCGCAAAACTCGGAAAGTTTCACGGTCACCTGTTTAATTGGTACGACTCCAGGACCCTCGAACCGCTGAACCCGCAATACATCTCAACAGTTGACAGCGGAAACCTGGCGGGACATTTGATCGCGGTTAAGCAGGCTTGCATCGAGCTGCCCGACACAAAACTTTTTGACGAGCGAATCATTGCCGGATTGCGAGATACCGTTGACGCGATTTCGTTTGAAGCGACGAAGCTGGGCAGTGTGCGACAACGAACGGATGTGGTCACCGTCAGCCAACTGCGCAATGAGATCGAGGCCTGCCGCACCGTGCTTGCCACGGATGTCTCACGCGATCTCTTAGGTTGGACAAGTTTGTTTGAAACTTTGCGGCGACGCGTCCTGGAGATTGAGGACATTCTTAATGCGCTGGCCCACGAGCACGGAGAAGTTAATTTTAAGGAACTGCGTTGGTGGCTGGCAGCATTGGACCATCAGGTGCGTTCGTGCCGGCGCGATGCCGATACGCTTACCGGCTGGACTCGTTTCATCACTCAGTTGCCCACTGAGACAACGGCGGAATTTACAGATGAGAACGCCGGGGCCTCGTCGTTGGCGACATTGCTTAGGCAGGTGCCGACGCTGGCCACTGTGCCGGAGTTGTGCGATAGCGCGCTGGTCGAACTCGCTGCCCTGAACAGTAACGAAACGACAGCCGAAACTTCTGCACTGACTCAAGCGCTGGAACAAGCCGCAGCCGCAGCGGGAGACGTCTTATCGCGGCTCAGCCGCCTCGCCGCGAACTGCGATCAAGTCATCGAGCAGATGGATTTCAAGTTTCTGCTCGATCCTGAGCGCAAAGTTTTCACTATTGGTTACAACGTCTCGGCCCAACGCGCCGACAATTCCTTTTACGATCTGCTTGCATCCGAAGCGCGTCTTGCCAGTTTTGTGGCGATTGCCAAGGGCGATGTTTCTCAAGAGCATTGGTTTCGCATGGGCCGCCAGCTGACGTCGGTTGATGGTGGCCGCGCGCTGATTTCGTGGACCGGGACGATGTTTGAATACCTGATGCCGCTGCTGGTTATGCGCAATTACAACGGCACGCTGCTCGACGAAACTTATCGCGCCGTAGTTAAGCGACAAATCGAATATGGTCAGGAGCGCGGCGTGCCCTGGGGCATTTCTGAGGCGGCCTACAACGTTCGCGATCTGCAACTGAATTATCAGTATGGACCATTCGGTGTGCCCGGCCTGGGTCTGAAACGCGGGCTCATCGAAGACTTGGTTGTCGCACCTTACGCAACTCTGCTTGCCGCTGAGATCATGCCTCGCGCGGCGATGGACAACCTGCGGCGGCTGGAGAAGACGGGCGCGCTCGGTGCTTATGGTTTTTATGAATCGATCGATTACACGGCCGAGCGTTTGCCTCAGGGACAGAACTTCGTCTTGATCCGCGCCTTCATGACGCACCACCAGGGCATGAGCCTCATCTCATTGAGCAATGTAATTCAGGACGACCGCATGGAAAGACGTTTTCATGCTGACCCGGTGGTCCAGGCGACCGAACTGCTGTTGCAGGAGCGCGTCCCTGTCGGCGTCTCGACCGTGCACCCGCGCGCGGAAGAAGTATTGACCGGCCACGTAACGCAGTCTTTCCCGCGAATGATCACGCGCGTCTACGACACGGCCAGTCTCGAAACACCGCGCACGCAACTGCTTTCAAACGGCACCTACAACGTTATGCTGACGACAGCAGGCGCCGGTTATTCCAACTGCGGGCCAAATGCGGTAACGCGCTGGCGCGAAGACGTGACGCGCGACAACTGGGGCACATTTATTTATCTCCGCGACGTTCGCAGCGGCGCCGTTTGGTCCGCCAGCCATCAGCCCATTCAGAAGCGACCGCAAAAGTACGAAGTCGCATTCTCGGAAGACAAGGCTGACTTCAGGCGTAACGATGCGGGTCTAATCACGCACATGGAAATCGTTGTTTCAGCGGAAGACAACGCCGAAGTGCGCCGCGTTTCGCTGACAAACAATTCGACACGAATGCGCGAAATCGAACTGACCAGCTACGCGGAAGTTGTATTGGCGGCGCCGCAAGCCGACCTGGCCCATCCGGCGTTCAGTAATCTTTTCATTGAAACCGAATTCTTTGCCGGCGAAAACGCAATCCTGGCCCATCGCCGCCAACGCTCCAGCGACGACGAGCCAATTTGGGGCGTGCACGTCGTAGTTGCCGACGGCGAGTTAGTTGGGACAACGCAATATGAAACAGACCGCGGCCGTTTTCTGGGGCGCGGCCACACGCCCGCCAATCCGATTGCCGTCATGGAAGACCGCCCGCTTTCAAACACGGTGGGCGCCGTGCTCGATCCGGTTTTCAGTTTGCGCCGCCGCGTCCGCGTCCGCCCGAACGAAACTGTGCGCTGCTCGTTCAGTACCATTGTGGCGCGATCGCGCGAAGAGGCGGTGATGCTGGCGGACAAGTATCACGATCCGAATACTTTTGAACGCGAGCTGCGCCTGGCGTGGACCAAGGCGCAAGTCGAAATGAGTCACCTGAACATCGACGCGGAAGAGGCGCACCTGTTTCAACGTCTGGCAGCGCGCATTGTTTATTCCGATCCGTCGTTGCGCCCGCGACCGCACGTGCTGGCGCTGAATACTAAGGCGCAGTCGAGTTTGTGGGCATACGGAATCAGCGGCGACCTGCCGATAATTGTGGTGCGCATTGATAAAGCCGCTGATCTACCGATGGCTCGCAAGCTGGTGCGCGGCCACGAGTACCTGCATTACAAGGGACTGAAAATCGATCTGGTAATTCTCAACGACAATCCGACCACATATTTGCAATCGCTCCAGAAAGAATTAGAGACGATGGTCCGCACCAGCGGGCTGGGCGGTCTTCAGGACAAGCCCGGCGGTGTTTACCTGCGACGCGCCGATCACATGCCCGAAGCCGATCGTATCCTGCTTCATGCCGTCGCCCGTGTGGCCATTGTTTGCGATCGCGGCTCGCTCGAAGATCAATTGGAGCGTCCTCAAGTGGAAGAGCCGTTGCCGCCCCCGTTCGTGGCGCGCTCGCCTTCGCAGACCTATCCCGAGGCCACTGTGCCACCGCCGGAACTGACCTTTTTCAATGGACTCGGCGGGTTTCACCAGGGCGGTCGCGAATATGTGACTCTGCTGGGCGCGGAACAGTGGACGCCCGCGCCATGGTCCAACGTGATTGCCAACAAGAACGATTTTGGTTTTCAGGTCACTGAAACCGGCGGCGGCTATACCTGGTCCATCAATAGCCGCGAGAACCGGCTGACGCCCTGGTCCAACGATGCTGTCAGCGATCCTCCCGGCGAGATTGTTTATCTGCGCGATGAAGAAACGGGCACAGTTTGGTCCACGACGCCGCTGCCAATTCGCGAGGCTGAGCCTTATGTGGTTCGGCACGGCCAGGGCTACACCGTCTTCGAACACGTCAGCCACGGCATTTCCCAGGAGTTGTTGTTGTTCGTTCCTCTCGACGGCCCGGTAAAAATATCTCTGCTTCGTTTGCGCAACCGCACAACGCGTAAAAGAAGAATAACCGTGACTTCATACAACGAACTCGTGCTCGGCGTGCAACGCTCAAGCACTGCTCCATATCTGATAACTGAAATCGACAAGCAGGCCCGGACGATATTTGCTCAGAACCCTTTCAATAATGAATTCGCCACGCGCGTCACGTTCGTGGCCACGAATGAACCGCTGACGAGCGCCACTTGTGACCGCAAGGAGTTTCTCGGCCGCAATGGCGCGCCTGACCGTCCGGCAGGCTTGCGGCGCACAACTCTTGCCGGCCGCGATGGCGCGGGACTCGATCCCTGCGCCGCCCTGCAAACAACGATCGAACTTGCTCCGCAGCAAGCTCGCGAGATCATATTTGTTTTGGGCGAAGCGGAATCGAAAGCGGAGGCGGAAAAGCTCGCGGCAAAGTTTACTAACTTTGCAGCAGTTAACGACGCGTTCGAAAGAGTGCTTAGTCACTGGGACAAACTGCTGGGCACCGTTGAAGTGAAAACGCCCGACGCGGCGCTCGACACGATGCTCAATCGCTGGCTGCTTTATCAAACTTTGTCCTGCCGTATCTGGGCGCGCACCGCGTTCTATCAATCGGGCGGCGCCTTTGGTTTTCGCGATCAGCTACAGGACGTGATGGCCCTTGTCTACAGCAGTCCCGCGATCGCGCGCGAACAAATTGTCAGGGCGAGCAGTCGGCAATTCAAAGAAGGCGACGTGCAACACTGGTGGCATCCGCCCAGCGGCCGCGGCGTGCGCACGCGCTTTTCTGACGATCTTTTATGGTTGCCGTTTGTAACCGCTTTTTATTTGACTGTTACCGGCGACCTGTCGGTGCTCGATGAAATAGTTCCATTCCTCGAGCAGCCATTACTGAAACCGGAAGAGCAGGAAGTTTACATGCAGCCGGAAGTTTCGGCTGAGACGGCTTCTGTGTTTGAACACTGTGCGCGCGCCCTGGATCGCAGTTTGACTGTTGGCCAACACGGCTTGCCGTTGATGGGCTCGGGCGATTGGAACGATGGCATGAACCGGGTGGGCCATCTGGGCCAGGGCGAAAGCGTCTGGGTGGGTTGGTTTCTCTACACGACGCTGGCGGCCTTTGCGCCGTATTGCGACGCGCGCA
Organism: Blastocatellia bacterium; assembly: GCA_013697915.1. Taxonomy (GTDB): domain Bacteria; phylum Acidobacteriota; class Blastocatellia; order Pyrinomonadales; family Pyrinomonadaceae; genus PSRF01. The sequence goes on along the minus strand of JACCVY010000050.1, from coordinate 17,523 downwards.
ACGAGAGTGCGCGTGGCAGTCAATACCGCGAGCATCAAGAGAAACTCAAAAAGTCGCTGGCCGAAAACGGCTGGGACGGCGATTGGTATCGTCGCGCTTTCTTCGACGACGGCACACCGCTTGGCTCGGCGCAGAACGATGAATGCCGCATCGATTCCATCGTGCAGTCGTGGTCTGTTATTTCGGGCGGCGCCGAAAGTTATCGTGCGGTGCGCGCAATGGCGGCGGTTGAAGAGTATCTGATCCGGCGCGGCGATGGTCTGGTCATTCTATTTACTCCGCCGTTCGACAAAAGCAAACTCGATCCGGGTTACATCAAAGGCTATGTGCCGGGTGTGCGCGAGAACGGCGGACAATACACGCACGCGGCCCTTTGGACATTGATTGCGTTTGCAATGCTTGGCGATGGCGAACGAGCAGGCGAACTTTTCTCGCTGCTGAATCCGGTCAATCACTCTTCGACGCGCGCCGGACTGCACAAGTACAAGGTTGAGCCTTATGTTGCGGTCGGGGATGTTTATGCAGTACCGCCGCACACGGGCCGCGGCGGCTGGACCTGGTACACAGGATCAGCCGGTTGGATGTACCGGGCCGGATTGGAATCTATTCTGGGATTCAAACTGGAGGGCGCGAGCCTGCGCATCGATCCTTGCGTGCCGCGCTGGTGGCGTGATTTCGAGATCACTTATCGTCGTGAGAAAACTACTTATCGGATCAAGGTCGAGAATCCGCTCGGTATTAGTCACGGCGTGGCTAGTGTCGAAATCGACGGGCAGGTGCTCCGGGATGATGTGGTTACGTTGAGCGACGACGGCCAGACGCACAACGTGCGTGTGGTGCTTGGAGAAAAACCGGCGCAGCAAACTTCGGAAACCGCGAACGAAACAAATCAAAAAGAGCAGATTCGTTGATAGCGGTTTGTGAGCCAGCAAAGTGGCACAGACTTTAGTCTGTGTTTTCTTCAGCAGCCACAGACGAAGGAAGATTTGAACAAATCTGAACTTGGGTGTTTGTACCGCGAAGCGGTTATGTAACTTAGCCCAGGGTTGCCGCTTCGCGCGGCTACCCTGGGATCTAATAGTTGGATCCACCGGGTAAAACCTTCAACTTAAGCAGGCAGCGTTCGCTGTTCTAAAATCCGCCGGTCCCCCAAAAAATTTTCTTCCCAGCAATCGATCGCTGCGCTATCCTCGCTGCTGCATTCGCTAACCACAAATCGAAAGAGAGGTAGAAAGGCATGTCGCACAGCGGTAGGGAAACAGTGATTGCGATTTTACTTTTGGCGGCAGTAGTGCTCGCTTGCAAGAATTCTCAAAACACAAACTCTGCGCGATCAGACAACTCCAATACAAATGCGTCATCATCGTCGAAGCCCGATGCCGACGACGTGATTCATTCGGCCACTGGAGTTGAAAGGGAAAAGCCCGCCGCTGGCAAAGCCAACGTCCAGGGCAAGGTGTTTTTCAATGAAAAGCTCGTTGCAGATATCGACGTGAAGCTGTGTGAAAAATTCAGCCGGTTTGTCGGAGGTTGTGGCGGTGAAACATTCACGACTAAAACTGATGCTAACGGCGAGTATCTAATTAAGAATGTACCGCCGGGAATTTACGAAGGGCTAACCGCCAGGGTCTTCAACACACCCTATTACGTCTTTGCGACTTCGGGCATTGTGGGATCGGCTAAATACGAACTGGAGGCGGACCGGACTTTCTTTGCGCCTAACACAAACCTTTTCAAGAGCGATCTGAAATTGATTACGCCTAAAGCCGGCGCAAAAATTGGCGGCAGCAATATCGAAGTGAAATGGGATCCGTATCCGGACGCCGCCTACTACAAGTTCAGTATCCACGCTGACAGCTCAACGGACGCTAAAACCGAATACGACTACATCAACAAGCGAGTAGATGGAACGTCCTACAGGTTGGAAAAACCACTGTCGCCGGGGTCCTACACTTGCCAGGTGGTGGCGTACAACGGCAACGACGTGAAACTGTCGGAAAGCGCCGATGACATCAAGTTCACTGTCACCGGCGAGAAGTAGCAGTCCCGTCTTAAATAGATAATTGCGCGTTGGTTAAGTAAGTCATGGGCCAGGAGCACTGGTTGCGACTTGTCGCCGCACAGTGCGGAATGCCTATGGCTTTCCGCTGAGTTTCCGTTAAGACTCTTTCCTGAGGCTCAGCCTCAGGAAAAGAAGTGGGAGATCGCTTCCGGAAAGGCCGAGCCTTTCCGCACTGTGCGGCGGCAAGCCGCAATGGGCGCTCATATTCCAGGCAAGCGCTAATATGACCAAAGATTACACAACCGACATCGCTGTCGTGGGCGCTGGTGTCTTTGGCGCCTGGACAGCGTATCAACTGCGGCGGGCGGGCGCCAAAGTCTTGCTGATCGACGCTTATGGACCAGCAAATAGTCGCGCCAGCTCCGGTGGCGAGTCTTCAGACAACGCGCAAGTCGAGCCGCGCTTTGCGTTGGCGACAAAAGAAAAAGTGCAACAGCGGAAGGTTTACTGACTCGTCGGCATTAACAAATGCCGAGCTTAAGTTTAAGAGAACATAAGCCACAGAGGCGCAGATCTCAGAGGAACGGTGCAATATAAACAATCTCATGGTTGGGAAGGCGGGCTTGCCCCCGCTCCTGCGCGAGTGGCACTCAACGAGCGGGGGTAAACCGCCCTTCCCAACCTGTGAGACATTCCAGCTTGAGTGGTCCGCCCCAGCACTCAATGGCTAACTCCCACCTCTGAAACCTTCCGTCTTGAGTGGTTTGTCTTCCGCCAGTTGTCCCTTTCTATCAATTGCCACTCAACCATCGTTTGTTTGCAACACAACTTTCCCTTCAATGCATCATAATTGCCGGTTCGTTTAACTCTCCCGCTCAAAACCGGATGACTCGCGAAGGCGACGCCCCCGGAATGATTCATCCCAAACTGATTCTGAAGGAGTAGATATGAGGACTAATGGAGATTTTCGACTGCATAAACTAATTGCGGCATTTGCTTTGATGTTGGCGGTTATGCCGCTGGTTTATGGCCAAATCACAACCCCCCAAGCCAACCAGCCGACTGCGGTCGAGCGCAACATACAATCCATTCCAAACGGCGCGAAGCTGAAATTCAAAGGAGTGGTGATCGCGCGCGACGGCGAGACCTTCAGAATACGCGACCGCAATCGCACCGACTATCAAGTACTCATAACCGACAACACCAGCGTCAAGGCGAATGGTGGTTTTCTTCGCAGCGGCAAAAAGTATCCGGTGACCGAAATCCTGCGCGGATTGATCGTGGAAGTTGAAGGCCGCGGCGATTCACAGGGCCAACTGGTCGCCGACAAGATTAGGTTTGATGAGTCGGATATGCGGGCCGCGATTACTTCGGATACGCGAGTGACTCCGGTTGAAGAAAACCAGCAGCGCATGGCGGGTCAGATGGACGAACTCTACGCCGTCGCTGCCGAAGCGCGTAATGAGGCGGCCGCTGCGAACACACGTATTAACGATCTCGATGAATACGACGTGCAGGAAAATGTCGCGGTGACCTTCCGCGTCAACAGCGCGGTGCTTTCTCCTGAAGCAAAGCAACACCTGGACGAGTTTGCAGCCAAGGCCGCAAACGCCAAGGCTTACTCGATCGAGGTTTCCGGCCATACAGATTCGACTGGCGGCGAAGCAAAGAACTTTCGCCTGAGCCGCGAACGTGCCGATGCGGTGATCCAATACCTGGCAGTGAATCATAAGATTCCGCTGCGCCGCTTTGTAACACCAATGGGTTACGGCAAAACAGAAGCTGTAGCCGATAACACGACGGTGGCAGGCCGCGCACAGAATCGGCGCGTTGAAGTCAAGATGCTGCTCAATCGTGGTATGAGCCAAAGCCAGCGCGCAACGCCGGTCAGCAACAAGCCGTAATCGCTAACGGCGCTGGGCAGTCAAAATAGCAGGCCCACGCGCGCAAGCTGGGGCTTTGCTGATCATCATGGTAATTTCGGGCACGGTCGCGACCGTGCCCTTTGGCATTTTGTGCTAGAAAATATTTGAGGGATGTTCATCCCATGGAGGAATTGCATGTTTAAGGAAACGAAAGCGTTTCCGGTTTTTCGGTGAACGATTTGCAAAAGGCGAAGGAATTTTACGCGCAAACATTGGGACTCGAAGTATCCGAAACGGAGATGACCCATTTGCAGTTGCATCTCGCGGGCGGCGCGGCAGTTTTGGTTTATCCGAAACCAATCACACGCCGGCGACTTTTACCATACTGAATTTTGTGGTAACGAATATTGAAGCGGTGGTGGATGAACTGACAAAACGCGGCGTGCGTTTTGAGCAGTACGACGGACCCATCAAGACGGACGAGAAGGGAATTCACCGCGGCGAGGTTGGGCCGACCATCGCGTGGTTCAAAGATCCGGCCGGCAATATTATTTCAGTGCTGCAAGATTAAGTTTCAAGTTTCGAGTTTCAAGTTTTCAGTTCTGAGTTCCGAGTTTCGATCTCGGTATCGGAGTCCCGTTTCCGACCCTGACTTCTGACGCCGGCCCCCCGCCCCCACACCTTAATTTGGGTTCACAGAAACTACCCGCTTACTGAACATTAATTCATAAAGCATCTGAGCGCGCACTTGGCTTGTGCGTTTCAAGATTACATATTGTTCCAGCGCTGCGGAGTCATTCGCAACCCCGAGATAGGCGAGGGCCAGGTTGTAGCGTGCTGCTTCGCAATCCGGTTCGAGATCGACGGCGCGCCGAAGGGCGAGGACGGCTTGATCGTATCGCCGTGTTTGGATGAAGGCGCTTCCAAGATTGTTATAGGCGCCTGCGTAATTGGGAAACAGGCGTACCGTTTCACTTAACGTGACGATTGCTTTCTTGTACTGCTTTGTCCTGGTCAATGCGTAGCCGTAGTTCGAGCGCGTCTCTGCGTCCTGTGTGCCAAGTTCCAGCAAAGCCTCGTAGCACGCGACGGCTTCCTCGTTATGTCCCAACGCAAGATGAGTTCCGCACAATTCAACGCGTGCAAGTCCGAAAGCCGGAGCCAGCTCTACCGCACGACTAAACTCCGCGAGCGCTTCGACATCGCGACCGGTTTCGCCGTAAACGCGACCCTGGTTGTAATATGCATTGGCGAAGTCCGGTTTTAACGTGACAGCTCGCCTCAAGGCAACGGTGGCTTCATCGAAGCGCTTAAGAACGGCGTAAGTGAATCCGAGATTGTTGTAAATGAGGGCCTCGTTGGGTGCCAGCCGTAAGGCGTCTTTGAATATTTCTATAGCCTCATCGTAGCGACCCGAATTGACGCGTTGCAAAGCCAGATCCGCGATGGCATGCGCTTGGTGGTTTTCAGGTGTGGGCTTCGTGCTCTGTTCCTTTGACACCTGCGCCGCCACAGTCAGCGTCCCAAAGAGGAGAACGATTGCGGCAACTAGTTGACTGGCCAAAAGACGGGTGCGATTCATAGTCGTGCGCTCCAATTTATTGACTTGAAATATGGGCGGGAGTAAAGTGTCGGCGCTTGATGAAGTAGCCTTCTTCAACTGCAAACGACGCGCACTTCCTCCCTCCGGTTGGCACGCTAGCGACTATCTTTGCCCACGTCTTTGAGAAACCTTAAAAGTGTCTGAAAATTCCTTAAGAGTCCTGAGTCCAGCCAATGGCGACGTCTTGCCGCGCGTACTTGAGTTCGGCGCGTTCCGTCTAGATGTGGAGAAGCGTCTGTTGTGGCGCGATACCGAAACCGTGCCTCTAACGCCTAAGGCTTTTGAGGTGTTGCTGGCGTTGGTGCGGCAGCACGGCCAGGTAGTTACGAAAGACCAGTTGATGGCGAGTGTCTGGCCCGAGAGCGTCGTCGAGGAAAACAGTCTCAACGTCCACGTTTCCGCGCTACGCAAAGTGTTTGGCGAAAAGCCACAGGAGCACCGTTTTATTGTCACCGTGCCCGGCAGAGGCTACCAGTTCGTCGCGGATGTACGCGAAACGTTCGCCGTTAGCGAACTTGGTGTTCTTCATGCAAATGCAGGTCAAAAAACTGTCGAGCACAAAAGCACGGTCACGCAAGGCGATCTGGCCAAAGACAGGCGCAAAAATAGATCGTGGTGGGTAGCCATCCTGCTCGCATTATCCGCTTTGGGAGTGCTGGGCTTCTGGCTTGCCGGCAATAGAGGCAGAGCACGGGACACTTCTGCCGTCAGCCGGACTATACAAATCACCACCTGGTCGGGATTAGACTTTTATCCTTCAATCTCACCGGATGGCAACACAGTCGCATTCAGTTCGGACCGGACGGGCGGTTTTGAGCTCTACGTCAAGCAACTGATCTCCGGTGCTCGCGAAGTACAATTAACCTCAGATGGCGGACAGAACTTCGAGCCGGCATTCTCGCCCGACGGCAGTTTGATAGCTTTTTATTCGAAGAAGCGTGGCGGGATTTGGATCATTCCCACTACTGGCGGCGCCGCTAAACAATTGACTGAGTTTGGTTCTCATCCAGCCTGGGCGCCCGATAGTTCCCTGATTGCGTTCCAATCGGATGTTCTCTTCGATCTTGGTTTCAATGTTAGCAACGCCTTTCCGCCATCGACCATCTGGCTGGTTTCGGTGGCAACCGGCGAACTGCAACAACTTACCCAGGCCGGAAATCCTGCCGGTGGCCACGGGGCGCCATCCTGGTCGCCAGACGGAAAGCGAATCGCCTTTGATTCAAGTGACACCGGTGTTGCGTCGATTTGGTCTGTTACCGCGGAAGGCGACGACTTAAAAAAACTTTCCGGCGAATTGCGAAACGCGGCAGATGTTATTTATGGACCGGATAACAAATCAATTTATTTCGTAACTGATCGAGGCGATTCAATACAGCAGCTAAGGCTTACCAGAACTGGCGACCCCGTTGGAGAACCGAGTAAAGTTTTCGATGCGAGCGGCTCGCGCATCCGGCAAATATCAATCTCGGCCAATAGCAAGCGCATTGTTTATAGCGCGCTATCGACGTCGGGAGATATTTGGGCCACGCCTGTTTCTGCCACCGGCAACAGCGCGGATAACAATGCGACTCAGTTAACGCAGGGAAAAAACACGCGCAATTCATGGCCTGCTTTCTCACCCGATGGTAGAAAGATCCTTTATCTGGTTTACAGCGTCGGCGCCAGCTTTCAGCTTTGGTTAATGGACGCTGACGGGAAAAATAAATCTGAACTCACCACAGACGCCGCTAATGCTTCTTGGTTTCCTGATGGAAAGCGTATCGGGTTTGCCGGCGCAGTCGATAACCGGGCTGCGTTTTGGTCGATGACTATCGAAAGCAGAAAAAAAGAAAAACTATTCGATTTCGATGAATACATCCATTACACGCGACTTTCGCCCGACGGGAAGCAAGTCGCCTTCAACTTAGCCCGAAGCGGAACGCTTAACATCTGGGTCACCTCGACAGATAGCCATGAGCAAAAACAAATAACATTTGATAAAGAAATGGCGGCCTTTGCGGCATGGTCGCCCGACGGAAAATGGATTGCCTTTGAAATCAAACGCGGCCAAGACAATAATGTTTGCATAGTCCCGAGTGATGGCGGCGAACCGATTCAATTAACCAACGACAAAGGCAAAAGTTGGCCTTACGGCTGGTCACCCGATGGCGATAAAGTACTTTTCGCCGGAGAACGGGACGGCATTTGGAACGTTTATTGGGTTTCGCGTTCGACCAAAAAACAAAAGCAATTGACGAATTTCACCAAAGTGAATGCTTATGTGCGCTATCCGTCCTGGTCGCCACTCGGCCAACAGATTGTTTATGAATATGCCGAAACAACGGGGAATATTTGGATGGCGGATTTGAAATAGGGCGATTCGCCATCTCACGATTTACTTCTATCTTCTGCATTCTGAGATTCGGAATTCGAGATTCGAGATTCGAGATTTGATTCGATTCTCTGTCTTCCCACACCCAACACCCAGCCAATGATTGTCCATCTCATCGACGGCACCTACGAACTCTTTCGTCACTTCTACGGCATCCGGCGCTTCAAGAAAACTGATCCGCCCTTTGGCGCAGTGTCCGGCGTGCTCAACATGATGGCCAAGATGATCGAAGATGGCGCCACGCACCTGGGCGTCGCCACCGATCACATCATTGAATCCTTTCGCAACGATCTTTGGCCCGGTTACAAAACGGGCGCCGGCATCGAGCGCGCTCTGTGGGCCCAATTTCATCCGTTGGAAGAAGCGCTGACCGCGATGGGCGTTGTGGTATGGCCGATGGTCGAACTCGAGGCTGACGATGCGCTTGCCTCCGCGGCGTATCTCGCGGCGAAAGATAAGCGAGCGGAAAAGGTTTGCATTTGGACTCCGGACAAGGATCTGGCCCAATGTGTCGTCACTGATCGCGTCGTGCAAATCGATCGCAGAAAGAACGAGATCCGCGACGAGCAAGCCATTCGCGCCAAATTTGGCGTCGCGCCGGAGTTCATAGCCGACTTTCTCGCGCTCGTCGGGGACTCGGCGGACGGTTACCCCGGAATCCCGGGACTGGGAGCGAAGACCGCGGCCGCGCTTATCGGCCGCCATGGTCATATCGAAGACTTTCCTGCAGGTGTTCTAAAAGATGGGAACCTGGCACCCGCGCTGCTGTTCAAGGATTTGGCAACCTTGCGCACCGACGCGCCGCTATTCCGCAAGGTCGATGAATTACGCTGGAAAGGACCGGCGTCGTCGTTTGCCGAATGGACTGAAAAGATTGGTGACGCACGCCTGGCTGAGCGAGTAGAGAAGTTACCGGCACCTCGATCGTCAAGGCCGCAATGAGCGCGAATTTGGTCCGGCGGCGACCCGCTTTCACGCAGCACCCCATAGCATCTATTTACCAATTACGATTCACGATTTACGATACGCTGCATGGAACAAAGACGAAACTAAACCGGCCCCAAGTGAGGGCTAGAGTCATCTTGTTCAAACTTGCTTGCCTTAGCACTTTGCTGCGTTCGTTCTTTCATGTACGGTTTCAATTCCATTTGCTTAAAAGGATGCCTGCTATGATCTCCACCCTTCGCGTTGCGCTGCTCATCTTCGCGGCGGTTCTTTCTAGTGGCTGCTGCAAATTGCTTTCGCTCGATTCACCCTCGGGCCGCGCTGGCTCAAACTCCAACTCGAGTTCGCGCCGTAACGGCGAAAAAACACGAGCTGAATCAACGGATGAGCCGGCATTTACCAGGCCCCCGTTAGCTGTTCAGCGCGGTCAGTTTTTTACCTGGGCCATGCCGGCCCAATGGCGCGCGACGGAAACCGGCAATGGGGTTGACATGAATTCACCGAATGGCAGGTTGTGGGCGAGCTCGATATTGCTGACCGGAAATCCGGGAAAGACAACTCCGTGGGATTTTCTGGTTATGCTGATGGGCAAGCTGGGCGCGACGGAGATTAATCAGATCAGCGCCCGCGATCTGCCACCGGCGGCGTCGGGATATCCGGGAATCAACTGGGAGATTCAGGAATTTGAACTGACTTTTACTGACGCCAAGGGCGTCTCGCAACATGCCAACAGCACCTGCGGAATTCTCAATGCATATGGCGCGTACTCGGTTGTCTTGCAGTCGGTCTCGGCGCCAGAGAATGAATATGATCAGGCCAAAACGTGGCTGCCGTTGCTGCCGCAAAGCGTAGCCGCGATCGACCCGGGCAAGATCGCGTATCAGGATCAGCTCATTCCCATTCGCAACCACCCGCTGGACAACTCCGGCCTGATTGAATCGTGGGAGCAAAAAAATCTTTCGCAGGATCGCATTTCCAAGGCCCAGCGCGAAGGCATGATGGGTTACGAGCGAATGGTCTCGCCGACAACGGGCCGGCATTACAACATGCCGCTGGAAACTTATGACGGCACCGTTGGCGGCTATCGCAATCCGGATCATCCGGATGAAATTTTGAGTCCCACCCAACCGTAGGCCGATAGGGGAGATGCCGCCGTAAAATCAAACGTGGAAAAAATAAGCCGCGGATTGACGCCGGTGAAACGAATCTGAAGCAAGAGGTTTTGCCAGGATGGCTTAAGCTGGCCCGTGAATCTTGCTGCGGTTTGCTATCTCCCAAAGAATCTCGGGTCCATCAAGTACCAGTTGACTAAGCCTGCCGCCAGTCCAATCACGAACACTATTAAGACAATCATTTTCTCTTTGGCAGTGTTGGGCTTTCCTCCCATTGATGGAATCAAGAGTAGAAATAATCCGCCTACGCCTATGAGCGGGCCGAACGCCGCCATCTTCAGTGAATAACTGCCGTCCTTTAGGAATTGATGCCAGTTAAAATAGACCAGTCCAGTACCAAGAAGAATGAGAACCAACCCAAGTATGCGCTTTTTGATAGTTTGCATCACATCTCCATTCAACTTTAACGATGGGAAATAATTTCGTCGCCTATAACTCTGATGCGTTAACACTAACTTATCAAACAGTTTCGTCTTTGCACAAAAAATGTGTTAGGCCCACTAAGAGCGGGGGCAAGCCCGCCTTCCTAACCTCGAGCTGTTCAGAGTTCAGAGGTAATCGCCGCGGGAAAGGCCTTTCATCGTAAAGAAATTGCGCAAGTCCAAGAGTCTCGAGGTCGGGAAGGTGGGCTTGCCCCGCTCTTCTTGCGCGAAACACTTCTTGTGCAAAACCGTATGGTCCCTGCTCAGATCCGTTTTTATCTGCGTTCATCTGCGGCTAATATTACTCTGCATGTTGGACATTAAGGCCTACCTCGAACGCATTCACTATCACGGCTCGCTTGTCCCGAGTGCTGAGACTTTGCGGGCTTTGCAAGTAGCGCATCTGTTAGCGGTGCCTTTTGAAAATCTAAGTATTCACGCCGGACAACCGATTTTGCTTGAAGACGAGGCGCTGTTTACCAAGATTGTTACCAACAGGCGCGGCGGTTTCTGCTATGAAGCCAACGGGTTGTTTGCCGGGCTGTTGCGGGCGCTCGGCTTTGACGTTGCCATGCTTTCCGCCGAAGTGGCTAATGCAACAGGTGAGTTTGGCCCTGACTTCGATCACATGGCCCTTATGGTTCAGTTGGGTCAGCGTTGGCTTGTAGATGTTGGCTTTGGTGATTCATTCCTCGAACCACTCCGGTTGGATGAACGAGACGGGCAGCGACAAGGAAGCGGTGTGTTCCAGATTATCACGGACGGCAATTATCTGGTCCTGATGCGACGCGATGAAGGTGAAGAGTGGAAGGCGCAGTATCGTTTTACCTTAAGGCCTTACACATTTGCTGACTACGCCGAGATGTGCCGCTATCACCAGACCTCGCCCGAATCACATTTCACCCGGGGCCGCATCTGCTCGCGAGCAACCGAGCAAGGACGCATTACTCTCAGCGACATGCGTTTCATCACCAGTTCCATTGGCGCCGGCCCGCAGGTTCGCCAGGAGCGAACCGTAACAGGTGAAAAGGAGTACGCTGAAGTACTCCGCGAACACTTTGGCATTGTCCTGTGAAGTCATGTGCTGTTACCGCCTGCTTGGTAGAAACCTCTTTTCCTAAAGTTCCTCCGGATGCGGCCTCGGCTTTGCCGTCTGATGTGCGGCGGCGGCTATGCCCCGCCGACAGCCGCCAGATCATTCTCGGAGCTATGCCCCTTTGGTTCCGGCTTAGCCTTAAAGTGAAAAAGGCCTGTCTAGCGAAGGGTTTTCGCAGCTTCGAGAATTTGTTCCGGCCGGGCGCGCACCCAGTAATTCTCAGTGAGATTGAGCCAGCGCACGGTGCCGGAGGAATCCACCAGGAATTCAGCTGGCCGCGCAATGTCCTGGCCATTGATTCCGGCGCCGGCGTGAACCAGGTCGTAACGGCGAATCGCTTCAGCTTTCGGATCAGAAAGAAAAGTGAATGTATATCCGGATTTCTGGCAGAGGTCGCGGTTAACTTCGGGACTGTCCACGCTGATGGCAACCGGGTTAATTCCCGCTTGGTGAAACTTATCCAAACTCTCTTCAATGCTCCGCAACTCGGAGTTGCATGAGGGTCACCAATAGCCCCGGTAAAAGATCAGCAGCGCACCCTTTGGAGCCTGGCCGTTGATTGGCGACGAAAGTAGCGTGGCCAACGTTACGGATTTGTTGTTCGTATCCGCCAACAAAAACTCAGGCGTCTTCTGCCCGATTTGGGGAGCGCCATGAGAGGCCGGCAGCCAGCACGCCATGATGAAGGTTGAAAAAACAAAAAGTCCCAGGACGAGCGCGCTCAGGGTTGCGAGGAGCGAAGCCGCAATCTTCCTCCGTTTTGGATGAGTATGTCCGGAAGCGAATGCACGCCGAAATCCGATTAGCAAAAGGATGGCCGCAATTCCGAACAACAGGAGGTTGGCCCAGGGAAAATCGCGCGTCATGGACCATCTGGCAAAAACAAATGGGTAGCTGATAAACGCAAACACGCTCAGCACGAAACCCGCCCAGATTGGCCAGTTGAATCTTCGCATATTTAACGATTCCTAATTGCCCGCTCGGTCGTCCGCGCTTAGCCCAAGATGTCGTGCTCGCATTCAAAATCTACCGAAACTGATTGTCGTCGGCGGATGGTCCATAAATGGCCGGCACCTTTGCGCCGAGCAAACGCAGATAGACGGTCATCTGACCGCGGTGATGCGCCCAATGATTAAAGGTGTCCTGGATCATCTGGTACCGCGGCGCTTCCATTACCGCCTGCCCCCGGGCGAGTAGACGCCAATTAGTCATTAAATGCTCATCGGTCGTCTTCTCAAACGCTGAACGCGCGACACCTGCGGATTTGTCCAGGGCGGCGATCAACTCGGCGCTTGTGTCCATGCGTTTGTGTTCCAGTTTCGACTCACCTGGCGCCGGCGCAACATCCAACTCGGCATCCGTGATTTGCAGACCTATCCAGGTTGGGATCGTCGCCACCATGTTTGCCAGATAGCCGAGAATCATCGTCTTCTCATGCGGCTTCCAGTCGTACTTACCCGATAGCAACAGAAAGCAAGCAAAAGGCCCGAATACAAGGGCGTGGGCAGTGGTGGCGGGTTAGTCGCGACGAATAATAACTTTTACGCTACGATCGCATGATGTTTACGAGAGCCATAGTCCGTCCTCCGGCGCCAAACTTTGCGCAGGGTCTAACCACGGCTGGTCTTGGTGCTCCCGATTACGAACGCGCGCTGGAACAGCATGAAGCGTACTGCGCTGCGCTCGCGCGGTGTGGACTAACTGTAACCCGACTGGAACCTGATCCAAATCATCCGGACTCCACTTTTGTTGAAGATACCGCAATCGTGACCACTAATCATTGTGCGGTGCTCACGCGGCCAGGCGCGCCCAGCCGCGCTGGTGAGGTCGAGAGGATGGGACGCGCGCTGGCTGAGTTCTTTCCCAATCTATCCTCGATTGGCGCGCCGGGAACTGTTGACGGCGGCGATGTTTGCGAAGCCGGTAGTCATTTTTTCATCGGACTTTCGCAAAGAACAAACGAAGCAGGCGCGCAACATTTGACTGAATTGCTCGCACCATTTGATTACACGTGCAGCTTGGTGGACATCCGAGAAGAACGCAGCTTGTTGCATTTGAAAAGCGGCATCGCGTATTTGGGCAACAATCGTTTGGTGGTAACTGAAGCAATCGCCGGCCGCGCCGAGTTTGCTGGTTACAATCTGGTCATCGTGGATTCTGCTGAGGCGTACGCAGCCAATTGTGTCAGTGTCAATGACTTCGTGTTGGTGGCTGCCGGGCATCCTATCTTTGAAGGAAAATTGCCGGAGCTGGGTTACCAAACAATCGCGCTTGAGATGACGGAGTTTCAAAAAATGGATGGCGGGTTGAGCTGCTTGTCACTGCGCTTTTGAGTTCTCGGCCGTTGGAAGTTCATTGTGGGTTGACAAATACGGAACCGGAAGCGGTAGCGACCGGGTCGGCAACTCACTATTGTGGGTCAACAAATACACGATCGACAAAACTTCTGCGTTGAGTGTGACCCGGTCGCTACAGCTCCCGGTTCTGTATTTGTGTGAGCGAGGATTCGCGTTCAAGCCTCCTTAAACAAAGCTCTTGCAACGGAGTCGAAGCGACCGCGTCTACCATTCCACCATCGTGGGTTGACAAATACGGAACCGGGAGCGGTAGCGACCGGGTCGGTTGTCCAGCTCGTCATCCAACAGGCAGAAGTCTAACTTCAGGGCAGCGGTTCGCCTTGGTCGTACTCAACGTAAACAACAGCATTAATGACGTCCTGTTCGGTCCACAAATATCTCTTACTACCGCGCTCCACCCACGGGCTTCTGCTCGAATTCCACCAACCCGCTTCTCTCAATTCTCGAGTTGCGTTCGCTTTGAAAGCCGCGAGGATTTTTTCTGGTTTGCACGGCGCTGACACCACCGTGTGAACGTGGTTAGTTCGTATATTAGTTACCCAAAACTCCCATTTGCGAATTTTGCAAGTCTCGCGAATGGCTTTCTCAATAACCACTCTTTGATGACTTCGCAATTTCACCGGCGGTTGGCTGAGTGCTTCGCGATTATATTTTTTCCATTGTTCGTTGTGAGGAATTCGGGGCGTGCCAAAGCGATTATGAAACCGATCAACTGAGCCACGCTTGTCGCCATGAAGCCAGGTGCCATAACTGCGAAAGGTGATTAGGTAACCCAGCGGAATGCGTTCGTCTTCCAGTTCGCCGACCATTGACGTAGTTCTATATCGCAAGTTCGACCCGGTCGCTACTGCTCCCGCTTCTGTATTCGTTTATCGACAATGCAAGAATTTGGCTAATCATGGATTTGGCTGATCACAAATGCAGATCGAGAGAAACGGAAGCTAATCTGTCGAACGAATTCAGCCTATGAAGGACTGCAGCTGTTCCGGCAGCTGTTCAGGTCTAAAGCCAGTTCAAAACTCTGGTGTATGATGTGGCAGCAAAAGAATGAACAATGAAAAAAGCTGCTGACCTTTGATGCTAACAGTTTCCCTTCTCCACTCGATCACCTGAAATGCTGATCCAACAGAGCATCGCCCAATCTCTCCATTCTCCAATCGTGTTGATTGCGCTGGGCGCGATCGCGTGTGGCCTGCTTTACGTGCTGTGGCGCGAAGTGCGAAAGATCCCAGCAAAGCTCTTCACGCTGATGGCCACCGCATTCGTCGACATGCTGGGCCTGTTGATGATCATTCCGCTGCTGCCGTTTTATGTGAAGACGCTGGGCGGTTCGGGCGTTGATGTGCTGGGAATGCACTTTGGCATCGGCCTGATCATCGGCTTCATCGTCGCCGCCTTCACGCTCGCACAACTGTTGAGCGCGCCGCTGTGGGGTCATTTTTCCGATCGCGTAGGGCGGCGTCCAACTTTGCTGATTGCCTTAGGCGCAGCCGGGATTGCCTATCTGATTTTTGGTTTTGCTCACTCGCTGCTCTTGCTGTTCCTGTCGCGCGTCGTGCAGGGGGCAGGCGGCGGCACCGTCGGCGTGATCCAGGCTTACGTGGCCGACTCGACCGATCCTAAAGATCGCGCGCGCGCGTTGGGATGGCTTTCGGCGACAACAAATCTTGGCGTGGCACTGGGGCCGGTGCTCGGTTCTTTCGCGCTTGCATTGGGCAAACGCGATCTGATGCCGGGCGCGAGCACACTGCACATGGGCCACGCCGCGCCGGGCATCATGGCAGCGGCGCTTTGTCTGCTGAACATGATCTTTGTGGCGCGCTATCTAAAGGAGTCGCGTGATTTCACTGAAAAGCCAAAGGCCGGGGAAATAGTTCAAACTTCGCGTCAGGCGATCTGGCGCGTCGTCTCGCATGCGAGCGAGCCGGCGTCACGTCTCATTTGGATCTATGCGATTGCCATCGGCGCTTTTCAGGGAAGTTTTTCGGTGCTCGCGCTTTTCTTGAATGCGCGTTTCCAGGTTACCGAACAAACTATTGGCTACTTCTTCATGTACGTCGGCTCGATCTCGGTCTTTGCGCGCGTGTTGCTGCTGGGCCGGGCCGTCGATTGGCTGGGTGAGGCGAATCTTTCGCGCCTGGGCCTGGCGCTATTGGCCACCGGCGTGGTGGGCATGCCGTTGGCGCGAAATTTGGGAATGCTGGCAGTCGCGGTGGCCTTGATTCCCTTAGGCACGGCCTTCACTTTTCCCTGTGTCACGGCGCTGCTGTCTCGCGTGATTAATCAGAGAGAGCGCGGTCTGTACATGGGAATGCAGCAGACGTACGGCGGTATCTCACGCATTATTGCGCCGCTGTTTTTCGGTTGGGCGTTTGACAGGCTGGGCGTCTCGTCGCCTTACTTCTTCTCAGCCGCGTTCATCGTAGCCACGATTTTTCTCGGGTTCGGGCTGGACAAATATGCAAGGCCCGCTCGCGCTGCGGAGCGGGAGACGGCTGCTGCGACTCAAAAGCAGGAAGCCTAGGTCAGTGTAAAGCAAACTGGTTAGTTTGCGGCGGCTCGGTGCCATGAGCATGAGTGAAGTGCAAAGGTCGGAAAAACTAAAATGAATAAACTAATCTGGCAGTGTGCGTTTGTATTGTTAACACCTGTTCTCGCTTGTGTTTGTGCAGACGCCCAGACGCTTTCGCCTGAAGAACAAAAGATTGCGAGTTACATCGACGCGCATCAGTCAGAACAAATTGCGCTGATCGAAAAGGTCGTTAACCTGCAGAGCCCGACGGAAAACATCGCGGGCGTGAAACAGGTTGGCATGGTCTTTAAAAGTCAGCTCGAATCGCTTGGCTTTACCGCCAAATGGATCGACATGCCGGTCGTCATGAAACGCGCCGGCCATTTATTGGCGGAAAGAAAAGGCACAAAAGGGAAACGCCTGCTTTTGCTGGGCCACATCGATACCGTCTTAAGCGGAGAAAAGTTTAAGCGCGAAGGCAATAGAGCAGTTGGCACCGGCACGGTAGACATGAAGGCCGGCGACGTAGTGCTGCTTTACGCTCTGAAGGCGCTCGACGCCGCCGGCGTATTGCAAGACGCGCGCATCGTCGTCATGTTGACCGGCGATGAAGAGACTGCCGGCTGGCCACTGGCAATCAGCCGTGGTGACATGATTTCCGCCGCGAAGAACGCAGACCTGGCACTGAGTTTTGAATCCGCCGCCGGCAATCGCGCAACGGTGGGACGGCGTGGCTCGAGCAACTGGACCATGGAGGTGACTGGCCAGACCGGCCATTCAGCCGGCATCTTTCGCAACGACGCCGGCGCGGGCGCGATTTTTGAAGCGGCTCGCATCCTCGATCAGTTTTACGAAGTGTTGCACAAGGAAAAGTATTTGACTTTCAATCCGAGTGTGATCGTCGGTGGCACACAAGCTACGCTTAACGTAACCGCTGGGACCGCCAGCGGCAAAACGAATGTCATTCCGGCAAAGGTGTTAGTCACCGGCGACCTGCGCTTCATCAGCGAACAGCAGAAAGAAGCGGCGCGCGCGAAGATGCGCGATATCGTTGCCCATAGCCTGCCGCGTACCAGCGCCAGGATTACTTTTGAAGATCGTTATCCGGCGATGACGCCGAATGAGGGAAACTATCAACTGCTAAAACAATTGGACCAGGTAAGTCAGGATTTGGGCTC
>JACCVY010000045.1 GCA_013697915.1 Blastocatellia bacterium | reverse complement strand
GCTTCCAGCGCCACCTTCGCCTTGAATTCGGCGCTGTACTGCTGCCGTTGTTTCCTCATCGCTCCTCCTAGTTGAGGCCTGCGATTTCTATCTTAAATGGCTGTCCAGTTTTTGGGGAGTACTATAGAATTATGCGTGACGGCCTCCTCAATGTTGATGTGAACCGGGAAATCAGAGTTGGGAACCCTGCCCACAACTACATGTCCGTCGGGGATCTCGTAATTTTCCATCGAACCGGAATCCGCTTTGTTGACCAACTCACCGGCTGGTGGGACCCATGTCACTGTCTCAAACCGGCAGGCCTTAGCATCCCAAATTCCAAGTTGACCAGCGGAAACCCTAACCGACTGAACACAGTTACCCTCAGCAACATTGACTTGAAAAACTTGACCGCTAACGACCTGATAAAAGCCCTTAGCGCCCGTGCTTATCTTTATCCAGACCACTTCCCCAGACTGCAAATTCAGGTCGGGATGCACGTGAAACACAAGCTTACCAATCTCAGAACCCACATCGGCAACGCTAACAGGTATCTCAACGGGCTCATCGCTGGCTCCGCTGTCTAGCAGAGTAAGATTGATGGCCCCACTCGAATCGTTTGAAACAACACTCCATCGATCCTCCATTTTCGTAATAGCGAGTCTTCCGATGCGCTGTCCCGCCACAAGGCGGTCATCAATAATAACTGCATTCCCAATGACGGTTCTGTCTTTGGTAATCTGCAGTCGTCGTCCTACGATCTTAACTGGCAACTCAGCGCTCAATTTCGCTTCAGCAATTCGCGGATTAACCAAACGTAGAATTACACCAATTGCTGCGGGCGTTGGAGTGGTTCTTCTTGTTAGGAACTCTTCTATCGCTTGAGAGACCACCGGTAGATTAATGATCATGAACACAGCCCAAAATAATAAAAGTGCATTGAGTCCCCGGGATGGTGATTTGAATTGTAGGAGACAGCCCCATAGGAACAATGCGGAGAACAAAGCTTCGGGCCTACCTATTTGGCGATTGAGGCGTGATAACAACTGAATGGAGGGGCTCTCCTTGTAAAGTGCGCGCGACCTAAGCCACATGAGTATGTAGCTGCAGAGGATCAAGTAAGTGGCCCAGGTCAAGAACGCCCACCAAATTGCGCTACGCGATTCTTGGCTAACCAACAACAGCGCAACCCAGGCGGTTACGCCGTTCTGGAAAATGTTTGCATCTTTGGAGAAATGGGGTTGATCAACTAATGAGAGTAGGACTAGTAAGAACAATCCCGCCGTGAACCAGAATTGCTGCAGTAAGAAGGCGAACGAGCCTGTTGATAGATACCCGACGAGGACGAGTATTATCAATGACAGTCCGAGGAAGACTAGGCGCCCTTTTCTGGTCATGAATCACCTTTCGAATAGCTACATCACAATCTCTCCGGATACCAGCCTTGGCAGCAACAAGTCGCGCGTTCGGCGAAGGATTGAGTTCTTTCTCCTTAGTGAGTCGATCTGCTCGAAAATCGGGGTCACCAGTAGCGCAAACTTCCTGGCCAACTCGGCCGGCGAAACCATTACTTCTTTATTGGTTAGTTCGCCCCAATGCCGTTTGTATTCGCTTGTCTCGACAAGATTTCTAACTAAGAAAAACAGATAAGGGGTTGGGATGTCGTCGCGTGAAACAAAGGGAACAACATTCGGCCCTACAGAAAATGGCTCAACCATCATCTGCATCTTGCAGGTATGATCGCCAAAAATAATGACGGGCCTGCCTGGCTCAGCAATATGATCAGGTTGATTCTCATGAAAGCCGAGAATCTCATCGCGCGACTGATCGATCACGGGAATGGTTCCAGCTTCAGAGACTTCCGACCCCTTGTAAACTTTTCCAGCCTTCAATCGCAGGATGATGTCCTTGGCCTTTTTCACTTCCCATCCTTCGCGTCGTGTGGACGCCTCAGCAAGTGGCGCGCTTGGGTGCGCTGGGAAATGAAAGTGGACAAACCATTCGCGAAAGAGCGTCTGGGCGATATCTTCCAGCATCTTGATCCGCTGCGTATTGTTCTCAACCAGCTCGTCGTAGGCCGAAAGTGAGGAGGCAATTCTGAGTTGAACGTCCAATGGAGGCTTCAGAACTGGAAGGGACGCAAGGATAGTTTGATTGAGGTTGTTAATATTCGTGCCTCCGCCATGCGCCGAGAGTGCTTGTCGGACGCTATGCGAACGCAACAGGTACGCATAGAACAATGGGAATACATCCGTCCCTGAAAACCTGGCGCGTATCGTGAACGCTGAGTGAGTAACGGCACCAGCAGCCTTGCTGATGAAGAGACTTCTCCCGATTAACTGGCGGTTTCCATTCGAACGAACAAAAACAATGTCTCCTTCGTGGAGAAGATCCGCATCCCGAATAACACCTTCAGGGTTGATTTCACCCAAGTCCCCAAAGTCGGGTCGGAATCGATCCTGAAAGTCCTTAACGTTGATTACCTTAATTCCCCTTCCAAAGCTTTCTTTTGTGAAGTTGACGCCATTCCTGAATTCTGCCAGTGAACCTAATGGGACAAGCTCCCAATCTCCTTGTCTGCTTCGACTCTCACTTAGTTTTTTTGCAGCTTGTCTCATCTAAGAATCTGCAGGCGGATCACGCCCGCTCAAGAATTCCGGCGACATTCTCGGCAATTCGACTTTCTAATTCACTAGCCTCAACGTTCAGCGTTTCTAGCTCTTCGTTCATCTGTTCCAAGCGCTCGTAAAAATCGAACTCGTCCGGTGCTCGTTCAGCCACACCAACGTAGCGACCGGCATTAAGACTCCAGCCTTGAACTTCGATGTCTTCAATCGCGGCCACCTTGCAGAGTCCGGCAACGTCCGCATACTTCAACTTTGGGAACTTCTCCTCAAGAAGCGCCTCACTGCCGTTTTCAAACTCGGGCTTCTCGTCTCGATAAAGGCGCGCGATGTTGGCAACGAACTCGATATGTTCCGGCGCGAAGTCACGATGAGCGCGGTCAACTTGCCGGAAGAGGTGACGCGCGTCAATGAACAGCACTTTGTCTTTGCGTAGAGTGTTTGCCTTCGCATTATCAAAGAACCATAGAGTGCATGGAAGCTTGACTGTGTAAAAGAAGTTCGAGCCGATAGAAATCATCACGTCCACCGGACCGGATTCGATGAGGTTCTTGCGAATCTCCAGTTCTGAGCCGCGCGCGTCGCTGGCTGAGTTGGCCATGACAAAACCTGCGCGACCAGAGTTATTGAGGGCGCTGTAGAACTTCTGAATCCAAATGTAATTTCCGTTATCCGTGCGCGGCATGCCGAAAGGAAATCGTGCCTTGTCATCCTTGAGGCGCTCTTTGTCGATGCGATCGACGTTGAATGGAGGATTCGCCATCACGAAATCAAACTTGCCGACGGCATCGTGAATGTCTTCGTAGTA
>JACCVY010000027.1 GCA_013697915.1 Blastocatellia bacterium | reverse complement strand
GCCGGTCGACGGGGCTGGGTTCTAAAATCGGCAATCGGCAATCGGCAATCGGTAATACGACGATGGAACCTTTCAGAGACATCCTCGAAACAGATCGCATTCACGTCTTCGACGGCGCGATGGGGACAATGCTCTACGCCAAGGGCGTCTATATCAATCGCTGCTACGACGAACTGAACCTGACAAACCCAGACCTGGTCCAGGAAGTCCATTCCGAGTATGTCCAAGCCGGCGCCGACATCATCGAAACGAACACCTTCGGTGCGACCGCGCACAATCTCAATCAGTATGGTCTTGCGGACAACCTGCGTGAGATAAATATTAACGCCGCTCGCATTGCACGTGCGGCAGCGGACGAGCGCGCGTATGTTGCCGGCGCGATTGGCCCGTTGGGTCTGCGCATCGAGCCGTATGGTCCAACTTCGTTCGACGAAGCCAAAGACATGTTTAAGGTGCAGGCCGAAGCGTTGCTCGAAGGCGGCGTTGATCTTTTTGTGCTGGAAACGTTTTCCGATGTCTCCGCCATGCGCCAGGCCATCCGCGCAGTGCGTGAAGTTTCGGATCTGCCGATCATCGCGCAGATGACCATTCTCACTGACGGAAACACTTCGTACGGAACCACGCCAGAACTCTTCACCGCGCGCCTGGATGAATGGGGCGCGGATGTTATCGGACTAAACTGCGGCGTTGGCCCAGCCATAATCCTGAGTGCGCTCGAAAAGATGCGCGCTGTCACTAAAAAGAAGCTGGCCGCGCAGCCAAACGCCGGGCTGCCACGCGACGTACAGGGCCGCCAGTTTTATATGTGCTCGCCCGAGTACATGTCAAAGTTTGCCAAACGATTTATCCAGGCGGGCGCGAAGTTTATCGGTGGTTGTTGTGGCACCACACCGGCGCACATCAAATTAATTTCCGACGCCGTGCGTGCAGCGTCGCCACGCGCGCAAAAGGTTGTGATGACATCGGGTGCGTTGGCCCACATTACTGATGCGGCGCCGACAGATCTCAAACTGGTTCCGCCGGCTGAACGTTCCCACTGGTCGCGGAAAATCGTGAATGGCGAGTTCGTTACTTCGGTTGAAGTTTTGCCACCGAAGGGCGTCGATGCTGAAAAGACACTCGCTTCAATCCGGCTTTTAAAAGACGCGGGTGTTGACGGCGTAAACATCCCCGACGGCGCGCGCGCGCAGTCGCGCATGAGTGCGCTGGCCACAGCCGTGCTCGTCGAACAACAGATTGGCATTGAGTCGGTGCTGCATTACTGCTGTCGCGATCGAAATCTGCTCGGCATGATGTCTGATTTGTTGGGCGCCGCCGCGCTCGGCATCCGCAATTTACTTTTGATAACAGGTGACCCGCCAAAGATGGGCCCTTACCCGGACGCAACCGCAGTTTTCGACATTGATGCGATTGGCTTGACCAACATGGTCAACAAACTGAACCACGGTCTGGACATCGGCAACAATCCGATTGGGCAGCCAACCGCGTTTTGTATCGGCGTCGGCGTGAATCCCGGCGCAATCAATCTCGATGAAGAGATTCGTCGCTTTGAATACAAGGTTGAAGCAGGCGCGCAGTATGCGATCACGCAACCGGTATTCGACACCGATCAGTTACGCGACTTCATTAAAGCGATCGAGCACGTGCGAATTCCGATAGTCGCCGGCATCTGGCCGCTTGTTTCCTATCGCAATGCCGAGTTTCTGCATAATGAAGTGCCGGGGGTTCGCGTCACGCCTTCAATCATGGAACGCATGCGCACAGCATCGGCCGTGAGCAAAGAAGCCGGCCGTGATGAAGGTTTGAAAATCGCCCGCGAGTCGCTGTTGGAAGTGCGTGACTTAATTCAAGGTGTGCAGGTCTCGGCGCCGTTCGGAAATGTGAAGTATGCGCTGGAAGTCTTCGGCGCTCTCGACGAGTTCCTGCCTGCGAAGACAGCGGAGACTGCCTCAGATCGCAACTGACTTCGAGGAGCTCGCGTAACCCCCATCACGCGAAGCAATCTCATTAGCACCGTGGCTTCAGCCCGGTGACCAAGAAGCGTTCCAAATTCCTTAACCGTTTTAACGGTAATAATGTACTTGGCGAATCAACCTCGCTAGAGTGTATTATTTACCAGCTCTTCCATCTCAAGGGAGCCGTCAATGATACGGCTTCCAATCGAAGGTCTCACCATGTCAGAACCAGACTCCGTTATAGCTGTGTTGGATCAATTTCTGTCCCAAAAACAACAAGAGGCGGCACCAGAACTCACGCCGAAAGAATTCTTTGAATTATTCGCGGCGCAACAAGCGTTTAGAGATATTGAGGTCGATTTCGATGACATTGAATCGGGAGACATTGACGGAGACGGCGACGGCGGAATCGATTTTATTTATTTGATAGTGAACGGTAGATTGATACGAGATATTGAATCTGCCAACGACCTGAAAACACTCAAGCGCAACGTTATTATCGATCTAATCCTCGTCCAAACCACAAT
The DNA here is from genome assembly GCA_013697915.1 of Blastocatellia bacterium. Lineage (GTDB taxonomy): Bacteria > Acidobacteriota > Blastocatellia > Pyrinomonadales > Pyrinomonadaceae > PSRF01. The sequence goes on along the minus strand of JACCVY010000027.1, from coordinate 20,200 downwards.
AGAGCAAAAGTTTTCGCTTAATCGTGTGGTGAGGCTAAAGGATACGCTAGACGACATCCTTTCAATCCACCGCAACCGTCAAAGTTTAGTGAAGACTACAACGAAGGATTGCGCGACGCCATAGAAAGATTCCGCATTGCTCACAGAGTATTGGCCACGACGCGCCCCACGTTGAACGTCTCCGTTCTTTATGCAAGTAAGGGAGATGCAGAGAAGATTCTAAGAATCCCAAATGATGTAAAACGAAAGGCTGAAGCGGTAGAGAGTGCGGCACCATCCATCTTGCCCACTGTGACGACGTGCGAGTTCACGTTTCTCGGCGCCCGCGAATTAGTCCAACTTGCCTATGCAGCGCCCAAGACAACGTACAACCTACGTTGCCAGGATTCAATGGCGTCCGAACGAGGCGGATACATTTCATTTGTGAGGCTCGCTGATTTCTACCGCTTCATAAGCTCAGAAGGCCAGTTAATTGATCATATCTTTGATTCTAACGTTCGTGACTATCAAGGTGACGTCGAAGTTAATAAGGCCATTCGCAACACGCTGAACGACAGCGCATCGACCGATGATTTTTGGTGGCTCAATAACGGCGTAACGATTGTTGCGACAAAGGTCACAGGTGACCTCAGAAACTTGATCGTTGACGATCCGCGGATCGTAAACGGACTCCAGACATCGATGGAGATTAACCAATATTTCAAACAGACCCCGGATGCTTTGAGTTCTGACAAGCGGCTAACTGTTATACGCACCGTCGAGTCCAAAAATGAGATGACTCGTGACAGGATTATTGAGGCGACCAACAGCCAAACTGGAATGCCTCCCGCGTCTCTTTGGGCGACCGATCCGATTCATCGCGACATCGAAAGGCTCTTTGAGCTTTCAAAGTACGACCTTCGTTATGATCGGCGCAAAAACTTTTGGCGCAACAAAGATACCGTGTTTTCAAAGATTGTGGGAATAACAGAATTGGCGCAATCCATAATCGCGATTGCTTTACAAGAACCGGATATGGCGCGAGCGCGGCCTGCGAGGTACTTCAAAAAGACAGACAAAGGCAAGGATTTATACAAAGAGGTCTTTAACAAAAAGCGGTATCCGCTGCTAGACATTTACGCCAACTGCGCGTTACTGCGGAAGAAAACCGAACGTTTTTTGAAAGCAAAGGAGACCGACCGGCAGCACCGGAACAATCTGCTGTTTTATGTCCTAATGACAGCTAGTTGCTTGGCAACTAATAGCCCCAAACCTACAAATGTACGGCTCGGTAAGCTCGACGTGTCGAAGATCGATGATGCGCTTTTAGGGGATGCTCTCAGAATTGTACGACCGATCTACACTCGACTGGGCGCGACGGATAAGGTAGCAAAGGGAACCGAACTCTCACGGCGACTAAAGCGAAAACTGCAACGCGAATTGCCAAGAGCTAAAAACAAAGCCAAAGCCAAAGCCAAAAGCAAAGGAAAGGTTGCGCGCAAGAAATGAAATGCAAATCTGAATTTGAAAACTTCGACAAGGTGATGGGCGGTCTAGCGTTCACTAGAAGAACACCGCCGCAGGCGTTTTTGTGATCAATACTAGCGTAAGAGATCTTCCTTAGTTGTTTTCGTCTTTATTTAGTCGGCAGAAGTGTAATCGATGGGGCTACGGCTCTGAAGCCGGATGTGCGGCGGGAGAGCCGAGGCGTTGCCCGCTATGATTGTTGTCCAAGCGTTAGGTCTGGCTTTTCAGCACGTGGCGCAGCGCAGCATCGAGCTGTGCGTACTTGAACAGGTAGCCGGCACTCTGCAAGACAGCAGACTCGACGCGTTGGCTCGAAAGCAACAACGCGTCGGCCATTTCGCCAAACAGCAAGCGCACTCCGAAAGCAGGAATAGGAAATACTGTCGGTCGTGACAGAACCTTGCCCAGTGTTTTCGTGAAGACAGCGTTAGTCACTGGCGCGGGCGCAACGAAATTCACCGGGCCCCTAATCGAATCTTTGGCTAATGCGAACTTGATACCGCCTACAACATCGTCAAGCGCAATCCAGCTCATCCACTGTTTGCCGCTGCCAATTTTTCCGCCTACGCCCATACGAAAAGGCGGCAACATTTTCGCGAGCGCGCCGCCCTTCGCAGCGAGAATAATTCCGAAGCGGCAGTTGACCACGCGAATTCCCTTCTCGGTTGCCAGTGCCGTTGCCTTTTCCCATTCCACGCAAACATCGGAAAGAAAATCGTTACCCGGCGCGCTGGCTTCGGTAAGCAGCTCATCGCCGCGATTGCCGTAGAAACCGATCGCCGAAGCGCACACAAAAATCTTAGGCGGATTGGTAAGGTTTGCGAGCGCGTCGCCAAGCAGCCGCGTCCCCTTTACGCGGCTCTCGCGAATCCGCTTTTTCTTCTCATCGGTCCAACGACCTTCAGCGATGCTTTCCCCGGCGAGGTGCACTGCCGCATCAAAGCCTTCAAGCCGCGCCAGAGCAATGCTGTAACGATCGGGGCTCCATTCAATCTCGGTTTCCAAGTTTGGCGCGTGCCTCACCAAACGAAAGATGTCGTGCCCTTCTGACTCCAACGTTTGAATCAACGCTGCGCCAACCAGACCGTGTGAACCGCTCATTAATATTCTCATTTATCTCATTGGCCCTCTTCTGCTATTGGCTATCTCGAGCTAGCGCGAAACTAAGTCGGATTTAGTACAAAGAAGCTGTATAGCTCACGACTGAGCGGGGGCAGGCCCGCCTTCCCGACCTCGAGAGTCTTCACTTGCGCGATCGATTGTACGTTGAAAGCCTCTCCGGCGGCGGTCACAGCCAACTCCAATTAGCTCGAGGTTGGGAAGGCCGGCTTGCCCCCGCTCTTTATCGACTTACCACAATTCTTGTAAGAGGTCGTACAGGCCTCTTTTCGTCTTTGCCTTTCCTTTGTAAAGCAAATCGATAGAATCTGTGTGTCTTCTTCACCCGGCCGCTTGCCTTAGAGTTTTCATTCTAGCAGAACTGTCTTAAGACGGCTTTCGCGTCAAAGGAAACATTCGTGGTACGCCCTCGACCTTTTCTTCTTGGCTTGTTTGTTGTGGCCGCTCTTGCTTTGCTTGCATGGCAGAGCGCGCGCATGCAGTCGCCTCTGCGCCGTATCACAAACACAACTGAAGAAGGGATCAGCCTGAATCCGTCGATTAGTGGTGACGGAAGATTCGTTGCCTTCGAATCCACCGAAGACGTCGCCCACGCCGGCGGCGGGGAAAGCTTTCGCGCGATTCGCGCTAACGTTGGAGTCGAACCCGCTACCTTTCTGCAAATGGGCGCGACGCGCGCGCCCGCGCCGGGAGTTTCTCAGGATGGTTCGCGGATCGCATTCGCATCAAAAGACGATCCGCTCGGAATAAACGGCGATGGGAACTCGGAGATCTTTCTTTACGACGGCGCCAAACTGATTCAGGTAACGAATACCTCTCCCGGCGATCTCGCGCATCGCATAGTCAATGGAAACTTTCAACCCTCAATCTCGGACGACGGTCGCTTCGTTGCCTTCTCTTCAAATCGTGATCTGACGAACCAGAATGCGGATAGCAATCTGGAGATGTTTATCTTCGACAGCGTCGCGCTCAATTTCACGCAACTGACTAACTCATCCGGCATTGTCGGTTTCAGCGACGCGAAAATAAGTGGCAATGGAAGCGCGGTCGCCTACATTCGTGATCCCAACGTTACCAACAACGGCAGCCGGGACTTGTTATTGCAGAACCGTGCGCCGTCAAGTCCTGTTCGCATATTGGCCAGCAATGTGCCTGGGCTGGCGATGGCTTATGGGCGCGCGATAAGCGATGACGGGTTGCGCGTCGTCTGGTCGGCACAGACGGCGACAAATACAACCCAGGTGGTTTTGTTTGATGGGCGAGGGGGCAACACGATGCGCCAAATCACCACGCTGTCTTCGCGCGTTACCGAAGTTCCGCTTCATCCAACCATTAGCGGCGATGGCTCTCGAATCGCTTTTGCCGCGCGGCGTACCGTCTCCGGCGCCGGGAGCAATTCCGACGGCAGCGTCGAGCTTTATACATACGACATTCCCTCATCGACGTTTGGTCGAGTTACCAATGCAACTTCATCAAGCGCAACTGCCGATGTTGTTTCTTCGCTCAGTGACGATGGTTCGGTAATCGCTTTTAATTTTCCTCGCGTACTTTCGGGCGCACTCACTAACAACGACTCTGCAAGTAATTCTGAGATTTACGTCATCGGCACTCCGGCACGACCGCCCTTCGGAGCCTTGACTGTATTAAATGGCGCGTCGTTCGGGCATGAACCATCCTCGACCAAGGCGGTCGCGCCTGACAGCATCGCAGTCGCAATCGGCAACAACCTTGCAAACACAACTCAGCAAACTCTGCGGCAACCTGATGGCAGTTTCCCCACAAACGCTGGCGGCACGACCGTCACTGTTAATGGCCGGTCTGCCCAAATCTTTTTCGTTTCGCCTACCCAGGTGAACTTTCTCGTACCGCCGGCAACCGAGATTGGCACTGCTGAAGTCATCGTTAAAAATCCTGACGGTTTCCCGAGCAAAACGACGGTCACAACCTTGCGGGCGGTGCCGGGCGTCTTCACCTCCAGCGGTGACGGACTCGGCGAGGGTGTGGTTCTCAATGCCGACACACTCCAGCCTGGTCCATTCGACCCCAGCAGCGGCAACCTACGTTTAATTATTTTTTCGACCGGTGTTCGCAATGCCACGGCTGTATCGCTGACGGCAGGTGGTCGTGCGCTAACCGTTGAGTCGATAGCTGAAACTCCCAATATGCCGGGCATGGACGAGATTCATGTGCTGGTGCCGGCCGACTTGCGGGGCGCAGGCAAAGTTGATCTGGTAGTACGAGCTGATGGCCGCGACAGCAATCCCGTAAGCGTCGAGTTTCTCGGAGACTCGCGTCGCGATGTGATGATAAACGAGTTTCTAGCCGATCCTCCCGATGGCTCGGCGGGAGACGCGAATCACGACGGCGTGCGTGATTCGGGAGACGATGAATTTGTTGAGTTAGTAAACACTACAACACACGATATCGATTTGATGGGCTACCGTATCCTCACGCGCAGTACTACTTCGTCAGATATTGTGAGGCATGAATTTGTCGCCGGCTACATACTGCCCGCGTGTACCTCGCTGGTGTTATTTGCGGGTGGAAATCCCGATCGGAATGATCCGATCTTCGGTGGCGCCCAGGTCTATACCACCCAAACCGGCAGTCTATCGCTGACAAACTCAAGCGGAGTAATAACCCTCCGCGATCGCTCCGGCGCCAATGTTGACTCTGTCGCGTATGGCGGTTCGACTGGTCTTAACGGCGATGCCAACCAATCGCTGACGCGCGCTCCCGACATTTCTGGTCCATTCACTTTGCATCAATCAGCGAGTGGCAGCGGTGGTCGTCTCTTTAGCCCCGGAACCCGGGTGAACGGCTCTCCCTTTGCTCTGTGCTCGCCAATCTCACGTATCGATGTTTCACCTTTGGCCACCACGATCGAGGTGGGCCAGCACCAGCAGTTCACCGCCCGCGCGTCTGATGCCGGCGGCAATGAAGTTTTCGGTGTGATTTTCCTTTGGACCTCAAGCAACATTACCGTGGCCGGTATCGATCAGAACGGATTGGCGACGGGCTTTACGCCGGCAATGACAGAAATTCGCGCTTCCGGAAGGGGCGTGACCTCTGCGCCGGCCACACTCACGGTGAACACAGCGGCGCCGGTTTTGACCAGCGTAACTATTTCGCCGGCCAGCGCCACGATTGGTGTTGGCGAGACGCAGTTTTACACCGCTCAGGCGAAAGATCAGTTTGGCCAAAACATCGGCGGCGTCACGATTACTTTTGCTTCCAACAACAGCACCGTGGCAACAGTTGATTCCGTGAGCGCCACCTCGAGCACCGGTTCGGCCACTGCAACTGTGACCGGACGCGCCAGCAGCACGGCACAAATTGCTGCGTCCGCCAACAACGGTAGTACGACCGTTACAAGTACTCCGGCCACGTTAACTGTCGAACCGTCAGCCGGCCAGTTGCTAATCAGCGAATTCCGCACGCGTGGCCCGGCAGGAGCGTCGGATGAGTTTGTTGAGATTTACAATCCGACTACCAGCACGCAAGTCATCAGTGGACTAAAAGTTCGCGCTTCGAACGGCACCGGCACCATCAGCGATCGCGTCACCATAACGGCGGGTACCGCACTCGGATCGGGTTGTCATTATTTGATCGCGAATACTTCTTCGGGCGGTTACAGCGGCTCGGTGCCTGCCAATCAAACCTACGGCACAGGTATTACAGACGACGGCGGAATTGCCATTACGCAGTCGAACGGCACAACGATCGACATGGTGGGCTTGAGCAACGGCTCTGCTTTTAAAGAAGGCACACCGCTGGCGCTGCTTTCGGCTAACGTCGATCAGAGTTATGAACGAAAGCCGGGTGGCTCGTTCGGCAACGGCACGGACACGAATAACAACGCGGCTGATTTCATTTTGAATTCAGCAAGCAGCAACCCGCAAAATGCTTCTTCCGGTTGTCTCGACCTCACGTCGGCGGATCTCTCAATCACAAAATCCGATTCTCCGGATCCGGTGATCACCGGTTCCAACGTTACTTACACAATCACTGTTACGAATAACGGCGCGGCGAACGCGCAATCCGTCGTGGTAACGGACAACCTGCCCGGCTCAGTCAGCCTTGTCTCTTGTGCAGCGAACACCGGCGGCGTCTGCGGCGGCTCGGGGAACAATCGCACGATTACGTTCGCGTCGCTCGCCGGCGGCTCTTCCGCAACCATCGCGCTCGTCGCTACCGCAAACGGCGCCGCGGGTTCGACGATCAGCAATACAGCAACCGTTTCTTCAAATACACCCGACGCAAACAGCGGCAATAATTCGGCAACGACGACAACCGCAGTACAGGCGCCACTACCCGGCCTCAGCATTAATGACGTGGCGTTGAATGAAGGTAATACTGGCACAACTACCTTCAGCTTCACCGTTAGCCTCTCGGCGCCGGCGCCTGCTGGAGGCGTAAGCTTTGACATTGCCACGCAAGACAACACAGCGCTTGCCACAAACAATGACTACATCGCGAGGAGTTTGACGGGCCAAACTATTCCGGCCGGCCAGACAACTTACACTTTCAACGTCAAGGTTATCGGCGACACCATCGTTGAGCCAAATGAGACCTTCTTCGTTAGCGTCTCGAATGTTGTCGGCGCGACGGTCATTGATGGCCAGGGCCAGGGCACTATTCAGAACGACGACACAGCCACGTTAGTTATCAGCCAACTCTACGGCGGCGGCGGCAACGCCGGCGCGCAATACACGAACGACTTTGTTGAGATCTTCAATCGCAGTACGACGACGATCAACTTCGCAGTCACGCCTTACTCGGTTCAGTATGCCGGCGCGACCGCAACCTTCGGCTCGAACAAAGTTGATTTAACTTCGGGGACGATCGCACCCGGCCAGTATTTCCTGGTGCAGCTATCGAGCGGCGGAGCAAATGGAGTTGCATTGCCGACTCCCGACGCAACCGGCAGCATCAACATGGCTGCGGCAGCGGGCAAAGTCGCACTCGTTGCGGGCACTACATCGCTAACCGGAAGCGGCTGTCCCTTGCCGGGCACCGTCGCTGATTTTGTTGGTTATGGTACGACGGCTAATTGTTTCGAAGGCTCGGGCCGGGCTCCGGCCCCGGGCAACACGACTGCAGACCTTAGAAAGAACGGCGGCTGCACCGACACTAACGACAACGCGGCCGACTTCCTGTTAACAGCTCCCTTCCCGCGTAATACAAGTTCGCCGCTGAACAACTGTACGCCGGGCACGCCGCCTAATTTGACCATTAACGATGTCAGCGTCGTCGAAGGAAACAGTGGCACAACCACCGCTACATTCACGGTCAGTCTGTCGGCGCCTGCGCCTTCAACTGACGTAACTTTCGACATCGCGACGCAGGACAACACGGCCACCACCGCCAACAGCGACTACGTTGCAAAGACACTGACGAGTCAGGTGATTCCTGCAGGCCAAACAACGTATTCGTTCACCGTCACCGTCAACGGTGATGTTGCGATCGAACCTAACGAAACTTTCTTTGTTAACGTCACTAATGTAACCGGCGCGACGGTGACTTATGGTCAGGGTGTTGGCACCATTCAAAACGATGATTTGCCGGCTCTCTCCGTCAACGACGTATCGCTTACGGAAGGCAACGGCGGCCCAAAGACGTTCAGCTTTACGGTCAGTCTCTCTGCGCCAGCGCCGGGCACAGTTGCGTTTGACATTGCCACGCAGGACAACACGGCTACGGTTGCTGACAACGATTACGTCGCGCGCAGTTTAACTTCGCAAACCATCACGACCGGCAATTCAACTTTCACATTTGACGTCACGGTCAATGGTGACCTGACCATTGAGCCGGATGAAAGTTTCTTCGTGAACGCCACCAATGTGTCGGGCGCAACTCTTAGCGATGGACAAGGTCTCGGCGCGATCCTCAACGACGACAGTCCGGAGTTGACGATTAATGACGTAACCGTGACCGAGCCGGACAGCGGCACGGCCACGGCGCAGTTTATCGTCACGCTATCTCCGACCAGCACGCAAACAGTGATGGTCAACTACACCACCGCAAATAACACGGCGATAGCCCCCGCCGATTATCAGACAACGAGCGGTACCCTGACGTTTGCTCCCGGCCAGGCAACGCAAACCATCGACGTGCTTGTCAACGGCGATACTACCAACGAAGCAATCTGCGAAACGTTCTTCGTAAATTTGAGTACTCAAGTTAACGCCGCCATCAGCGATCCTCAGGGTATTGGCAACATCACGGATAATGATGGAACCAAACTCGTCATCAGCCAGATTTACGGTGGTGGTGGGAATGCAAGCGCGACCTACACAAACGACTTCATCGAAATCTTTAATCGCGGTAACACCGCTTTCAGTTTGAACGGGATGTCGGTGCAGTATGCCGCCGCGACTTCAACCACCGGAAACTATTTAGTTACTGCACTTCCCAATTTGCTGCTACAACCAGGACAGTATTTCCTGATTCAGGAATCAAGCGGCGGTGCTACCGGAATTCCGCTGCCCACGCCCGACGCTACTGGAACCATTACCATGGCGGCCGGCGCGGGCAAGGTTGCTTTGGTCAACAGCATAACGGCACTGGCCGCCGCCGGTTGTCCGTCGGGACCAACCATCATTGACTTCGTGGGCTATGGCACAACCGCAAATTGCCGCGAAGGCACGAGCACCGCCGATAACGCCCCCGGCCCCGCCAACAACACAACGTCGACGCAACGCAAACAAGCCGGCTGTCAGGACGTAAATAATAATCAAACTGACTTTGCAACCGCCGCTGTTACCCCGCGCAACACCGCAAACGCGGTCAGCCAGTGCAGTTGCAGCACCAGCTATTCTTCAATGCTGAATTTAAGTAAGGATTGGTTGAATGCAGAGCCGGCGGCGGTCGTGTTTCATGGCGATAGCCATCTGGATAAGACTCGCTACTAATTATCCCGAGCACCTTTACACAAAAACGTGTTAGCCCACGCAAGAGCGGGGGCATGCCCGCCTTCCTGACCTAGAGACTCTTTGACTTGCGCGATCGTTTTAACGTTGAAAGCCTTTACGGGCAACAACGAAAACCTCAACTCTGATCAGCTCGAGGTTGGGAAGGCGGGCTTGCCCCCGCTCTTTTTTTCCAATACCGAAATCCTTGCAAGCACTTTTGCCTCCCACGATATTGAAGCGACTTGCGAGGTAAGATTCGAACCGCTTAGACTCCGTCGCATGCCTTCAATCGATGACGCTCTCACATCCCTGCACGCGCACTTCGGATTTACTGAGTTCCGCGAAGGCCAGCGTGAAGTGATCGCGGCGATACTGGAAGGGAAAAACGCGATTGTCGTCATGCCTACCGGCAGCGGCAAATCTCTCTGCTATCAACTGCCGGCGATGATGTTTGGCGGCGCGACCGTGGTCGTCTCACCGCTAATCGCATTGATGAAGGATCAGGTGGATGCGCTGCGTGCGCGCAACCTACCGGCGACTTTCATCAACAGTTCTGTCGACGAAAAGGAACAGTGGTCACGTATTGATGCCTTGCGTCGGGGCGAGTTCAAGCTCGTCTACGTCGCACCCGAGCGCTTCCGCAGCGGCCGCTTTCTTGAAGCGCTAAAATCCATCAACGTTTCACTCTTCGCGGTTGATGAAGCTCATTGCATCTCAACCTGGGGCCACGATTTCCGTCCCGACTACTTGCGCCTGAAGAACGTGGTCCGGGCGCTTAATGGTGACGGTAGTGGCGCTCAAACCGTGGCCCTGACCGCAACGGCCACGCCTTACGTTCGTTCCGACATCATTCAACAACTCGGCTTAACTAAACCTGAGACATTCGTCAGCGGCTTTGACCGGCCGAACCTGACCATCGATGTCGTGCACACGGAAAAGGAACGCGAGAAGATTGGGCGCATTAAGCGGCTCGCGAAGACGCACGACGGCTCGGGCATTATCTACGCTGCCACGCGCAAGGCCGTGGAACAGGTGGCGCTGCAATTACAAGCGCAGGGATTGAGTGTGTCCGCCTATCATGCCGGCATGGGTGATGCGGCACGTGTAAAAGCGCAGGATGATTTCATGAACGGTCGCACGCAAATGATCGTGGCGACTAATGCGTTTGGTATGGGCATCGACAAGGCGGACATACGTTTTGTCGCCCACTATCAAATGCCGGGCTCGATTGAAGCTTACTATCAGGAGATTGGACGCGCCGGGCGCGATGGCCTGCCGTCGTCGTGCGTGCTGTTATTCAATTATGCCGACAAAAACACACACGACTTTTTTATTGAAGGCTCGTACCCCAGCGCTGAGGTGGTACGCGACGTTTATAGCGTTCTACTGTCAACTCGTCTCAAGCAAATAGAACTTTCCGCCGGAGAGATTGCGAAACGCGCCGGCGTTCGTAACGAGATGGCGGTGCAGTCGACTCTCTACCTGCTTGAACGCGCCGGACACATACACCGCCTGGCAAACTCCAAAAACTCCAGCGTCAATGATGCCGCTGCGAACCCACCATGGGCCACGAACACTGGGAACGGCGCGACCGCCTTCACTGGGACCGCGGGCGTCTCGCCCGCAGCGGCTACGAGAGACTCAACCAGACAGAGACCAGCACGCGCTCCTCGCGCAATCTTAATGCTCGACAACGTTCACCCAACCAAACTGCGCATTACACCCGGCGACGTCGAACGGCGTGCAGCTCTGGAGCGGAGCAAGCTGCGCGAGATGATCGAATTCTGTTACACCGAATATTGTTATCGCGCGGCCATCCTTGATTATTTCGGCGATCGACATCATGCACTGAACTGTGGCAGCTGCGGAAACTGCAACCCACACAGCGCGGCGAAAACGCCGCTTGCTGCCGGAGAAATCTTAGACGAGGCGCCGGCCAGTCGACGGAGCCGCAAAGGCGGCGCAATTCTCGCCAACCCAACAACTGCGCGCGCCTTGAACGACGACGAGAATCTGCGGGTGCGAAAACTTTTGGCCTGCGCTTCTCGCATGAAAGGTCGCTTTGGAAAAAACGTGCTCGCGTCCACGTTGCGCGGCTCGGCGGCCAAAAATGTAATGCAGGCGCATCTAAATGAGCTGTCAACCTACGGCCTATTGAAAGACATGCGGCAAGACGACATCCTGCTTTACATAGATGCGTTGTGCGCCGCTGGTTGTTTGCGCGTCAGTTCAGGCGAGTACCCCACCATTTCAATCACCAACCTTGGCGAACGTGTGATGCGCGACCAGGAGCGAATTCAACTCGCGCTAACGGACAATGGGATGGCGGAAGATGAAGAGGAGGGGTTACTGCCGGCGACTGCCTTGCAAACCTATACTCTTTTTTGCAACGGCCATTCGGTTGCAGACATCGCTAAACAGCGTGAGTTGGTCACCAATACAATTGAGGGTCACCTGGTGGAATGTATAGCCGGCGGGCTGCCGGTTGATCTGACCAAACTGGTTTCAGATGCCGATCGTACTCAGATTGAAAAGGCTATTGCCGAACACGGCACAGAAAAACTCAAACCCATTCGTGAGTCTCTTCCGGAGAGCATTACCTACAACATGATTCGTTTCGTAGTAGCGCGCCAGCGCCTGATGAAGTCTGCAAAATAAGACGGGCATTCCTGCCTGTCTTTTCCTTTTAGGAATCAGCCCGGTCAGTTGAAAGAGTAAGAAGATTTACCATTTATCATATTTATCATTTGTCATTGACCAGCAGAAGAAGTCCCTGAGATACCAAATGAATCTGGTTGCGCAACCTGCAAATTGCAACCGTAGGATTGGTGATTATCCATTTGTCGTTATACGCGTGGACCAAATGACAAATGAAAAATTATGAAAAATGTCGAATGATAAATGGTAAATCTTCTTTTCTCTTTCAACCTGCCCTTCGTTATTGAGCCAAAAAGGACAGACAGGAATGTCTGTCCTACTTAGCGCACAACCCCGGTGATTGGGCTCGATGCGCTGGCATACAGTCTTTTCGACATGCGGCCGGCCTGGTACGCCAGCCTTCCTGCTTCGATCGCAAGCTTCATTGCTCGTGCCATCCGTGCCGAATCCTGCGCTTCCGCAATTGCTGTGTTCATTAATACCGCGTCGGCGCCTAATTCCATTGCTATTGCCGCATCGCTGGCCGTGCCCACTCCGGCATCGACAATGATCGTCGCATCCGGCAACTGCTCGCGCATGATTCGCAGGTTCGCAGGATTCTGCACGCCGAGTCCAGATCCAATGGGCGCCGCCAGCGGCATCACCGCCGGACAACCCGCGTCCAATAACTTCTTCGCCATGATTAAATCGTCAGTGAAGTAAGGCAAAACAACAAAACCTTCCTTCACCAGGATGCGGGCAGCCTCAAGGGTCTGCTCGTTGTCCGGAAAGAGCGTTGTCTGATCGCCGATCACCTCCAGCTTGATCAGATCGGTCTGCAAAGCCTCACGCGCGAGCCGGGCAGTGCGTATCGCTTCATCAGCCGTGTAACAGCCGGCGGTGTTAGGCAGTATTTGCAATGAAGGATTGAGATGATCGAGAAACGATTCGCTACTGCGATCCAGCGGCACGCGCCGAACGGCAACCGTAACCATCTCGGCTCCGGACGCATCATGGGCCGCCTTCATTTCTGCGAAGGTGCGGTATTTGCCGGTGCCGATGATTAGTCGGGACGTAAACGTGCGGTCCCCGATGTTGAAACTCTCGTTTTGAGCTGGCGCAGCAGTTGACATGTCTTGATTATATTCTTCCCGTCCCCCGAGTGCCTATTCGATACCGCCGCCGGGTATTTCTCTGTGCGTCCTCTGTGTGCTCTGTGTCTCTGTGGTGAGCAATCATCAAGATCCGCCACAAAGTCACAAAGAGCACAAAGGTTGCACAGAGAAAAGCTGAAATTAGGACAGCACGCCACCCCCTACAAAATGAACGATCTCAACACGGTCATCAGGCCGAAGTGTTGTCGCTTCCCACGCGGAACGCCGCAACACTTCATGGTTTAGCTCGATTGCAATCTGATCGGCGCGAAGCTGCAAATGAGTTATCAGTTCCGACAGCGGCAAACCCTCGCTCACTTCCTGCTGCTCACCGTTAACTTGAATTTGCAATGCTCTTCAAACCTCTAGCTTGCGGGATGAATCACACGCCGCGTCTCGCTCGAGGCGCCCGGCCCGTCAACACGGATAATTACGGCAGCCCTTCCGGAAGTGAACTGGGGGATTTGGGCGGAAATACTTGCGACACCTTGCCGGTTTGTAGTAACCGAATAAATCTGCGGTCTAAAAGCGGTTCCCAGTATTTTCACGGACACAGCAGCATGGTCGATAGGTTCGGCCTGACCGGCAATTCGCCTTTGCACCAATATGTTTATCGTAATGGACTGGCCCGCCCTGAACGGCTGCTCATCGACCAGGCTTACCAGTAAAGCAGAGTCTGGCTTTGCCTTTTCTCCCAGCGGCGACTTGCGACGTGAGTCGTGAACAGTGTAAGCGGACTCTCGCCGGACCGCCTTCGGCAAATCGGCATCAACCGCTGGAGCCGCACTGACGGTTTCTTCTTCTTCCGCTTCAGATTCAACCAAAGGCGTTGCATCCGGCAAGGGCGCAGGCGCCGAAACCTCTGGTTCGGCTATATCAGCGCGCTCGCCCATGCGCTTCAGGTCCTCCAGGCGTCCGGCGTTTATGGCCGCGCAAATCAAACGATGCTGGCGTTTCAAACGCTGGGCCAGTGTGGCTTCGTCAAATCCGGCCGCAATCAGGTCTTCATAAGGCGACCGCTTACTCGCCAGGATCGCTCCGCCCGAATAAACGAGCGAAAGGATTAGAGGAGAGTCGAGCCCCTTGTCCTCGGTTTGCACGTGATACACCACGCCATCGTGTTCCACGTCAGTGTTGAAGCCAGTTATCACAATCGTAGGTAGAGCAAAGACTGCTGGTTTGGAACGGTTAAGTCATCCGGCTGGATCGAAGTTAACATAGCGGTTTTTTCAGGGTCAATTAACAAATTTTTCGCGGGCTTCCTTGATGATAAGGTTGCTTGACACCCCAGATCACTTCGTCTACGATTCGGCTTGTACAATGATTCTCAATCTAGGTCAGGCATTTTTGCAGTCGCTTAAGTGGAAGCGTCTGCGCATCGATCTGATTTGAGCGGAAAATTCTGACAATGGCTTTTCGACTTTCAGACTATCTACCGATACTCCTGATATTCATCGTGGCTGCGGGCTTCGCCGTCGGCAATATTTTTATTTCGCAATTTATCGGACAGCGAAAGCGGACGCGAACGAAAATGATGCCGTACGAGTGCGGCAAAGATCCGGTCGGCAGCGCGCGCGAGCGTTTCTCGGTCAAGTTTTATCTGATCGCGATGATCTTCATCTTGTTCGACATTGAAGTCATTTTTCTGGTGCCCTGGGCAGTGGTCTTCAAGACGCTCGCCAGCCCGGCTTTCGGCTTGAGAACTCTAATCTATGTCGAGATGATGGTCTTTGTTGCCCTCCTGTTGGCCGGCTACGTTTATGTGATCAAGAAAGGCGCGTTTGACTGGAACGAGAGCGCGCGACGCGAGGCAGAAGGCGAAGCGCGGCTGCTCCAGGATATGGACCAGCGCAAACGGCAGCAGACACGGAACGCAGCCTGAAGATTTTATGGGACTGGAAAACATCATTGCCGAAGCCCTGCCGGAAGTCTTGACGACGCGGCTCGACTCTTTGATCAACTGGGCGCGCAAGTCCTCGCTTTGGCCGGCGACCTTTGGTCTAGCCTGTTGTGCGATTGAAATGATGAACGCCACTTCGTCGCGCAACGACCTGGCTCGTTTCGGATCTGAAGTTTTCCGTGCCAGCCCGCGGCAGGCGGATGTGATGATCGTTTCCGGACGCGTTTCCCGCAAGATGGCCCCGGTGCTGCGCCGCATCTACGACCAAATGCCCGAACCAAAATGGGTGATCTCGATGGGCGCCTGCGCAACATCGGGGGGAGTTTTTGACAACTACGCCATTGTGCAGGGCGTCGATAAGATCGTGCCGGTTGACGTTTACATTCCCGGATGTCCGCCGCGTCCAGAGATGTTGATTCACGCTGTGATGATGCTTCAGGACAAGATTATGAAAGAGTCATCGCGCGATCGCCGCGATGTCCCTGAACAAGAAGCGCGCGCAGCGTTCGTTCCCGGCACGTTGCCCATTACCGATGGCTCGACCGCAGCAAGCGGTCTACCCACCGAATCCCGGCCCTACTCCATAGCTTCCCGGCACGAAAGGCGACGTTCTTCGTAAGCTCTTTCCGGAGAGATCGAACGTTCGGCACACAGTTCATGACGACTGGGGCAAACAGCGAAAACAATCTGCCGGAAAACGTGACTATCGATCCAACACAAAACTCCACTTCATCTTCTTTAGCGACGGCATTGCAGCGGGTAAATGCGGGATGGATCACTTCGACCAACCTAACGTTTGGCGAAACAACACTGACCGTGCCGCGCGAACACATAGTTTCCCTTTGCTCGCACTTGAAAACGGCGCCGGATGCGCAATTTGATTTTCTTGCCGACATTTGCGGCGCGGACCGCGGCGTTGAAGAAGAGCCGCGCTTTGAAGTCAACTACCACCTCTTTTCGACAACCAAACATCATCGCCTGCGTCTGAAGGTTGTGCTTACCGAAGAAGATGCGCACGTGCCGACAGTTACCGGCGTGTGGCGCACGGCCAACTGGCACGAGCGCGAGACTTTCGATCTCTTTGGAATTATTTTTAATGGACATCCGGACCTGCGCCGGATTCTTTTGCCGGACGACTGGCAGGGTCACGCACTGCGCAAGGATTTTCCGTTGCGAGGGTATGAGCCATACAGCTTGAAGTAGTTTCGAAACTTTATGAGTTCCGCCGTAAACATTCCGCCGCAGTTTGAGGTCGTCGATCGTCCGCTCGACACGCAGATGACGATCTCGATGGGCCCGCAGCATCCGTCGACGCACGGGGTGTTGCGTCTCGAGCTGGTGCTTGACGGTGAAATGGTGGTCAAGGCGACGCCCGACATCGGCTATCTGCATACGGGGATGGAAAAGCTCTTTGAATATAAGAAGTATCAGCAGGGCATAGTTATCACCGACCGCATGGATTATCTGAATCCGCTGGGCAACAACCTGGCGTACGTGATGGCGGTGGAGAAACTCCTTGAACTGGAGATACCGGAACGCGCGCAGACGATTCGCGTATTGACTTGCGAGCTGCAACGCATTGCATCGCATTTGGTTTGGCTGGGAACACATGCGCTCGACATCGGCGCGATGACGGTTTTCTTTTACTGTTTCCGCGAGCGCGAAAAGATTTTGAATCTCATCGAAGCTGCTTCGGGCGGCAGGTTGACGCCTTCTTATTTCCGCATTGGCGGCTTGATGATGGATTTGCCTGCCGGTTTTGAACGGCGCGTGCAGCAGTTTCAGGATGGCTTCTTAAAATCGGTTGATGAGTTTCACACGCTGCTGACGGGAAACAGAATCTTTCAGAAACGCACGCAGGGTGTTGGCTACATTTCTGCCGAGGACGCGATTGATTGGGGCTTGTCAGGCCCATGCTTACGAGGCAGTGGTGTGAATCTGGATATTCGCCGCGCGAATCCCTACACCGGTTATGAGAAGTATGACTTCGAAGTTCCAACCGAAGCCGATTGCGACGTCTGGGCGCGCTACATGGTGCGCATGCGTGAAATGAAGGAGTCGCACAAGATTGTCACTCAGGCCTTGTCACGTTTGCGGCCTGGACCAGTTAAAGCCGATGCGCCGAAAGTTGTTTTGCCTGATCGCGAAGCAATGAAAACGCACATGGATGCCTTGATTCATCACTTCCTGATCGTTGCCGAAGGTTTTGACGTGCCCGCCGGAGAAGTCTATCACCCGATTGAAGCTTCAAAAGGCGAGCTCGGCGTCTACGTCAAGTCCGACGGTGGTCCAAAGCCGTCGCGCGTGCATTTCCGTGGACCAAGTTTTGTAAATCTGTCGGCGCTGCCGCACATGTCGGAAGGCTGCATGGTCGCGGATATTGTGGCGATCATTGGCTCGCTGGATATTGTTTTAGGGGAAATAGATCGCTGATTGGTTAGTAGTTAGTTGTCAGTTGTCAGTGGTTCGCTTGGGTAGCGTGCAACTGACCACTGACAACTAACTACGGACAAAGAGAAAATGAGTACACAACCAATCCAAATCCAACCACTGTCTCAGCCAGTTGATATCGGCGACGAGGTGGCATCGTTTTCTGTCGATGTTGAGCAAGAAATAGATAGCCATCTGGCGAAGTACCCGGTTGCGCGGTCAGCGATTTTGCCGTTGATGTTTATTGTCCAGCGCGAGCGTGGGTATCTCGACGCGCCGGGCGTAGCTTATCTTGCCCGGCGTTTGCGTTTGCGTATCACCGACATTTGGGAAGTGGCGACGTTTTATTCGATGCTTAACACCGAGCCGGTGGGTAAGTATCACATTCAGATTTGCAAAACGCTTTCGTGCAAGATCATGGGCGAGCCCGGCATCACCGATCACGTTTGTAAGAAGCTCGGCATCAAGCCAGGCGAAACTACAGCGGACGGCAAGTTTACTGTTTCGCTGGTCGAGTGTCTTGGCTCCTGCGGCACTGCGCCCATGTTTCAGATTGGATTTAGTTACTACGAGAATCTGACGACGGCGAAAGTCGATCAGATTCTGGATTCATTGACTTGAGGAAAAGTTAGTGGTCACTTGTCCGTCGTCAGTTGCAAAACACCGCCAACGATGAAGCGCAACTGACAACGGACAACTAACTACTGACGAACGAACATGTTTATCGGCGCCATCGGATGTGAACCGCTTCAGCTCGCGAGAGTTCATCTGGAAAACTCGCGCAGTCTGGACGTGTATCGGAAAAACGGCGGCTATGAAGCAATCAAGAAAGTGCTTGATTCAATGTCGCCCGATGACGTCATCAACGAACTGAAGAAGTCCGCGTTGCGCGGGCGCGGCGGCGCGGGATTCCCAACTGGAATGAAATGGAGTTTCGTTCCCAAGGACTCACCAAAGCCCAAGTACGTCGTTTGCAATGCCGACGAATCCGAGCCAGGCACCTTCAAAGATCGCTATTTGATGGAACGCGATCCGCACATGCTGATCGAGGGCATATTGATTGCCGCCTATGCGCTCGGCGCGAAGACGAATTACATCTACACGCGCGGCGAATATCGATACCTAATCGACATCATGGATGTTGCGCTCGATGAAGCGCGCGCCGCCGGCCTACTTGGAAACAAGATTCTTGGTACTGACTTCGGGTGCGAGATCTACACGCACACCGGCGCCGGCGCCTACATCTGCGGCGAGGAGACTGCGCTGTTGAGTTCACTGGAAGGCATGCGCGGCCATCCGCGAATGAAGCCGCCCTTCCCTGCTGTCTCTGGTTTGTACGCGTGTCCGACGGTGGTGAATAACGTCGAAACGCTGACCGCCGTGCCCGACATCATCAAGATGGGGGGCGAGGCTTATCAGAAACTGGGAACTGAAAAGAGCGGCGGCACAAAAGTTTGGTCGGTGTCCGGCCATGTGAATCGTCCCGGGGTTTATGAACTGCCAATGGGTTACGACGACATGGAAAAGTTCATCATGGAAGACTGCGGCGGCATCCTCGGCGGCAAACAATTGAAAGCGGTGATACCGGGCGGCTCTTCTGTCTACATCATGTGCGCCGATCAAATTATCGGCAAAGATGTGCGCATGGACTATGAAGGCATCGTTGCGGCTGGTTCGAGTGTTGGCTCAGGTGGCTTCATTGTGATGGACGAAACCGTCGACGTGTTTGAGTCAACGAAGAACCTGACTGAGTTTTACAAACACGAATCCTGTGGCTGGTGCACGCCCTGCCGCGAAGGAACCGACTGGCTGGTGAAAGTTTTCAAGCGCATCGCCGCCGGTAATGGCCGGCCTGAAGATGCGCAACTGATGCTCGATCTTTGCGACAACATCGAAGGCAAATCGTTTTGCCCGCTGGGCGATGCGGCAGCCTGGCCCATTCAGTCGGCGATAAAGAGGTTTCCGGAAGACTTTAGAAGGCACCTTGTCCGTGAACCGTGAACCGGAGACCGAGAACCGAATGGGGTCCCGGTTTCGGTTGCAGCAATAGTTTACCGCTTTAATAGTTCTGGGTTTACGGTTAACAGTTCACAATTCACGGTTTCTAAAATGTCAACTGAAGTAATCAAAGTCAGCATCAACAGTAAGGAATTTGAAGTGCCCAAAGGCGCGCGGCTGATCGACGTGTGCCGCGATAAGGGTTTCGACATTCCTTCCTTTTGTTACTACTCAGATCTCGCGCTCCAGGCATCGTGCCGCATGTGCCTGGTGCGTATCGAGAAGATGCCGAAGCTGCAAACCTCATGCACCATCATCTGCACTGACGGCATGATTGTGGATACCCAAAGCGAAGAGATTGAAAAAGCGCAACGGTCGATGCTCGAATTTCTGCTCGCCAATCATCCGTTGGATTGTCCGGTGTGCGATCGCGGTGGCGAGTGTGAACTTCAGGAAATGACTTTTGATTGGGGCGGACTCGAAGAACGTTTTACCGAAAAGAAAAACTACCAGCCGGAGCGATATCTGTCGCCGATGGTCGC
>JACCVY010000263.1 GCA_013697915.1 Blastocatellia bacterium | reverse complement strand
ATACCTCGGCGATCAGCACGTAGTCAGCATCCCGAAAAGCGTTCGCATACTCGTCTTGAAAAACCGCCAAACGCGACGACCATGAGCGCGGTTCAAAAACAGCGATCAACCGGCGCGATGGATAACGATTTCGCAGTCCACGCAATGTCTCGCGCACCGCTGTCGGATGATGAGCAAAATCATCGATTACTGTGACGCCTTTTGCCTCGCCTCTTACCTCGGCGCGACGCCGAACGTTCTTGAAAGTTGCGAGCGCTGCGCGAATTGTTTCGCGGTCAATGCCCCACGCGTCAGCAGCAATGATCACTGCCAGACAGTTTAACAAGTTGAATTCGCCGATAAGCGGCGTTTGAAATTCGCCCCAGTGGCGGCCTTCGCGCGTGACGCTAAATTTAATAAATTCCGATGAGAAGTCGGTGTTCGTAACGCGCCATTTGGCATCTTCGGCAGTGCCAAACGTTTCCAATTGAGTAAAAAGTTTCTGGCCCATCTCCCCGACTACTTCGCGAACGTGCGGACTGTCCCACCCGGCAATCAAGCGACCGTTAGCCGGCACAAGATTCATCAAACGTCGAAATGCAAGTTTGACGGCATCCAGGTTTGGATAAATATCAGCGTGGTCAAACTCAATGTTATTTACAATCGCAATTTCCGGCAGGTAATGCATAAACTTCGGGCCCTTATCGAAGTAGGCCGTGTCGTATTCATCGCCTTCGATAATGAAGTAATCGCTATTTGTTACTCGGAAACTGACGCCAAAGTTCTGCGCCACCCCACCGATCAAAAAAGTCGGATCAAGTCCACCTTGATCCATAACCCAGGCCGCAATGCTGGTCGTCGTAGTTTTCCCATGGGTACCGGCAACGACGAGCGAACGGCGGCCGCGAATGAATTCTTCTTTTACGACTTCGGCTTGTGAGCGATAGACGAGTTTGCGGTTGAGGGCGGCTTCGAGTTCCGCATTGCCGCGAGGAATCGCGTTGCCAACGATAACGCAGTCAGGCGTTGGTTCGAGATGCTCTGCTTTGTAACCCGGCATCACCTCGATGCCGAGTCCAGCCAGCATGGTCGACATCGGCGGGTAAACGTTCTCATCAGAGCCGGTAACGCGATGGCCGCGAGCCTGCAGCATTCCAGCCAGCGCAGCCATCGCAGTGCCGCAGATGCCGATGAGATGGTAATGCATTAAGGAATTAGTACTGATGCTGGAAGTGAATCCAAGATCTTCGCCTATTCACGAGGTCGCTAGTCTGACTTATCGATGTGCCGCATTAGCCCCGACACACTTAACAACAGTGTCGTGATGTGCAAGTCAGGCTTGTTGGTGTCGACCAGCAACCGGAAAGTTCATGCCGTGGCTACTGCGGGAATCGCGCCCTTTTTCTGTAACTCACCCTGGATCCAGTGGTAAGTCTTTTCCAGGCCTTCTTCAAGTGAGACTTTGGGTTCCCACTTCAAGACTTCGCGCAGCCGGGTGTTATCGCTGTTGCGGCCACGGACGCCCTGAGGCTTTGTCCTGTCGTATCGCTTGCCGATGCGCTTGTCTGCAATGCCGGAAACGATATCAACCAGTTCGTTGATCGAAATCATGCGATCCTGTCCGAGGTTGATTGGGTCGTGATGGTCACTGCGCATCAAACGGTAGATGCCCTCAACGCAGTCGTCGATATAACAATAGGAGCGCGTTTGCTCGCCGTCGCCCCACACTTCAATGTCGTCCCCATCAGATGCCAGCGCTACTTTGCGGCAGATCGCTGCGGGTGACTTTTCGCGTCCGCCATCGTAAGTTCCGCGTGGTCCGAAGATGTTGTGAAAACGAACTACTCGGGTGTCCAATCCATAGTCTTCGCGATAATGTCGGCAAACACGCTCCATGTAGAGCTTCTCCCAACCATAGCCATCCTCGGCTTCAGCCGGGTAAGCATCCTCTTCTTTGAGCGGTGTGACCTTGGTGTCTTTTTGCAGGTGGCCGGGGTAGATACACGCACTCGAGGTGAAAAGATAGCGTTTGACGTTATTTTGTCGCGCTGCCTCGATCGTATGCATGTTTATGAGTGTGCTATCACGCACGATCTCCGCCTTATGCGTCTCAATGAAACCAATACCACCCATGTTGGCGGCGAGGCCGTAGACCTCGTCAATGCCCTCGCAGGCTTCCATGCAATTCTCCCAACGAACCAGGTCAAGCAGTTTGAACTCATGCGCGCTGGTAGCTTCATACTCGGGTTCCTTTATATCGACGCCACGCACCCAATAGCCGCGGTCAGCAAGATCCTTAACCAGATGATGACCAATGAAGCCGCCCGCACCGGTCACAAGAACTTTCGTTTGTTCTGACATTCCCACTTCTACTCCTTGGATTGGTAATGATTAGAAAGGCTTATTGTGCGCAAAAACCTTAGTGCATGACAGCGCCACTTTGCAAGCGGGTACATTAGGGAGCTGAACTGTCGGAGACTTTGAGTCTCGCGCTGCTGACACGCGGATTTTAATCCATGTGCAAGTTGTTTGCGCCTGTGGTTAACCGGCGGAATGTACCCCAGAAGGGACGGGCGGCGAGACCTTCGGGGTGCGTCGCTAGTGCGCGTAACAGCCACCGCGCTCCTTCGCGGCGGTTCCCCGTAGAACTCGCTGCATAAGAGCGGCGCAGGTAACGGGTGGCGCGGCACCAGCGCCGATCCGCGCCGTGCAGCCGATCTTCGTAGACCTCAGCACTACGCTCGAACTCTGCTGTTTGGCGATCGCCTTCCGCCACAGTCTTGCTTACGGCGTGCAGTCGATAAGCAGCAAGCGGCACCGGGAGATATTCACATCGCTGTCCCGCCAACAGCAGACGCACGTACATGTCGTGATCGAAATCATACGGCCACTTTTCGTCAAATCCGCCTGCGATTAATTTCTTCTTCCAGAACATCCCGGGTTGCGGCGCTGTATAGGCCCAGGAAAGCGCCTGGGCCGCCGACTGCGGCACACGTGCGCGAATCAGCTCCGTCGGGAATCCTTCGCCAAACATAATCGTGTCGCCACACAACCACTCGCACGCAGGATGCCCCTGAAAGTAATCTACGATGGCGTTGAACGCTCCCGGTAGAAAACAATCATCGCTGTTAATAAAGGCAAAGAGATCGCCGGTGGCGCGTTCGATACCCTTGTTCAGAGCATGGACCTGCCCGCGATCTTTTTCACTCACCCAATAAGATAGGTAGCTTTCATACTTGCGAATCACTGCCACACTGTCATCACTACTGCCGCCGTCGATGATCATAAGCTCGAGCGGCTGGTAGTTTTGTTGCAGCACGGAAAGAATTGTTTGTTCCAGGTACTGAGCTTGATTAAAAGAAGGGGTGACGATAGTAAGCTTTGGTTTCATAAGTGACAGTTCAAAATCTAGGCGCCCAGCAAGCCTTGTAATTCTTCCGCGCTTTCTGTTTGCGTCGCGGGCTTTGAACGATGGGCCTCGTACCACCCGACGGTGCTACGCAAGCCTTCCTCGAGCGTGGTTTGCGCTTGAAAGTCAAATTTTTCCTGGGCGCGACTTACGTCGAGTTGGCGATGCGGTTGGCCATCAGGCTTGTCGGATAACCATCTGATCTCGCCCCGAAAGTTTGTCAAGCGGACAATCATTTCCACCAGGGCCCTAATCGGAACCTCGCGTCCATTACCAAGGTTGACTGGGTCGCTGTCGTTATATACGGCAGTAGCTTTCAAGATTCCTGCGGCGCAATCATCCACGTAGAGAAATTCACGCGAAGCATTACCGGTACCCCAAACCTCGATGAATGGCTGGCCTTCGTCGCGCGCTTCAACACATTTGCGAATCAGCGCGGGAATAACGTGTGACGAATTGGGATCGAAATTATCGCCTGGGCCATAAAGGTTAGCGGGCAAAAGAAAAATTGTGTTGAAGCCATATTGCTGCCGGTAGCTTTGGGCTTGCACCAGCATCATCTTCTTGGCCAGCCCGTACGGTGCATTAGTTTCCTCAGGATAACCTTTCCATAGATCATCCTCGCGAAAAGGGGTCGGCGTGAATTTCGGATAGGCGCAAACTGTGCCGATCGCCACAAATTTTCTCACGTCGTGTAGTCGCGCCTGCTCAATAAGTTGCACGCCCATCATCAGGTTTTCATAGAAGAATTTGCCCGGATTTTTTTGGTTGGCGCCTATGCCGCCGACTACAGCAGCAAGGTGAATAACCAGATCCGGTGTGGTGTGTTCATACAGGCGCATAATATCCGCGGCTTCGACGAGGTTGTATTCCTGTTTGCGTGGCACAAAAACTTCGAGGTGCGGCTCGCTCCGCAGCCGTGCCACGACGAAGCGGCCCAGGAAACCGCCGCCACCGGTAACCACTACACGGCGATAAGGAAATCCTTCGTTCTGAGTCAGATTACTCATGAAGTTTCAAGCAGGCCGCTTGCCCGGGGTGTGACACTTGCCGTATCGCCAAAAATTTCAGACTGTACGTTGTTGACCATGGCGATATCAGCGTCAACCATCAGATGGATCAGTTCCTTGAAGGTCACCTTGGGTTCCCAGCCAAACGCCTGGCGTGCTTTGCTCGCATCACCAATAAGCAAATCTACTTCTGCGGGACGCAAATACTTTTCGTCGAGCTTGACGTAATCACGCCAGTCGAGATCCACGTAAGAAAAGGCTTCAGCCAGAAACTCTTCCACTGAGTGCGTCTCGCCGGTTGCGATGACGAAATCGTCCGGTTGCTCCTGCTGAAGCATCAACCACATCGCCTCGACATACTCCCTCGCATAGCCCCAGTCTCGTTTTGCATCGAGGTTGCCGAGGTAAAGTGTGTCTTGCAATCCAGCTTTAATACGACCCACAGCCCGCGTAATCTTGCGCGTCACAAACGTCTCGCCACGCCGCGGCGACTCGTGATTAAAGAGTATGCCGTTGCAGGCAAACAGGCCGTAGCTTTCGCGATAATTGACTGTTGCCCAATAGGCGTAAACTTTAGCTGCTCCATAAGGCGAACGAGGATGGAAGGGAGTGTTTTCGGTTTGCGGAACCTCATGGACCTTGCCAAACATTTCCGAAGAACTTGCCTGGTAGAATTTCGAGCCGACCCCTGTCTCGCGAATTGCTTCCAGGATGCGGATTGTACTCAAGCCGGTTACGTCGCCAGTGTATTCGGGAATGTCGAAACTGACGCGCACATGCGACTGGGCCGCAAGATGGTAAACCTCGTCAGGCTTGATACGGTAGAGCAATTTTATGAGATTAGTCGAATCGGCAATGTCCCCGTAGTGTAGGAAAAGATGAACGCCATTTATGTGGGGATCTTTATAGAGATGATCGATTCGTCCGGTATTGAAAGTGGAGGCGCGCCGAATGATGCCGTGAACTTCATAACCTTTGGCAAGTAGGAACTCAGCAAGATAAGAGCCATCCTGTCCGGTAATGCCTGTGATTAGTGCCTTTTTCACGCGAAAT
>JACCVY010000251.1 GCA_013697915.1 Blastocatellia bacterium | reverse complement strand
ATCTATAAGCGAAGGAAGCGGACAATCGCAGAGAAGGAATGAACCCCGAGGGCGCGCGTTACGGCACTTCGATAATCAGCTCTCGTCCGAAAGTGAAGTTCGGTCGTTTGCGGCCCTTCAAATACTTCGCCGCAGTTTGTGATAGCGCAGTGATCAAAATTGGCAACGCAATCGTGGCATCGCAGTTTACATAGGCACTGTGCGCGCCGCGTGCGAGTTTGCCGTATACCAATCCTTCATCGAATGCGACTGCGTTGGAGCGGCCGCCGGGATGCGGCGCATCGGTGGTGATTTGAATCGCGTACTTGTGGCCCTGGTGATGGTTCTTCAGGATGAACGAAGAGAGTTCCGTCTGTTGAATGAAACTCTTCGAAGTGCCGCCGCCCAGATTGATGACTCCGGTCAGACGCGCGCGCGCCGTAACGTTGGCGATGTCCAGCACATCCTGGACCAGGTCAAATACGAAGCTATTTTTCTTTTCAAAGCGCGCCGAGGCGATGCCGATCGCAATGCCGCTGTCAGCAACTCCCGGACAAAAAATCGGTACGCGTGCCTTGTATGCCGACGTCAGCACGCCGTCTTCGGTTGCAATCTCGGCCAATTCGCGCCCGAGCAAATGTAAATACTCGCGCGTGGAGTAAGGTCGACTTTGATCGAGCTGGTTCGTAAAACCCGCGACCCATTCATTCGCTTCACGATACTCTTCATCACTCGCCAGCAAGTCCCACATGCGGCTGATCTGCGCTGAATCCAGTTCCGCATCGGTCATGTTCGGATGCGCCTGGAAATGATAGCGACCCAGCGTTTCATGCAGATCGTGAAACAGCAGCGAGCCGGACAGAACCAGCACGTCGACAAAGCGGTTCTTGATCACGTAAGCCAGCAGCCTGCGCATGCCCGCCGGTATAAGGGCGCCCGAGCCGGCGACGAGAATCGTTGTATTGTCGCCAAGCATGTCCAGCCAAATGCGATGCGCTTCCGCCAGTTGTCGCCCGCCAAAGCCGGCGCCTTCCATTTTTTCCAGCAGGCCGGCCACCGAACGATCGCGGTCCACCTGGACGGGTCGCGTCGGCGTTGTTAAATACTTAGATGCTTTGGGTTTTCGCTGAGTGACCATAAAGGTTGAACCTCTCGACTTTGCCAGAATGAAAAGAGTCTTACGCGGATCAGTGCTGAGGAGCGATAATTAATAATCGGTGCTGCGCCGCGAACGAGTTTTTGCACCATTAACCGAAAGGTATGTATAAGCCTCGTAGCGCGATTCATAAAATTGGGCCAGCTCCGTCCCCTGCGCCTCGGTCAATTCTTCATCCTTGACGCGTTGACTAATAAGACGACGAAACCCGTCATGCAGCATGCTGCGTTCATAGCGCGCACGTTCAGTGGCCTCGCCTACAGTCGTGCCGCGAATTACTTTCTTGATCAGGTAACCATCGTCGTCGATGTAAATATGAGCTTCGTGGGGAGCGCCAAAAAGATTGTGATTGTTTCCCATCACCTCCTGGTAGGCGCCAACCAGCAGGAACGCCAGATAATAGGTTTCACCCGGCACCAGCGCGTGCAGCTCCAGCACCTGTTTGACGTCATGCAGGTCAACAAACTTATCGACTATGCCGTCCGAATCGCAGGTGATATCGCACAGCGTCGTGTATTCGGTTGGCGGCTTGTTGAGCAAGTGAATGGGAACGATCGGAAATAGTTGGCCCAGCGCCCAATTGTCCGGCAGTGAGCGAAACACGGAAAAGTTAGTTAGGTACTTGGCGCACAAAAGCCGGCGCAGATCGGCAAACTCTTCGGAGACGTATTTCGCCTGCTGCGCATATTTGTCTGCGCGTTCGCAAACGTCCCAGAACAGCACTTCGCCCTTAGCGCGATCTTCCAGCGAGACCAGACCAAGATTAAACAGCGTAAACAATTCTTCGCGATGCTCCAGCGCGTCGTGATAGTACTCACGATAGTTCTTGACGCCAATCGATTCGCGCAGTTCGCCCAACTCAGTCACCACCTGGGGATCGTCGTCGTCAATTTCAATTGGCGTGATGTCTTCAACGACAGTTTCGATTTCATCCTGCACGTTGGTAATCAACATGGCGTGATAGGCAGCCAGGTAACGTCCGGATTCCTGGATGATGGTCGGGTGCGGAACGTTTTCGTCATCGCAAACCTGCTTGATTGTATAGATGACGTCGTTGGCAAATTCCTGCGCACTATAGTTGGCTGACGATTCAAAAGCAGTCTTCGAACCATCGTAATCGACGGCCATGCCGCCGCCGACGTCCAGCAATTCGATCGGCACCTTCATCTGATAGATCTTTGCGTAGACACGGGCCGCCTCTTTCATGGCATTCTTGATGCGCTTGATGTCGGTTAATTGCGAGCCAATGTGAAAATGCAGCAGCTTGAGCATGCTGAGACGGTCCGCCTGTTCCAGTCGCCTGATGACTTCCAGCATCTCAGTCGTAGTCAAACCAAACTTCGCCGCCTCGCCTCCCGACTTCTCCCAGCGTCCGGATCCCTTGGAATAAAGCTTCACGCGCATTCCCAACGCCGGCAAAACGTGTTCGTGACGTTCGGCAATGTTCAAGACGTGATCCAGCTCGTTTAGTTTCTCTATAACAATCACAACGCGCTTGCCACAGGCCGCTCCGGCAAAGGCGAGCTCAATAAACTCTTCGTCCTTAAAACCATTGAGCACCAACAGGCTGTCCGGGGTTTGCTCGAGCGCGAGCGCCGCATAGAGTTCAGCTTTGGAGCCGGCTTCGAGGCCAAAGTCGTAGCGCGAGCCTTCGCGCAGATACTCCTCAACCAGCGAGCGCTGTTGATTGACCTTCATCGGGTAAACGCACATGTGCGCGCCCTGGTATTCAAATTCCCGGATCGAGCGACTAAAAGCTCTTTGAAGTTTGCGTACCTGCGCCGCCACCAGTTGCGGGAAGCGCAGCAGTACGGGCGCGCCGATGCCGCGCCGGGCGAGATCGTCGATAATTTCCTTCAGATCTGCTGAGCGGGAATCACCTTCGGCGGGCCGGACGATCAGGTTTCCCTTGCGATTTACGTCGAAGTAACCCGCGCCCCAATTCTCGATGCCATAGGTTTCAAGGGTCTGCTCAATTGCCGTGGTCAATTCGCGGTCTCCTGATTTGCGCGCGAGACTTGGATGCTTATTTTCCGAAGCCTAAACGTAGTTATGCACATCCCGAGTCGGTGTAGCGGAGATTGTCTTGGATGGGACGCTTAGTCGCGCAATGTAACAGAAAACGTCAAGAGGGTCTATAACTTTTTTGTTTCGGACAACTTTCTTTCAAGAGTTAAGTCACGTGTGGAAACGGGTTACCGACGAAAAGTGATGATTCGCAAAATTCCTGTCAGCAAAAGCCTTGACATGCATTGCGAGCAAACTATAATGCCTACTTTTTTACGCGCGTCTGATTAAATGACGTTCGCACTTTGCGGCAGTAATTTTCGGCTTCCACAAGACTTCGCGCCAAACACCACGCCGGGGCGAAGAGCACCCCTAACACTCCCTTTTTCAATCAGGAGAACTCATGAATGCAAAGACTGTGTTGAAGTATGCCTCTGACCAGGGGGCAAAATTCGTTTCTGTCCGGTTTACCGATCTGCCGGGCTCGTGGCAACACCTGACTTTCCCCATCGCCGAACTTGGCGAAGACCAGTTTGAAGATGGCTTTGGTTTCGACGCTTCTTCAATCCGTGGTTGGGCAGCTATACACGAATCAGACATGTTGTTGGTGCCTGACGCGGGCCGCTTTTGGATGGACCCTTTCGCCGAGCAGCCGACTCTTTGTTTGATAGGCAACGCGGTGGATCCCATCACCAAGGAAGGTTATGCGTTCGATCCGCGCTCGGTGGCCGTTCGTGCCGAGAATTATCTGAGATTCACCGGACTTGGGGACACTGCCTTCTTCGGTCCGGAAGCTGAATTTTTTGTTTTCGACTCGGCGAAATTTCATAACGAGCAACACTCCGCCGGCTACTCGATCGACTCAGATGAAGGTCACTGGAACAGCGGCCGCGATGCGAATGAGTTTCAGGGCTCGAATCTTGGTTATCGCATTCGTCCCAAAGAAGGATATGTGCCGGTGCCGCC
>JACCVY010000250.1 GCA_013697915.1 Blastocatellia bacterium | reverse complement strand
AAAACACGCCGCACAAAGTCACCCGTACCCGCGTAACCCCTGCCCTGCCTATATTGCAAAGGAGCAAACCATGACCGACACATCCCGTCAACTTACCGACGACCAAGCGCAACTCATTGCCGCCGCGCTGCGACTCTCTACCGCGATGAACACGCCGCGCCCTTACTTTTACGTCAACAGGTCCAAGACCAAAGTGACGCTGCGGCTGGTGCGGACTCGCAAGGTGCCGGTAGCACGGTGCGAAGCAGGCGACAAGTACTATGTATATCGCAGCCACAAGTTGACGCCGTTGGGAAGACGAATGTTGAAACTGGTTGCGGATCGGGAAGGCTATGAGAGCGCACGGATAGCAGGGAACGAACAGGCGGAACGGATGGTGATGGCGTGACCCGTACACAAATCGAACTCGCCTTCGCTATCGTTCTCGCCTACATCGTTTTTTATATTCTGATTCGGTTGGTAGATTGGTTTCGGTCGGTGAATTTTTAGGAGCGGAGAAGAGCAAGCGGGGACGAAGGAAGCGGGCGATATAACGTCGGACGGTTGTATATCCACCTCGGTCGAGAGGCAGCCCCCAAATAAACCATCACATCGCCCGCTGGGGGGAAGCGTAAGAATGTTTACGACCGGCTCGCCGTCGCGGCGATGTTCACGGTCACGATAGCGCCGCATTTCTGGCGAGACCCACCACAGAACAACGTTCATTCTGAGAACAGCATAACACTAAAAACTCAACCTGTGACAAAAGATAGAAATATATGTCGTATCTTCCCAAGAGAAAAATAGCGCGCGGTGTGCGCGGTGACAACAAATTTCTACAATTCTTTGAAAACGGACAGGCGAAACTAAAACACGTGATCGGAGAAATTGAAGATACAGGCTTAGAGAGCACCTTACTGGCTCTTGATACGTATGCGGACAGCGGCGTCCCGGTTGAATTGGTAAGCCAAATGCTACGCTCTATTCGGACAGACTTATTGGATGTTGACCGTGAGTTTATCAAAGCATCAGAAGCCCTTGCCCCCTAAGATTATTGGCAAACCGCCCAACTGCCCGCGCCATACTCCTTTGCTAGTCAAGCAAGAATCATTCCGGGGCGGCAAACTGATCGAAACGTGGCGTTGTCCCAATTGCGGAAAAATTGAAGTCAAGACCTATGGCTAGACAGTTAGCCGGAGAATACACCATGAGACAACAATTGCCAGACGATGCGTACATGTACATTGCACTCCTTTTGGAACAACATGAACAGGAGACGGACACGATCCATTCTGCCGTGGACGACGCGGCGCACTTGGAGGAACTGAAAGACAAGGCGAAGGCGTTGTTTGATGCTGCAAAAGTCGAAGCGATGGCATCGAGCGAGAAACGGGTTGCGGTATTGGTGAGGGAGGTGGTGGCATGAACCCCTACGACGACGCGCCATCCGACACGGCACCGAACTTTCGTCTGGCGGTCCTGATGTCGCTCCCGTTCTGGCTGGTGGTTGTAATTCTTATCATTGTGTTCACCACGTGGAAGTAAAACGGAGAATCCGAACATGAAGGACGACACCAAACAATCACTTGAGCGAGAAGCCGAGGAAATCGAGCGCAAGGCAGCGGAATACCTGGAACAGCACCCGGACGACTTTGACGATTCGTATTTGTCCTACCACCAATGGAGGGTAGCACACCTGCGCTTAATAGCAGCCAACGCACCCGACGAGAACGACGAGGCGCAAGCATGAGCAAAGATGACCGCGCCTTGATTGAGCGAATGGACGTCACGCCCGCGCACCGCACGCCGGACAGCACGCGGCTGACCAACGTGATCCTATATCTGGCGCTGACGGCGCTGCTGGCGATCATCTTGGCGGCGTTCATTGTGGGGCATCCATGAGCAGCGATGTATCCATCGCCATCATTAACTGGCTGCGCTGTAAGTATTGCGGCGCACCGTTCCTGTCCGAGATATGGCGGGATGTGCATGAGCAAATGTGTAAGAAGTTCAAGGGAAAGTAGCGGCAACAGTCCGCGAGGAGGCTAGGATGGAAACAGGAATGCAAGTGACTCCATACGAAGAGATGGAGAAGATGGACGAACAGATGGTACTGGACGAAATTAAAGGGCGCGCTATTGACACGCTCGTGTATCAGATTCCGCAAGGGGGCAGCACCATTACCGGCTTGAGTCTTTCCGGCGTGCGCGAAACGGCGCGCGTGATGAACAAGCAGGGACAAGCGCGGATTCGTATCTCCGACAAAGAACCTACCGTGATCGAGACAGACGACTATTTCGAGGTGCGCATTTATGCCGTTGACGAAATGAACGGCGGCGGCAATTGGGGCATCAAGCGCCAAGAAAAGAAATATGCGCGCGGCGGTCTGAACGTGTTTGCTTACGAGCAAGCCCTTGCCAAAGCGCAGCGCAATGCCATTCGCGGACTGATTCCCGAATGGTTTGTAAAGCAAATGATTGACTCTTGGATTCGCGCCAAGTCCGGGGTGAAGGTTGTGAATCAGCAACAACCGGCACAACGAGCGCCACAGCCCGCGACGACGCAACAAGCGCCCACCGGACCAGCCAACAGCACAACCTTTTGGGCGCGCGCTACTGAATTGAAAATGAATCCCGAAGCCAGTCGCATTCTCGCAATTCACACGATCAACAGCGATACAGGCAACCACACTGACTGGAAAGCCGCACTTGCGGAACTGAACGCCATAGCGCCGGAACCTGTCGCGGCGTAGGAGAGACCGCGCGACAGGCGCGACGGGGCTGGCAGCGATTCACAGCGAGAGTCCCGCCGCACACTGGCGAGCGCTGCATCCGTTGGCCGGACGGTGGGCAGCATGGAGTCCGAGTCTCCACGCTCGCACTAGCGTAACCCGGAACGTAGCGGACTTGTGCGGCACCCTTGCCAAACGTGATCTGCCTGATTGAGCGACGGGTTACGTGAATCCGGAAGCCGGGGCGGTCAGGCGCTCACCTGCCGCCCCAAACTCAAATGACGAACGAGGACAGGAGCAATTTTTTTATTCATGCCTAACAGCAACCAGTTAGTTAAGCCGAACCAAGTTAGCCTAGCCGTCAGCGGAAGACTTACTGAAACCGCCTATATTTTGCCTGATGGTTTAACTATAGACCAATGGCTTGCCGCAGGGGAAACCTTAGCGCAGATGGAAAACGGAATTCAATGGTGGTGGGGAGATTGGCTTGTCTATGGCGAGGGAAACTATCCAGAGGATTATTCGCAAGGACTAAGTGAAACACTAGGAATCACCCAAGAGAGTGTGCGTCGTCTCAAGTGGATCGCCAAGGTATTCCCGCCGTATCGACGTCGATACGGTGTTTCATGGGCACATTACGCTGAAGTTGCGGCAAAGGAATTTACGAACGACGAACAAGATGAAATGCTTGAGGGAGCAGAAGAAACAGGCGAAAGCCAGGACGACACCAGGACGCGAGCGAAAAGGAAGCGCAAGGAAAAGAGACTGGCAGACCTACCCGACCCACCAGAATACGTTGGCGAATTTGAACTCGATTCCATTCAGGTGTCGGACATTGAATTGCTTGACCTGCCGCGCGCATCGGTTGACATGATTTTCACCGACCCGCCCTACCATGAAGAATACATTGACCTGTACGGGAAACTCGCAGAGCTCGCCGCGCACGTTCTCAAGACTGGCGCTTACCTGATGACCTACTGCGGCAAGATGTATTTGCCGACCATCATCAACACGATAGAAGCGAATGGACTGGAATACATTTGGACTGACGCGGTATTTCAACCATTCAGCAAATCGAGAATCAGCAAGCATAACATCTTTGAAAACTGGCGACCCATTGTTGTTTTCAAGAAACCGGGTGATTCCAAAGTGCGAGAGTGGGTGCAGGACGTTGTGCGCGGAACCCGCGAAAAGGATTTTCACGATTGGCAGCAAGACGAGGATGCGCCGCGCCAATACATTCCCGCCTACACCTTTGAGGGCGGCATTGTGCTTGATCCGTTTGTTGGCGGCGGCACTACTCCCTATGTTTGCAAAGAATTAGGGCGTCACTTTTTGGCTTTCGACAAAGACGTAGAAGCTGTCAAGATGAGCATTGCGAGGCTGAGTGGTCACAAGTAGACTTGTGCGCATAAATAATGTGTTGCATCGTTGGTGGTCATGGATGGCGGCAGTAGCGCCGACGTTCCGCAATCCCGACAAGTATCAAGTGCTGAAGTGGCGAGACTGGGGGAGAAAGAATTTGCCTACCCCAGGCGATGGAATGGTGCTTGAGGATTTGGATTTAGTGGCGCTCACATACGGTGCCTTGATTTCTCGACCCAAAGAGGCAGACGGAAAATTCCGCTTTATCGAAATCAAAGAAGCGCACGGCGCAATGGGTTACGCGCAACAGCGTGTATTTGGGCTGATTCATCGTTTGCTCCGGCAAGCTGACCCACAACGCGAATACTACGACGGATTCTATTTAGTGAAATGGTATGACGATCATGTGATGGTCAACGGAAAACAAATGACGATGGATATTTTCAAATTGTGGATGGTGGGAACACTGCCCTATTTGGAATGCCCACTGTCGTTATTCGATGGGCGATGGAACTAGCGCCTAGCACGGCGCAGTGGGACGAGCATGTCAGAGCAAGCACAGCAGGAACAGGCGCACGCGGAACACAGCGCGCGGGGGAGATAGGGATTGACAATTTCCAAAAGGAGCTGAATGGAAAAAACTCACTACAAACTCAAAGTCACAATGACCGAGCCGCTGCTCGGAACGCAAACGGTCAAGGACGTGGCAATCGAATACCTGCAATCCAAAGCCCGCGATTTGGGCATTGACGTTTCCGACGAGCAAGAGACGCTCCCCGAAATGTTGGAGCGCGGCACAACCGTTTTTCACAAGTTGGACGACAAGCCGATTTACTACGACTACCACGTGCGCGGTTTTCTTAAGGAATCGGGACGCCTGCAAAACGGCGCGCGGGGCGTCAAGAACCTGCGCAACAAGATTGACAACATGGTGTTCATTCGCCCGCGGCGCATTGCCCTGCACGTTCCGTCTGACGCGACGGTGGAATATCTTGAGAGACCATTGCGAGCCGAGACCGCACAGGGGCCGCGCGTGGCGCTCGCCCGTTCGGAGATGTTGCCGCTCGGCACGTGGTTTGAGTGTGAAGTTGAAGTGTTGGGCAGTACGATCGGGGAAGACTTGCTGCGCGACCTGTTGGACTATGGCGCATACAAGGGAATGGGTCAGTGGAGAAATGCATCATACGGACGCTTCACCTATGAGTTAGAAAAAGCATAGGCGACGTGGTGTCCGGCGACGTTTGGCAAGGCATAGGCATTGCTTTGCATTGCATAGTGGGGCATGGCATCGTGCCGTAATGGCGAGGCTCCGTACTGCATGGCGCGGCATCGTAATGGCACAGTAAAGTACCGTGCCGCGCCGTCTCGTACCGCAAAGGCTTGGCGGTGTTTGGCATAGTCCTGTATGGCAAAGGCAAGGCAGCGTGAGGTTGAGTAAAGCATAGGCATGGCAATGTGAAGTACTGTTTCGTGTCGCAATGGCAGAGTTGTGCCGTGTGACGTATCGCAATGGCAATGTGAGGTAATGTCCGGCATGGTAGAGCATGAGCGATGTAGAGTCAGGCGCTGTAATGGCAAGGCAAAGTAAAGTCAAGTAATGGCAATGTGGGGCATAGTTCCGCAAAGGCATGGTGGCGTGAGGTCAAGTATTGCGATGGCAAGGTTTAGCAACGTAAAGCATTGGCATTGTGTCGCACCGTCGCGTTTTGTATAGGCGTGGCGTCGTGGCGTGAGGCGTTGGCATTGTCTTGTAAGGTGTAGCAAGGTGTAGCAAGGTTACAGCAAGGAGCAGCATGTATGGTAGCCACTGATGTAGATATTCCCGTAGCCGTCTTTCAGAAATACGGACTGACCGCCAAGAAACAGGGCAATGAGTTTCACAGCCCCTGCCCGGCATGTGGTGGGCGCGACCGGATGATCTGGTACGGCGACGACAAAGGGAATGGCTACTGCCGCCAGTGTCAAAAGACCTTTTGGCTGATGGACTTGGAGAAATTAGACCCGCTGGAAAAATTGGACCGGATGCAGCGCGCCAAAGAACGTGAGACCGCAGAGCGCGCGATACTTGAACGTCGCATTACAAAATTCCACGAACAGGAAGCCTATCGCGCCGGGTGGCACGACGGGATGAACTACGCCGCGCGCCAGTGGTGGACGGCACAAGGTATTACGGAAGAGTCGATTGACTGGTACGGCTTGGGCGCGTGCAAGTATCCGTTAGTCAATCGCACCACTGGCGAGCGCGTAGAAATGAACGCCTACACCATTCCGATTTACGACCCCGACACGTGGAGCGTCGTTAACCGTCAATATCGGTTAGACAATCCGCCTGCGGGCGTGGGTAAATATCGCCAAGAGCAAGGAATTCCGGCGCGTTCGTTCTACTGCCGCCAACATACCGGGGGAGATGTGTTGATCGTGGAAGGCGCAAAGAAAGCGATTGTCGTTGACCAACTCTTGGCGCACTCCATACAGGTAGTGGGACTGCCGGGCATCTCACCGTCGGAACGACTGATTGACGAACTCGCCTGTTATAAGCGCAAGTATTTTTTACCAGACCCGGACGTACAAACCGCACCGATCAAACGCTTTCAGGAACGCCTACAAAATATTAAAGTAGTGCGGCTGCCTGTGAAGCCCGACGATGCGATTACACAGCACGGCTTGACCCGAAACGATTTGCGGGAATGGCTGCTGCAAACACGACTATGAGGTGAGCACATGGACAAAATACCGTATGCACATCTGTCTACAGATGTGCTGGACAAGCTGCCCTTTTTGGCAAGCGGTTCCAATGCGGTGGTCTTTATGGCGATAGGGATTCTTTTACCGATGCGCCCGAACGGACCGAAAGTGCAAGACCTGATTAACGCCACGGCGTTGTCAGCACGAACGATTCAAGCGGCGTTGACGCTTCTAATTAACAACGGGATGGTGATTGAGACAAGCGGCGGGGAATTTACTCCTGCCAAACATATAGATTATCGCGGTACAAGCTTTGTGCGTACTGCAATAGATCAATCTATCAATCGTCAATCAAATCAAAATCAATCTTCATCGGTAAAGCTATCTACCGAGAAAGAATTCGGTCAAGCGTATAGCGCCGTAGCCGCTATGCTACAGGCAGGGGGCGGGGTATCGCCTGCGACGCTGGAACTGTTTGGCGAATTGTGGGACGCGTATCCAGACCTGGAGCTACACCGGCGCGCGGTCGCCATTACGTTAAAACGGGCGGCGCGTCCGAACTACAAGTATTACGCGGCGGTGGTGCAATCCGGGGCGGTGGATTCCGATGCCAAAGAGAACGGCAAGGACGCGGCAGAGGTGCGATTATGATCGATTCCCTGATCTACACCGGGACCGAAGCCGCGACGAACTGGATTAAATATGCGGAATACGTACGCGCGACGCCGGGGCTGAAATTCGGTGTGCGGCGGTTGGATGAAACCATCTTGCCATTGCGGCGCGGGAAAATCCTTGCCATTCTCGCGCGACCGGGGCACGGCAAATCGACCCTGGCGGCGTTTCTGGCGCGGAAGGAAGCACAGGAGATTGCCGCCGAGCAGCGCAAGGAGAATGTATTCTATGTCACGCTCGACCAACCGATTGAAGAGATTGAAACGATTATCAACAGTGACAGCGGGCTGACGGTTTCTGACATTGCATGGGGACGGGCAGACATTGAAGCGATGCGCGTGCGATCCCTAAAGCGGGTGCGGCTGCCGTTGGATTACGTCGGCAAGAGCGCCTATGAGCATCGCAAGAATAAGCCGTTCACGTTTCGGAATATCTTTGCCGACATCAAAACAGAGACCGAACGGCGCGGCGTCAAGACCAGCCTGATCGTGCTGGATTACATTCAGAAATTCCATGTTGCCGAGAAGGAACGCCGTCAAGATGAAGTGACGGAAGCGATATTCGCCGCGCGGGAATTGTGTCTCGAACTGCAATGCAAAATGATCGTGTGCGTACAGGCGTCGCGCGAGAGCGAAAAGGGCGAAGGCAAGATACCGCGCTCGCACCACTGCCAACATGCCAGCGCGATTGAGCAGGAAGCGGATGCGATTCTAGGGCTGTGGCGTCCGGTGAAAACGGAAACGACGAATGAAGTGCAGGTGACGATTGAAGGGAAAAAACAGGTATACCCGATTGTGCCGGAACTCATGTTCATGCGGCTCGATAAACAAAGAATGGGTGAAGCAGGCATTGACTATGCGGTTTGGCTCGATCCGAATTTAGTGCGACTCGCAGAGATGGAGGTGAATCAATGATGTATGCGTATCGATGTCCCACCTGCAATCACGTTCTTATCGTGGCGGGGCGCATTATCGGCGCGGGACACGCAACGAAACCGGGTCTGTTCCGTCGGAGCGAGATTCACGACATGATCGAAGTGGGCGTGTTTTCGGATGCGCTGACGGTCGACCAAATCAAGGCGCAGGTGGTGAACGGCAATTTCGGAGCAGGGGTGAAAGAAATACGCGTCACATCGAACGAACTACCGCGGGGCACGGTGCGATACGAACGGGCAAAGGTGAAGCGATGACCGATCAAGGCAAATGGGCAATTCTCTCGCGGCGCGTGATTCAACAGGTGCGCGACGCCAACCCGAACGCAACGGACAAAGAAATGATAATGCTCTTGCGCGCGGCGAATCCGTTCGGACAGCGTAGGGATCACCCCTACAAAGTGTGGCTAAAGGAAGTGCGTGATGCGGTCAAGCAGAAGGTGACGCAATGAGTCGTTTCGTAAACCGCGATGTAAACATCGCCACAAACGTTACATTGCACTTAGGGGATGCGTTGACGGTGGCGCGCACGCTGGAAACGGAGAGCGTGCAATCGATTGTCACGTCGCCCCCCTATTGGGGGCTGCGTGATTATGGAACGGCGAAATGGGAAGGCGGCAACCCGGATTGTGAACATACGATTTCCCACTGGAATGACAGTCTCAAGCCGAATGTGAGTCGTCCATTTAGGGGAGACCGAAGTAGTTGCTTGAAGTGCGGCGCAATACGCGTTGATAGCCAACTTGGCTTGGAGCGCACGCCGGAAGAATACGTTTGCCACCTGGTTGAATTGTTTCGCGAATTGCGGCGCGTGTTGAAGGACAACGGAACCGCCTGGATCAACATCGGAGATTCTTACGCGTCCGCCTTCGCTTGTGCTCGGCGATCGACGATCGGCGCAGGATCACCAGACGCCAGTGTGGATCGTCCCAATCGCCTCGTAGGGGGATTGAAAGAAAAAGACCTAATTGGCATCCCGTGGTTAGTTGCCTTCGCCCTACGCGCGGATGGGTGGTATCTGCGGAGCGACATTATTTGGCACAAGCCGAACCCCATGCCGGAGAGAGTGACCGCCCGCCAGACGAAATCCCACGAATACATTTTCCTGCTCTCTAAGAGCGCGCAGTATTACTATGACAGTGACGCGGTGAGAGAACAGGCAAACTATCCGGGTGACGACAGAAAAGCGCGAGCGAAAGAACATCACAAGTCAATGCCGGATGGGTTACGGAACGGATTGCGACCCGGAAATTATACATACGACTTGAACACGCGCAATAAGCGTTCGGTGTGGACCGTGAATACTCACTCTTTTGACGAAGCGCACTTTGCCACATTCCCGCCGAAACTCATCACGCCTTGTATTCTCGCCGGGGCACCGGTGGGCGGGGTGGTGCTCGATCCCTTTCTAGGCAGCGGCACGACGGGTCTGGTATCGGTGAAGTTACAACGCTCTTTTGTGGGCATCGAATTGAACGAACAGTATTTCAAAATGTCAGAGCGCCGTATCCGTGAAGCGCAATTACAAATTCCTATGGCAATGGAGTACGCATGACCGACATCATGGAACGCCGCGTTGAATACAACGCCGAAGAAACCGACGCCTACGAAGATTGGATTTACGAATCCGAAATATGGGGACGATGCTTCTGCGGCACGCGGTTGAGTTATCAGGATGGAGATTTTTGTCCCGATTGCGGCGCACCGATTGACGATGATGACGCTGTGGGAGATGAGCAAGCATGACCACAGACAAGCCTACCCTCAAGCGCATTAGTGAGGCGGCGATTATCGTTCGCAATGCCGGTTATCCCGATGTCGCCGCCTGGATCATGTCAAAAGAACTGCGCGAGCGCTGAACGCCGGCGAAGCGCAAACGCAAATTTACGGTTGCCAAGAACGGCGCTCCGGTGCGCGGGGGCAAGACGTATCTGGTGATCGGACCGGATACCGAGATCGTGGGGGAAGCACAGTTTTAGAAAGGCGCACGATGGACTATCCTACCGACAGCCACTATTCTGTTGTCGCACAGGGCAAACACCTGCGCGCGTTCCGTGCCTTGCTCGGACTCGGAACGGGCGCGGCGCTTGACCACGCCAAGCGTCCCGCGTGCAGCGTCAAGTTGCATCCGCATTGCGCCAGCGTGAACGGGAACACGTTGGGGCGCGGCTTCTGGAATCGGGCGAACGGATGTATTTGCGACCGATGTATAAAGGTGATGCGGCGGGTGAGGGATGGGAAACTATGATGCAGGCGCGAGAGCCAAGTCCTTACCGCCGTCGCGCACGGTCAGTCCCGCGATGAAATTGCCCGTGCCCTGGCATTGTCGCGGAACACGGTTAGCCAGTATGTGCGCCGCGCCATGGTGAAACTTCAGGCGCGCAGCGTGACGCACGCGGTATTCTTGTATTTTGTGGAAGGCAGCCTTAAACATCCCGCGCCGTAATTGGGTGGAACGACGCACGGCGTTCGTAATCGAACGCATTTACAGCGACGCCGAAACCGTGATAGAATTGACCGCGTAGGAAGGGGGGCTACGGTCTGGTTATGGCAGGCATGGACTTTTCGCAATCGGTGATTTTGACGAGCATTTTCCTGGTTGCCATCCTTATTGCCGCGTTTTTGTTTTTGCGTGAGTCCATTGCATCCGGGATTGCTCTATCGAAAAAGAGAGAGCAAGAGGAAAAAGAGAGCCAGACGCGCCCGCCGGGGGGCAGACGATGATCGACACGCACAACTCGATGACCGTTCCTGGGGAAGCCAAGCGCGAACTAACTGCGTATTTGAACGTGAGCAACCAAGCCGGGTTAATGATTATCGTCTGGTCGCTCGTGTTTCTAGTGCCGTTCAGCACGTTAGTTTTTGCCTTTACTATGAGCGTTCCGTATTGGCTCATTGTTGTGCTGTGTGCGGCGTCCGGCTTGGCAGCGCTACCAATTCTCTTGACGCTGCGAAATTACAATCACGCGACGGATGCGGTAGCAGGATTCACCGCGGCGATTATTACACGCCTGCGCTATGCGGGGCAATCGGAATTGAAACGCGCAGAAGCGGAATTGAATTACTCCGCGCATCCGGT
This sequence comes from Blastocatellia bacterium, assembly GCA_013697915.1. Lineage (GTDB taxonomy): Bacteria > Acidobacteriota > Blastocatellia > Pyrinomonadales > Pyrinomonadaceae > PSRF01. Next base: position 1,550 of record JACCVY010000250.1, on the reverse strand, counting down.
CAAGCAGATCGAGACGATTGCCGCCCTGCCATTGCGGAATGCAAGCACACATATGGTAAACCCGAATCCCGAAGGGATTGACTATATGGACGATGCCGCGCCCGTCAAGCCGATGGTTCAGTATTGGCAAGATCGGCGGCGGGCTAAAAAGAGCGAAGTACCAGCCGAAGCCCTGCGCGAATTTATACGTGCTATTGTGAAAGAGGGGCACACAAAATCGGTCTGGTTGTGCAAGCCGCCGCGCATGTTGTCGGATGGGGTCAAGCCGGACGGGTATATCATTAACGATTTCCGTGACTATGACCGGCTGATACAACCGCTTAAAGATTATGGATTCATCCGGGGGCGTGACGGCGAGACACGGCAGCCGGGGAAACTGGTCACAACGGACCCGAGCGAAATTATCGCTGGTTTAGGACTGTAATCCAAGAAAACCAGACAACCAGCAAGATAGAGTGAGTATCCTACTGGTTGTCTGGTGTGCTAGTTTGGTTTGGTTTGGTCGTGCGAATGCGGGATAAATTGGAAGGGGATACGCCCTCTCGATAGGGAAGGGCATAGCAATCCTATTTTTGTTTGATTGATTCTATGTCCTCGTCCGTGAGCTTGAACCACTCACCCCGCACTCGCTTTCCGGAATAGGTTCTATGCAATGCCCTTTCGATGGCGTGCGGGTGTTGGCATTCTATTGTGTGAAGTAATTCAAGTTTGTCTACAGAGCCAGTCATTAAACTGCGAAGGCGGATATTGGGGTTTTGAGAGCGCCCTATCTTTACCAGACCGGCGGGATTCCGAATCAGATAGACATAGCCGACGTTCCGGGGCGGTGGTCGCATTCGCAGTTCGGCGGTGTGCATTGAGTCATACGTCATAACGAGAAGTTCGTCGCGGTTCTCTTTTACCTTAAGATGTAGCACCACATACGCGACGATGAAAAACGTAGGGGGAATTGCAAACAAGCCCATGCTTGCCCAAAACATCCATTTCGCCTCGGGGTGCTGTGTTGCTTCGGTTAGCATGATTGCCGCCGCAACCCACCAGCAAAAGCAGAATAGGATGTTTAGAAGTGGACTCCAAAAGACAATCTCTTGTGTTACGGCATGTGGGCGGTAAATCGTTTCGTCTACCCGTTCTCGCATTTCTTGATCGTGGTCCGTCATGGCAAGGCTCCTATAAAGGAAATCGCTCTGCCCCGCGTGTCGTGACCACGCGAAACAGAGCGATAGGAAACAGGGTATAGTAAAAGCATGGGTCACGACCACGCTTTATTACAACAATTATAACATGGAGCGTCAAGCGAGAGCGAGATTGGACGGCTGTTGAAACAAAAAGATTGATACTGTGCGCGCGTTGTGCTATAATGGCTTCTAATGTTTTCGGGGGGCTTGAGATGAACCAGTGGCAGACGCGAACACAATTCAAGCGGTGTTGGAACTTGTGCAGCAACAGGTCGAAACCAAAGGACTGGTTGCGATGATCTGGAATGGCGAATTGTCGTTCACGTTCTACCTTCAAGACGGCAACGTGAGCAACCGGGAAGTGAACTGGAA
>JACCVY010000236.1 GCA_013697915.1 Blastocatellia bacterium | reverse complement strand
GGCGAGCATTTATAACAGTCTGACGAATAACGCGCTTAAGCAATGAAACGCGAAAACTTAACCATCGGCGGGCAGCAGGCGAAGGCAAAGGGGGACGAGAGGAACAAGGACTTATTCGTGCTGCTCGGCTGTTTGTTTGTCGTGATGATCGGCTTCGGCATCACGCTGCCGGTGCTGCCCTTCTACGTCGAGCGCCTCGCGTTGGCCGAAGGAGCAACGCGCCAGTAAGTGGTGATACACGTCGGCTTACTGACCGGTGTCTATGCGCTGATGCAGCTCATCTTCGCACCCTTGTGGGGACGTTGGTCGGACCGCATTGGCAAAAGACCGCTGATTTTAATTCAGTTCGCGTTGAATACCGGCGTAAATGTTTCATCGTTTTTTCCTCCGCGTTATTTTCGCGTAGTCGGCAATCCGGGGACTAAAGGGTTTATGTTCCGCTTGGCTCCGTTGCGCGCGCGAACCTGCATTCGCTTTGCTTTGCGTCCACTAAGTACAATTAAGACGCCTAGCACAACCAAGACAAAGAGCCACGCATACTGACGTGTTCCTCGAAACAGCCAATCGCTAATTCTCTCCCTGGGAGAGGCAGGAATAGCACCAGATTGATTTATAGAGACGACTTCTACATTCGCCCTTGTTTGTAGCAGCAGAGCATTGAGCTTTTCTATTGATTCACTCTCAACCAGACTACGCTTTACCCTACTAAATGAGCCTGCCAGCGAATCAGCTCGCGAGTGGTTCGTATAAAGCAAGTAGGAATCAGAAACTCCGTCATTCTTCAGAAAACTTATAACGGTTGTCACTGCCAGTGAAGAATCAAGATAGTGATTCGCATAAATCTGGTTTGACAGTGAGAGAATTTGCTGAGCTTTGTTGTGAGATCCTCCGAAAGTCGCGACGTGTGTGACGATGATGACCGGCTTGAGACCAAACTTGAGCTTCGTCCAATTGATAGAGCTTTCGACGTTAGATGATTCGGAGTTTGGAAAGTTCTTGAGGTAACTCACAAACTCAGGTGCGAAGTCGCTGACATATAGAGTTCGGTCAAGGAGCGCCTGTTGCTCCTCTCGGATCGAGACCGCACGGCGTTGATCATGATATTCGATCAACGCTGCACCTCCGCGTGCTCGATAGTCGCGCACGTAGTCCACGAGCATTTGTCGAAACAAACGCGTTGCCTGATGTTGGTAGTCCGGGGCCTTCCAATTCACTTCCTGATTAAAGCGCCCAATCATCGCCGCGGAAAGTTTCATTTCGCACTTGCCTACAGCACATTGTTTGACCTCCTCAATATCGCGGTTTTCAAGAGACAGTGTTTCCACGTCGGCGAGAGTTGGCGGGTTACTGAACCTGCCGATTGCCAAAATAGACTTAATGTTCTGCTGAGCCATACTCTCCTTAAAGGCCTTCACAATCATTTCAGGAGTACCTCGCAGACGCGCGACACCACAGACTGCCACTTCCCTTTTATCGACTACGGGCAAAAGCTTGATGACTATTTCGCCGCGTTCAACTGCGGACAAGTCATCGCTGGTGAACCCTCCTTTAGCGCTTAAAGCGGAGCGGAATTCCTCGAGTGAGGCTTGGGCCAAGCAGGTCACTGCGCCGATTCCAAGCAAAGTGAAGATGATCAGCAACGCTGGGATCGAATGGATAGGTGTAGAGTCTTGCCTTCTCAGTACTGAGTCACATCTACACATTCGTCCGTGGCCTCCAACCAGCCTTCTTTAGCTGTTCGATGCCGACGGTAATCGGGACAGCAAAATTCGACGCGCCATTGTCAACAAAAACCGCGAACGTGATTCCGATTACCCGACCTGATTCGCCGAACATCGGTGTTCCCGAAGAACCCTCGCTGGTTGCGGCATCGAAGACAATCCGGTTTCTGTAAAGATCCGTAATATGCCCCTGCGTAGTGAGCGGGTTGATGAGTTTCCGTTTTCCGAGTTGATCGAGCAGAGTGAACAACGAACCGCCATATTCATTCTCAACTGCGATCGCTTCTATTTCTGGTAAGAGGGCCAGCATGCGATTAGGTCCCGTGGGATACCCCATCATGACTACCTGTCTGCCGATCTCGACTGCCCACGATTGTTGGTCAAGAGGAAGGACAGGAATGTTTGACGGTATGGCTTTCAGCGTGCAGACAGCAACGTCATCACTCTCCGAGGCCGTTCGGAATTGGAGAGCTATGGGCTGATGATGGCCCGGGAAGAAGGCCAGCAACTTTTCCAAACGCGGGATGGCGCCTGTGCTGGCAATGAAAAACTGTGCTCGCTGATCTACTGCCCAGGGTTGGCCGGCAATGTGGCGATTAGTTAAGACGTAGCCGCCGCCCACATGAAAGCCCGTTCCGACGAATTCCAGATGGAAGACGGTCCCGTTGCCTTCCGGGGTCAGCGGCACCTGCGTCCCAATGGTCAGTAGACGTGCCTCCGGACTCATCCCGACCTCAGGGTAGCGAAGCGGGCGACCCGTGGCGCGGTCAATCAAGATATAAGAACCTGCGATGAGACAGGTACCGTTGCTATATGAATTCCAGAGCCTGGTAGGCAACGACGGGCCGTAAAGAACAGACTGATTGGTCTGTTTGAGATCAGACCCCGTTCTTGTAACATCTGAAATCTGGTGATTGGTTTGATCTAGCCGTTCGCTTAAGTCCGCGAACACCCTCTCTTGCCCATCAATCCGCTTTGTCAGCGTTTCTGCCTGACTGACATTTTGCTGCTGTTGAGCTCTGTAACGTGTAAAGGCCGCATGCCCCAGATAGAACACACCGCTGACAAGAGCGGCAACGCTGAGCAGCCAGAGGATTTTTGCGGCAGGACTGATCTCACGTAGAAGTTCTCGGGTGAACTGACGCAGAAAAGTTTTGGCATCGCCACGACGGGCTGGAAGCACGGATACTACGGGAACAGGTAAAGTAGTAGCTGCCGTCACACTCAGACTACTATCGAGAATTTTTGCTCTGCCTGGACTCACTTGCTTCTGTCGCCGCAAGACAATTGCAACTGCTGGCGACCTCTCCCGTTAGCCGATGAACGTTCATTTCATCGGTCTTCGTAAATAATCACCTCTGTCCCAATAGGCGTGATTTCACTGAACTCTTTTGCGGCGAACATAGGTATCCGAATACACCCGTGGCTATCAGGATAGACGGCCACGGTCGGGCTGCCATGAATCGCAATTCCTTCGTGGATATAGTTAGGGTAGTAAAGAAGGCCAAGAGAACTTCGCCGCCACCCAGAGATCTTTCGCAGTACTTTGAATTTCCCTTTGGGCGTATGGCCTCTATGAACTTGCCCATGGTCCACATAGATTTTTTCATTGCCTGTGCAAACCGGAAGGATGTGGGTAATGGAGCCGCTTGCATCAACGATGAATAGAACCTGGCGGCGGATATCAATCTCGACATGTGCGTAACCTGTTTGTAGAGGAAGCGGTGTTGCAGCCGTGCGCAGTGCCTCAAGTTCGGGCGGCGTCAGTCTGCCGGTTCGTTGGCGGCCTTCTACTTTTTGAAACGCGATCAAAGCATGTCGGGATCCCGGATCCAGATTGCCGTCAATAGGTCCAGTCCAATATCCAAGATCCGACAAACGCTGCTCGGCCTCGAGTCGCTCTTCGACGGGGATCTCCTGGTGTGAGCCACACTTGGAAACGCTTTTGTCCCGTGCCGTTCCATTCGCAATTACTACGAGCGCCAGGGAAATACAGAGCAGGAAAAGCCAGTTCAATCGGCGTGCCCGATCGTCTTGTTTTTCGTTGTAGAGCATGTTCTCAAGCTTCTTTCCACTACAACGAGGATCGTGATGGTTGGGTCACAACTCCATCGACCATTTCCGGCAACAAGGCTGAGCGAAATCGCATCAGGGCCGTAACTCCATCTGCTGATTTGATCGCAAGCGCAACATCGGCACCTTCGTTTGTTTGCTCTAAACTCACCTGGGTTGGTCGGCTAATGTTGTGCGTAATGTGATCGTCCGGCTTTGCGCCGATCATGATGGCAATCTCATCCCCTTTAACTTCGTCCCACTCAGCGACGATGCCTTCGAAAGCCAATTCCCGCTCCTCAACTTGTGCTCCGATCTCGGTCCCGAAAACCTCGAGTGTCACCAGCCAGCCCTCGTGTCGACGGCTGAAGCTATCGAAGAACTCCGGCCATTCGCTTCGTGAAATCTCTCTCGTTCTCATAGTGTGATCTCCTTCTAAATACCTGTTGGGAAAGTCTCCGGCACTTCGCCGACTTCCCATTCCGCAGTAATCTCCAACGGCTCCACTGCGCGTGTTTGATCGAAATGAATAACTGCGTCAAATTGCTCGGACAAACGTGCCTTGAAATAGTGACTTGCCCTCTCGGTCTCAGGGCGATAAATAACGCCGATGGCCCGCTCAAGCAACGGCTCGCGTAGCGCCGCAGCGGCGTGGTCTGTATTGCGAAACGTGAGCAAGAAACGAGCGATGTCCACTTCGTGGAAGAGCCCCTCGTAACTGTTTGCGAGCGCGGGTCGCACCCGCTTGCGTTCCGCAGGCAACCCCCAATTGGAGGCCGCAGTCACCGTGCCCTCATAAGTCGTGAGACCGACGAGTACCGCGTCACGACCGTGGCGCTCGCGCACAAGTTGCCCTACATTCCATTCTCCCTCCTGCCCCATCCGGGTCGCTCGCGCATCACCGAGATGCGAATTGTGTTCCCACACGACTACTTTCGCCTGGGATCCCTGACTGCCGAGATACGCAACGAGCGCCTCCAATGTCTCCGCCATGTGACGGTCGCGCAGGTTCCATGACGAAACCCGGCCGCGAAACATCGAACGGTAGTATTGTTCGGCGTTCATAATTAGCCGCGCATTTTGCTCCGCGTAAAAGTAGTCATCGGCGGCAATGCGACCGTCGCGTCGCGCATACTCAGCAACGCTCCGGTGTAGTTCAACAAGTTGGCTGACGACCTCCTCCTCACAGGGCTCAGCGATCCCCATGCCTGTTGCGTAGCCATAAGCTTGTTCGTCTTTGCCGAAATGGTCGAAACAGGCATACCGCAGACGGGCGCGTCGAGCTGCCACTGGGTCAATTTTGTCGAGATACGTAAGGACAGCTTCGATCGAGGTGTGCAAGCTGTAGAGATCCAGGCCGTAAAAACCGACCTTCGTCGCGGAGGCAGAAAGATCGTCGTTATAGGTTCGCAGCCAGCCAACAAAATCCAGCACCTCGGCGTTGCGCCACATCCATGCGGGAAAACGCTTGAAACCCGACAACGCCTCAACCGCATCCGCGTCACTGCCCTCGCCGCGAACATAGCGATTGACACGATAAGCGTCGGGCCAATCAGCTTCCACGGCAACCGCGGTGAAACCTTTTTCCTTTATCAGTCTTTTTGTGATTTGAGCGCGCTCGCGATAGAACTCGTGTGTCCCATGCGACGCCTCGCCGATCAGCACCAACGGCGCGTCGCCGATGAGTTTCATGAGCGGATCGTAGTCATCGATCTCCCCGACCAGCGGATGAGCGGCTTCGCGTACAACGTCAGTTAGTAGAATAGTGGTTTGGTTTAGCATGACCGGATCCTCCCATCGTCGCTCGCTCCCGATCAGGCGACTCGCTGGCGGGGAGGCTGTTTAGCATGTTTCAGTAGTAAGCAAACTTCTTCATCTGTTGTTTGCAAAAACTCTCGGTACCAGAGACCCACCGCTTTAAACGGATGGGGACTCATGACGCAGACACAGGTTGAATCCACGTCAGCTTTGAACGACTCACACGTCTCACGCGCCGCTACTGGCGCCGCGACGATGATCCTGGCAGGTCCGAGACGCTTGAGGGCCTTCACGGCAGCACGCATGGTCGATCCGGTCGCCAACCCATCGTCGACAACGATCACGGTGCGGCCACCCACATTGAGGGGTGCAGACGCGCCGCGATAGAGATTCTCGCGCCGTTCGAGTTCGCGCTGTTCGCGCGCAGCAACTTGATCAATAAAGTCATCAGGAATTCCTAAATAGTTAACTACGTCTTCATTCAGGACGCGGACGTTACCTGTGGCGATGGCGCCCATTGCAACTTCCTCGTGTCCGGGCACACCGAGCTTACGCACCAAAAACACGTCCAGCGGAGCATCGAGCGCCCGGGCGACTTCATAAGCGACTGGCACACCGCCGCGCGGCAGAGCGAGCACAACTACGTCGGAACGGTTAGCGTAGGCACGCAGCTTCTTCGCCAGTAAGCGCCCCGCTTGGATTCTGTTTGCAAATTGCATGTTACCTCCTTGTATTTTCGTGACGCCCCGCATCAAGCCTGTGCTCGGCATTCCGGATGTCCGCAACCACAGTCGGTGTCTGAGCGTGCCTTTTCACACTCTTCACTGCAATAATCCACTGCCCTCGCGCGAGGGGCAGCTGCAAGCGACGTGTGCGCATTCTTTCTCGTTTACCTCAATTGACATACTGATAGTCCTTGTTGATGGCGCCGCTCTTCATTCCAAGTGGTTGAGAAACCACTTGGCAGCAAGACTGGCGACCTCTTCTAACTTGCCGGGCTCCCCAAATAGGTGCGTGGCGCCGGGTATGATCTTCAACTCCTTCACGCATCGGAGCTCTGCGTAAGCGTCCTGATTCATCCGAATGACTGGTCCATCAAGACCGCCGACTATTAACAGAGTCGGCGCTTTGACCTGACGTAAAGCTTCTCCTGCAAGATCCGGTCGACCGCCACGAGAGACAACTGCACCGACCTGTTCTCCCAGGGCCGCGGCAGCGACCAACGCCGCGCCTCCTCCCGTACTCGCTGCGAAGTAGCCCGGACGTAAGTGACGGGTCTTTGCTACTGCCGCGAGCCAATTGGTCGCAGCTACAAGCCGGCGAGCAAGCAGGTTGATGTCGAAGCGAAGTTCGCGAGTGAAAATGTCTATGTCTTCTTCTTCCCGCGTAAGCAGATCGAAGAGCAGTGTGCCGACGCCAGCCTCGCGAATAACACGCGCCACGTGCTGATTACGTGGGCTATGACGACTGCTACCGCTCCCATGCGCGAACAAGACTATTCCGCTTGCGCCTTGCGGCACTTTCAGCTCACCGTCAAGTAGGACAGCGCCGGCCGGAAGCTGAACCTCGTAGGTCTCTGTCGTCAGTGTTGCTTTAGGCATCGCGGTCATCGCTTTTACCTCAATCAATAGCTCTCGGTCACTGCGGACCCTCCGAGGAGCCCGATTGCGAATCTCCATCAGTCTCTCTGCCAGTTCACCCGTGCCAGTTTGTTCTCATGCGAAAAATCGTATTTCGTACGTCCTGAAAATGCTTTTTCCAGAGCGTGACCTAAGCGCTGCGCCAGATGTTCCGTTGTTGTACTAACTGTAAGCTTGTGGCCTTCACCGGGCTTCCATTCCATAATGCGAGCCAAAGGATTGTCCTCCGCAGCTCGTTCGCTTTCATTGCGTAGAAGCTGCTCAACCTCTTCATGATGTGCGTCGAAAAAGGCGCCATCTAAATAGACAAATCCCCGAGGTTCACCGGTGCGCTTCTGTTGACACGCGGGGCAAACTGTCGTCGTTGGAGGCCGCCAGTGTTTGTGCTTTTTATCCTCTGAACCCGTCTGCTTCGCGATCCAGCGGCGGTCGGCATAGACTGCCCCACATTCTTCACAGACTGCGGGCTCGCTCATGGCCCGCAATGTGCGATGACGACCTGCCTCGTGATCGACTCGTTTGGTAAAAGTCGCGTTTGTATATTTCCTCTTGCCAGGCATAAAATGCACTTCACTTTTAAAACTTAGAACTACGCAACGCCCGTACCCGCCCGTCTAGAGACTTCGAGACCGCAAAGGCTTGCAAAGCCTGGGAAATTCGCAGGTTTCTGAAGAGAAGTTAATCGGAGTTGTTGATTGAAGTCGAAAGGCAGCGGGCTTTAACACAATGCCTGCGTGAGTTTCCGCAAGCACCGAGCAATTCGGGGCGTCAATGACGTGAATTGGTGACGAGAATGCCTCCGACCGGCGGAACACTGATTGCGGGTTGTTAGATCATTGTTGTTAGATCAATGTTCTCGCTCAAGCCCGTTAGACCAGAACTGTTTGCCATGTTTATTCATGAGATGACCGACGATGAATGTCGCAGCGCCTTAGAAAAGGCGAGCATAGGCAGACTGGGATGTGCGCGCGATAACCAGCCTTATGTTGTTCCCATCTACTTCGCGTTTGATGGAAAACATCTCTACGGGTTCACTGATGAAAAACGTCTCTACGGGTTCACCACCGTGGGGCAGAAAATCGAATGGATGCGCGCGAACCCGCTGGTCTGCCTCGAGATCGACGAGCTTATCAGCCACAATCAATGGATGAGCGTTATCGTTTTTGGACGTTATGAGGAATTACCCGATGAACCTCAACATGAAGCAGCGCGAATGAAGGCCCACGAACTGCTGCAGGGACAACGCTCGATATGGTGGGAGCCTGCTTACATGTCTGATGCGCACCGGGACGGATCTCACTCACTTGTGCCGGTTTTCTACCGCATTCAAATTGGTCGCATGACTGGGCACCGAGCAACGCCAGATATACTAGAAGTACCAGCACGGGGCGCTACACACCTGATAGGAAAAGAAAGCTGGGTCGACAGCATTCTTCGGCACATCGGAATGAAGAATTAAAGCTTACAACGTTTTACGAGCCACTGCTGCCAAAACTCATCTCAACAATCTTCCCGTTCTCTGGTTAGCTTGCCTGAGGTCTCCGCACAATTTCAACAGAACAGTTCGCATGATGGACCACGCTATTCGAAACCGAGCCCAAAAGTAGTCGATTCCAGGTACTAAGTCCGCGCGAACCCATAACGATTAGATCAGCGCCCCAACTCTCAGCCTCTTCGACGATCACTTGTTTAGGCGACCCTTGAATGACTTCACTACTGATCTTCAACGACTTGTCTTCAATTGCTTGCAGCTGCGTCAGAGCGCTTTGAATGACGCCGTGCGCAGCTTCACGAACTGCTTTCTCCAGATTCTCGAAGTACTCTGGCAAGACAGCCCAAGGTTCCATTCCCAATACTATGGGAATTTCGGCAGCGGTAATAGCTTTGACTTCACTGTGTGGCGGCCATGGTCGGCGCGTGAATTCCTCCACTGCGGCGTCGCTATAGGCCGATCCGTCAACTGGTAATAAGATTTTCATTCCTCACTCCTTCGGTTACACCGCTTTGACCGTTCGAAATAGTAATCGCTTTTGTCGGCGCACATCCTCTACCAGAAGGGTCAGCCTTTCAGACTGCATGAAGCATGCCACCTTTTCTCGCTAATTCTGCGGGTTTCTTAGAGCGTCCTGGTTGACAAACTGCGCGGTTTTGCGCAGCCGTGCGAGGTTTTATAGCGGGCCGCAGCTCGGGTCCAGCCTCTAAGGTGAATTTGATTGCCTGCTGGGATGTTCCAGAGTGGACGCCGACGGGCATAGGCATTGCTCTCGTGAAGTTGCAAGTCGCAGGGCACGTCAATTTGAAAGGCGAGAATTATGGAAGGCAAGTTGGTGTACACGCTTTATTTCGCTCAGATCACGCTAAAGAGTCTGCCGCTGGTCGGGGGTAAGAACGCTTCTCTGGGTGAACTCTTCAACGCTTTGAAGCCCAAAGGTATTGGCGTGCTTGATGGCTTTGCCACAACGGCCGATGCTTATCGCGCGCTGCTCGCACAGGGCAATCTTGAATACGAGCTGAGGTCCTTACTTTCTGACTTTGATCATGACGACGTAAAGGAACTCGGCGCTGCAGCGTCATAGACGCAGTCGTCGCCTGCCCTGCTTCAGCACCATTGCTTGAAGCGTTTTGAGGAGTTGAATTCTGAAGCAATGAAGATGAAGGCATGGATTCTGAATACGCCGGCTCCCGTTAACGAACTTCCGCTCGCACACGCTAAGATGCCCGTGCCGACACCTTCCGAAGACGAACTGTTGTTGCGCGTCCATGCCTGCGGCATCTGCCGCACGGACTTGCATGTTGTCGAGGGCGAATTGCCGGTGCGGCGTTCGCCTCTGATTCCCGGCCATCAAATTGTCGGACGCGTAGCTGCTCTCGGCTCGCGGGTCGAAGGCTTTGCCATTGGAGATCGAGTGGGGGTGGCCTGGCTCCATCGCACTTGTGGAGTGTGTGAGTTCTGCCTTGCTGGCCGGGAGAACCTGTGCGAGCAGGCCATGTTCACGGGTTGGACGGTAGATGGTGGCTATGCAGAATACGCAGTGGCGCCCGCCGCTTTCACCTACCGCTTACCGGACAACTTTGATGACACTCAGGCAGCGCCACTTCTCTGCGCTGGCATCATCGGTTATCGCTGCCTGCGTCTGGCCGGACTCAGTGAGCATGAATGGAAGGGTGCGCGGCTTGGCCTGTACGGCTTCGGCGCTGCGGGGCACGTGTGTATTCAATTGGCCCGCGCACGTGGTGCGGAAGTCTACGTCTGCACTCGCGATCGTGAACGACATCAAGCGCTGGCTCGCGAACTCGGCGCGACCTGGGTTGGCGATGCCAGGGATGAACCGCCTGTCAAACTTCACGCTTCGATTATTTTCGCGCCGGCGGGCGAGCTTGTTCCGGTTGCGCTTAAAGCTATTCGCAAGGGAGGCACTGTGGTCCTGGGCGGCATTCACATGAGCCCGATCCCATCCTTTGACTATTCGCTTATCTACGGTGAGCGAGTAGTCCGAAGCGTCGCTAACAACACGCGAGATGATGGCCGCGAGTTTCTCCTTGAAGCGGCCGGCATTCCCGTGCGCACGCATACGCAAACCTTTCCGTTCCATCAGGCCCACGATGCGCTCATTGCTCTTAAGAACGATTCGATTCGGGGAGCGGCCGTATTAGTGTTACCCGGATCACGTCGGAGCCCTACAATCCCGCAGAGATGAGGAAACGGCACATACAGTGCTCCTCCAAGTCATCTGTAAAAGAACGCTCTCCGCTTTTAGGGAGTCACATGAAGGAACAAATAAACCAGGCACGTTGGATAGGGGTTCTGGCTGCCACGGGAATCGCCCTCTATCTTTGCTGGCTGATGTTGCGGCCTTTTATCACGGTCCTGGAATGGGCGGCAGTGCTGGTAATTGTTTTCTATCCTGTTCATAAGCGCCTGGCCAAGAAGATCAAGCGCCGCGGCTTGAGCGCTTTCCTCTCTTCCGTGCTGGTAATACTCACAGTGGTAGCGCCTCTTACTTTTCTTACGATGGCACTGGCAAACGAATTGGCGAGCACGGCCCGGAATCTGCCGGCGCATGTGGCCCAAATATTGAATCCAGAAACGCCGGTAACTGGAAAAGTATCTAAATGGATTCACGATCACGTGGCTGTTGATACGCTGTCTTCGCAAGCGTTCATTGTCGAGCAACTAAAGTCCGCGGGCGGAGCCTTGGTCAGACAATCCCTGGGTCTGATGGGAAACGTTCTCAGCGGGATAGTGAAAGCGTTTTTCGTCATTTTCACAATGTATTACCTCTTCCGCGATGGCGACAAAATTGTGCGCGCCCTGCCTGGAGCCTTGCCGCTCAGTAATCATCAAAGCGAGGCAATACTCGCGCGTATTAGCCAGGTAGTTAGCGCGAGCGTGTATGGAGTTGTAACGATTGCAATGCTCCAGGGAATGCTTGGCGGACTCGCTTTTTGGCTGTTGGGTGTGCCTTCTCCTATGTTGTGGGCGGTGTTGCTAACGTTCGTCTGCATGATTCCCATTGCCGGTTCGTTTTTCGTTTGGCTTCCCGCATCTATCTATTTGATGATGACAGGAGACTGGACCAAAGCGATTCTGCTTCTTCTTTGGGGTGCCCTCGTTATCAGTACAATAGATAACTTTCTGCGGCCGAAGTTGATCAAGAACCAAACAAAGCTACACGAGCTTTTCGTATTCTTCTCGGTCCTGGGTGGCATGAGCGTATTCGGATTGCTCGGCATAGTTCTTGGGCCTGTTATTCTCGCCATCACTCTCGGTCTGTTGCAAACATTCAAGCAAGAGAATGACGAGGGACAGCATATGGGCGGGCCGCGATCTTCCTTGGTCATTGATCTGTCAAATGGTGTATCGGTGCCTCAGGATGAAATGATGACGAAATGAGAAGGATTTCTGTGTTAACAAGCGGTGGCGATGCGCCCGGCATGCTCTGACGGCGGCCTGCTGAGGAAATATCCGCACAGACGATCGGTCCTTTTCCCATCATTGAAAAGATTCCGGCGCAAAACCATCATATTCAGCGCGGCACAAGCGTTGCGAAGTAATCCATTGAAAGGCATTTTTAGATGATTACTATCCAGCGAATTCTCTGTCCCACGGATCTCTCCTCGGAGTCGGATGAGGCGTTACGCTACGCGGTGGCTTTGACGTCCGCATACGATGCAAAGCTCTATCTCCTGTACTGCAAGGAAGTCAAATCAGACAGCAACGAAAATGGGGGTAAGGCGGCGGGCATTGAGACGGCCCCCCTGTTTACGGAATCACTCGCGCCTCATCTTGGCTTGAACACTCTTTGTGATTTGGATTGGCAAGGTTTGGTCGCCGAGAACGTAGATGATGTTGGCAAAGCAATAGTAGATGAGGCCGCGAAGCAGAAGATCGATTTGATAGTGATGCGGTCCCGACGACGACCGCACGCTGCTCTATTGCTAGGGTCCACCGCCAAGACCGTTTCTCGAACTGCTCCTTGTCCGGTGCTTGTCACACATCCGCGAGAACGGGAGTGGGTAGGACTCTCAACTGGCGAGATCGATCTTCAACGGATCCTGGTTGCTTACGATTTTTCGTCTGACGCAGAACTGGCATTGAACTATGGTGCTTCGCTCGCCCAGGAATACCAGGCTGAATTGCACCTGCTCCACGTTCTTACTGAAGCTGAACAAGAGGAACCCGAGCTTGCGTGGTTGGGGGTTACTGAGAGCGCTTACCCAGGAGCCGCACGCAAACTGCAAAAGGCGATTCCGAAAGAAGTATTTCTGTGGTGCCCGGTGACTAATGCGGTGCGCTTTGGCAAGCCTTACCAGGAAGTGCTCGCCTACGCGAAAGAACACAGCATCGATCTAATTTGCATGGGAGCCGGCGGAACCGAGTTCACCGCGGGTGCGCTCCTTGGTTCCAATGTCGATCGGGTATTACGGCAAGCGCCTTGTCCTGTCCTGGTCACGCGCCCAGTCAAGCCAGCCGACAAATAGGGCTGTCATGCAGTCATTACCGTCAGCATTGAAATGATTCATAGCACCAATTGGCAATAAGGAGAAACTCATGACAACATTAAGATCCTACATCGACCCAGACCAACAAATGGCGACCGGCCCCACTTGGTTCATGACGGAGCGGAACGAGCATGAAGTTCGTTGTGGTATGTGTGCCAGGGCTGTTTACGTTGACGAAGAGACTCTTCGTTTCGTCAGCGAGGCGATTGAATCCGGATTAGAGAATCCGTTTCGCTGCGAGGTGTGCGAAGAAGAGTATGACGATCTTGCCTCGTAGGATAAGCCGGATGAACCGGTTCATTGGCGGACACCCAGCAATGGCTTCGGTTCAACGGCGACGACTCTGACGCGAGCGTCTAGAATCGCAAGATCACTGCTGTGTAGATCGAGAAGGAATAGGTGTTTGAGCTGGCCGTCAGAAGTGCAGTAAGCGAGTAACGCAACCACCGACCTTTTGCGTTATGAGTGCTTGGCCAGCCAGTATTTCTCGTGAACGCGTTTGGCCCAGGTCCAAAAGCGTCCCTGTCTAACGATTGCGGGTTCGTCATCCCACAAACCCTTGTGAAGATAGATCGATTCCTGGCCGCCTTCGTCTATTGTGAGCATTATCTCATGATCATAAAACTGTAGTGGCTCGAGTCCCTTAATCTCTAAAGCAACATTTGCAGCAGCGACTTTGGCCTGATGCGCGGCCATGTGGCCCAGCTTTGGTCCGCTGAAGTTCACGCAGTCGCCGACCGCATACATTCTCTCAACTCCCTGCACGCGCATGGTTCGATGGACATTGACGTAGCCTTCATTGTCGGTGATTCCAAGCCCGGTGACAGCTCCCGGTCCCCGGAACGGCGGCAACAGCATGAGCAGGCTGTAGTTGATAACGTGGCCATTACTGGTCGATACGGCTTCGGATGTCACCGTATCAATCGGAAAGTCTGGCAGGTACTCAATGTAATGTTCATCGAGCGCCGTGCGCAGAGCGCGCGCCATATTGAGGTCATCAAACTGAAGGCCGGGAGGATCTGGACTGACAATTGTAATTCTCACGCGCTCGCCAAGGCCGCCCGGCGCAAACAATCGCGCCAGCGCAAACGCAGTCTCGTAAACGGGAACCGGCAACCGCGCACCCGGACATTGGCCGATAACCGCGCGGCCCTCATGAAAATTCCGCAGGGCGTGGCCAAACTTAAGCGCGCCTTCCACAGTTAACAAGTGGTGTGAGTGCTCAAAGAAACCTGTAACTCGCTCGGTTGCGAGGCGGCGGCCGAGGGCGAGGATCAAGTAATCATATGGTAGCTCTCCGTCGACCTCACCGTGCGGGAGAATTACCCGGCGCGACTCGGGTTTGATACGAGCTACCTCGGCCTGGATAAATCGAACCCGCCGATCGAGCATCGCCTCGCGCAGGTCGAACGAAATATCCTCCGGCTCGCATTTGCCAAATGCGAGTCGTACAAGCTCAGGATAGAAGATAAACTTCGGACTGCGTGACACTAGTGTAATCTGGTGTTCATGACCAAGTTCCTTCGCGAGCGTCTCCGCAGCAATCACGCCGCCAAAACCTCCGCCTAATATCAGAATGTTCGCCATTTCGTGCTCCTTCTCGATGAACTGTTCGAGATTAACCTTCCGAGAGGCCCGTCAGTCGGTCTAGTCTAATCCGAAAGACGATCACTTCCAGAGAACAACCATCCTCGGCGATAGCAGACTCGGCCGGTGTTGGCACGTTGCAAGTCCTCGAGAGCAGCTTCGGCGCCATCCAAGCCGTCATAAGCTATTAAGATTTTATGTCGTTAATTCCAATTCCTGCGCTTGCGTTTCATCCGGCCTCCCGTCTTTGTCCAGCCAACAGAGAGCGCGGTCTTTAGATTGCCTTCCAACTGCCTTGATGTAAGGGCAATGGGTGTACCGAAAAGTTATGATCAGTTCCTTCAAATAAAGCGTAAGCTTCGCTTCAGTTTAAGAGAGCTCATGCGGAGGTTCGCCCACTGTTGCGGGTATGTTTTCGCAGCTTTGAAGAGTCCTAAGAGTTTGCTGAATGCAACCAGCTCCCAACCCAGTAACTTCCACGACCGGACTGACCAGTCAAGAGGCCAGGCAACGCCTGGCAGAATTCGGCCCAAACGAGCCTGTCCCGTCGCGCAGCACGTCTGGCCTCACCCAGATTCTGTTTCTCTTCATAAATCCGCTGGCCATCATTCTGCTGATAGCCAGCGGGATCTCAGCAGCTATCGGTGAAGCCCTCAATGCTTCAATCATCGCGCTGATGGTGCTGTTGAGCGCCGCGCTCAACTTCATTCAAACTTATCGTTCGCAAAGCGCCGTCGAGCGTATTCGCAAAGAAGTCGCGCCGGCAGCTAACGTTCTCCGCGACGGAAATTGGACAGCGATTCCCAGACGGGAACTGGTGCCGGGCGATGTCATCGGGCTCACGGCTGGCGACCTTGTGCCCGCCGATGCCTGGCTTTTTAAGGCTCGAGATCTGCACGTACAGCAGGCCGCGCTGACCGGAGAGTCTCTCCCAGTCGAGAAAGACGCCGTTGACCTCCAGGTAATATCGCAAGATACAAGCGACGGGCACAAAGTCTTTCTTGGCACCTCTGTAGTCAGCGGCACCGGGACCGCCCAGGTCATGGCTACGGGCAAGAACACTGCCTTCGGCGATATCGCTACTCGCCTGGCCACCAAGCCGCCGGAAACCGAGTTCGAAAGAGGCACACGACAGTTTGGTTTCTTGATTATGAAGACGACCATCCTGCTGGTGCTCTTCGTGCTGCTGGTAAGCGTCGTCCTTCATCACAATTTCCTCGAGTCCGTACTCTTCGCCGTCGCCCTGGCGGTTGGGCTGACACCTGAGTTCCTGCCGATGATAACGACTGTAACCCTGGGGCAGGGCGCCGTGCATATGGCACGAAAGAAAGTGATCGTCAAGCATCTCGAGGCGATGCAGAACTTCGGCAGCATCGATGTTCTTTGTAGCGACAAGACAGGCACGCTCACCAGCGGCGAGATGGCCCTGGACCAACACGTCGATCCATTTGGCGGTCCATCTGAGCGGGTGTTTTTACTCGCATACTTGAACAGCCTGCACGAAACCGGCGTGAGCAATCCCCTCGATCAGGCAATCAAGAGCCAGGCTATCAACCGGAGCCGCGGCGCTAATCCTCTCGACTTGGCCGTCCTGCAACACGACCATCCGGACATTCATGCTTACCGCAAGATTGATGAGATCCCGTTCGATTTCGAAAGGCGTCGCGTCTCGATTGTGGTCGAGCGCGAAGCTGAGAGATCGCTGATCACTAAAGGCGCTCCTGAAAGCGTGCTGACTGAATGTTCGCAATATGAATTGAACGGGCAACAGGCTCCGCTCGATGCCGATTCACGAGCGCGTTCTGAAACGACTTATCGGGATCTCTGCGCCAGAGGCTTCCGGGTCCTGGCTGTCGCTTACGCCGCAGTGCCGCTGAAAGAAGTTTACCGGGCGGACGACGAAAAGGATCTGGTACTGGCGGGGTTCTTAACTTTCTCAGATCCGCCGCTGGACACAGCGAAGTTTGCCCTGGAAGCTCTCAGACGCGACGGGGTCGAGGTCAAGATTCTGACGGGCGACAACGAGTTGGTGACCCAGCACATTTGCTCGCAGGTCGGCCTCGACGACGGACGCCTTATCCTCGGCAACGAAATCGAGCGAATGACTGATACCGCTCTCGCGCATGTCGTCGAGCAAACCTCCGTCTTCGCGCGAGTGTCGCCGGCGCAAAAGAACCGGATTATTTTGGCGCTCAAACACCGCAGCCACGTCGTGGGTTATTTGGGAGACGGAATCAACGATGCGCCTTCTCTCCATGCGGCGGATGTGGGCATTTCTGTTTCGACTGCGGTTGATGTCGCCAGGGATGCCGCGGACATTATTTTGCTTGAGCGAAGCCTGAATGTTCTTCACGACGGCATTATCGAGGGGCGTAAAGCCTTCGGTAACGTGATGAAGTATTTGCTGATGGGGACGAGTTCCAACTTCGGCAACATGTTCAGTATGGCCGTGGCGTCGCTGTTCCTGCCGTTTCTGCCGATGCTGCCGACGCAGATACTCTTGAATAACTTTCTCTACGATTTGGCGCAGGTAACGATCCCCACCGATCACGTTGACAACACCTTTATCCACAAGCCACAGCGCTGGAACGTGAAAATGATCCGCGACTTTATGATCTACATCGGGCCCCTCAGCTCGATCTACGATTTTCTGACGTTCTTTGCGCTGCTCAAAGTCTTTCACGCCTCTGAGCAGCTTTTTCACACGGGCTGGTTTGTGGAATCTCTGGCGACGCAGACGCTGGTGATCTTCATCATTCGCACCGCCGGCAATCCACTCCGCAGCCGTCCCAGTCTCGCCCTCACGGCTACCACGATCGCGGTCGTCATGGCTGGAATCGTGATCCCATTTACTTCACTCGGAAAACTCCTGGGGTTCGTACGCTTGCCTTTTGCTTTCTTTCTCTTCCTGGCTGGAGCGTCAGGTACTTACCTGCTGCTTGTGGAGTTGGTGAAGCGAAAGTTGATGCGAAGACTTCTGGGATGAGGACCGTCTGGCGGGCTGCTGAAAAACTAATTGGCCACGGAGAGTTGCATTGAGCCCGCGGAGCAGGCGATAGCATAAAGCCTGGGGTTGAGCGGAGCGGAACCCCAGGATCGTTGGAGTACAAAAGGAAGAGCCCGCGAAGTGGGCGGCAGCCGTTCATCAATAGTAAATCGCAGCCTTTGCGCTATCGCACGCTTCGCGCGCTCGGTTTTCTTACCCTTCGTCATCCTGGGGTTCCGCTCCGCTCCACCCCAGGGCTGGGTCCCCGGACGAGCATCTCGGCTGGGGTGCTGACTTTATGCTTCCACCCGCTGCGCGGGTTTTGGAAAGGCAAGCCCGCATAACTTGTTCGGAGCGTCCTGTAGTTTTGATTCCCGCTTCATCAGGGAGAGACACCGGTGCAAAGTTCTAATCCAACTGCGGTCAGGTTTCTTCAGTCGTTAGACTCAAGTGTCTCAGGCGTGCAACACCACTGACATGGTCGAGGAGTTTTCGTTCTGGCCCTTGCTACATAATAACTCGAGCGGCGTATTACGGTGCAGTTGTGATATCTAATTTACTCTCATGGTTGACCGAATCACTCATGAAATCTATCATCGAGCCATGAGCCAGCAAGTAATCATCGAGGAAGTCGAGATGACGCTAGAAATGGCGCGCTTATTCGAGGAGGCTGAGCGCAACATGGTTTGGTTGAGCGAACACGCCGAGGAGCTTGAGATTTTCAAGCGGCATCGCGGTCGCTATGTTGCCGCCGCTGGCGGGGAGTTATTTGTCGCAGACAGCGGTGAAGAGGTAAGGCGTCTCGCCCGCGCGAAGCATCCCGACGAAATGCCACACGTGCGCTACATCTTTCGCGAAAAGCGGAGCCGCATCTATGCGTGTCAACGGAAAATGGCTGCTCTGTGACGATGGAGTGATCAGGCCTGTCGTGCCGGGTTTCGTGCGAGCGGCTGATGGGCAGTTAGTTGAAGTCGCTTTCCTGCTCGATGCAGGCGCCGACCGCACAGTCTTCAGCGCGGATTTTCGCGACTTGCTTGGATCTTTAGAAACACGCGGCAACGAGCAGACTCTTCTCTCAGGTATTGGTGGCTCAGCCGGTTCAATCACCATCGAAACAGTGATCGGATTCAGACGGGATGATCAAAGAGTCGTGACCGTGCGTGGTTCATTCGGCGTTTTCACTGAAGGCGAGAGCGCGGATTTGTCGGTGCTGGGCCGCGATGTCACCAACAACTTCAGCGTGATTTACGATTATCCCAGTCAGGTTATCGCCTTACTAGCCTTGCCGCATTCCTACGAAATCAAATCTTAATCGTGAGTCGGAACTCGACACTCGGAACTCGAAACTGTCTTCTGCGCTTCGCGGCTGGCTGGCGACGCCGGTCTCGTCTTCGGGACGCTCATTGAGCCCGGGAAGCGCGGCGATAGCATAAAGCCTTCTATGAAGCCGGGTCGTGTCAAGAGATGAGTTCGGGGTTGATTGGTTCACCCTTCTATTCGAGTTTCCACGCTGTGAGCTGAAGCTCTGTGATTACGTGGTCTCATTC
>JACCVY010000228.1 GCA_013697915.1 Blastocatellia bacterium | reverse complement strand
CCTGTAGGCACAGCCAAGGCATATGGCCAGGAGTCGATGCTTCAGCTTTGCCGTATAACTGATAAATAAATCTTGACATATATCATATCTTCACTATTGTGATATATATGATAATTCATCCCATTAGGCGGCGCGCACACTCTAGTGGCCGGGGTGTGGGATCGGCTTCTCGAGTTCCAAAGGTTTGCGACGGTGACATCCAAATGATCGATTCATCGAGCGTCCGAGTGCATGAGCACGCCGCCAACCCCTCCGCTAGTGTATCGTCTCGCGCGAAGATTTACAATTTGTCTACCCGCTTCAACGGCGGCATTTTCAGAGCCGTCCTGCCGCGATTGACTTTGAGGATGATGTCGTTCGCGGACTTTGTCCAGACGAAAGGTTTTGGATTGGCGTTGGTGTGCTCGATGTAGTCGTGGATGGCGCGCTCGAGTTCATCCACGCTTTTGAAAACGCCGCGACGAATGCGCTCGGCGGTGATGCTTCCAAACCAGCGCTCGACTAGATTCAGCCACGACGACGATGTGGGAATAAAGTGGAAGTGAAAGCGCGGGTGTTTGGCGAGCCAGTCTTTGACTTCCTGTTTTTTATGGGTCGCGTAGTTGTCGGCGATGCAGTGAATGTCCAGATGTTTGGGCGTGGCGCGGTCGATGGCCTTTAGGAATTTCAGAAACTCCTGATGGCGATGCCGGGGCATGCACCGGCCGATGACCTCGCCCTTCAGCACATCAAGCGCGGCAAACAACGTGGTTGTGCCGTTGCGCTTGTAATCATGCGTCATGGTTCCGGCGCGGCCTTTCTTCATCGGCAAGCCGGGCTGGGTGCGATCAAGCGCCTGAATCTGGCTTTTCTCGTCGATGCAAAACACCAGAGCGTGATCGGGCGGGTTCATATAAAGCCCCACAACATCCTCAAGCTTCTCGATAAAATCGGGATCGTTGGACAGCTTGAATGTCTTGACCAAATGCGGCTTCAAGCCATTGGCTTGCCAGATGCGTTGCACCGATGCTTTGCTGATGCCGCAGATTTTGGCCATGCGGCGGCAGCTCCACTGGGTTGCCTGCGGCGGCGCTGTTTGCGTCCTGGCAATAACCTCGGCTTCCTTGGCGCGGCCAAGGGGCTTGAAACTCCGCCCGCGCGGACGGTCATCATAAAGAGCCGCCATGCCGCCTTCGGCAAAGCGCGCCCGCCAATCAATGACCGTCGGGCGGGATGTTTTGAGTTCCCTGGCCAGCGCGGCGTTCGACTTGCCCGAGCCCGCGCCGAGGACAATCCGCGCCCGCAATGCGATGCGCTGCTCGGTCTTGCCCGAACCGACAATCCGTTCAAGTTCCCGCCAATCCTCGGGCGTTACCGCCAATGCTGCGCTGTTTGCCCACATGTTGCACAGAATAACTCCCGCGAATCATATTGTCAAGCGTTACGTGAGACACTACACTAGCGGGCCGAAGCCGCGGCGTCCGACCCGATCTGGCCGCGATCGGCCGGTTCATGGTCCAACGTCTTCGTGTTCGCATGGCCGAAACGCAACAGCCATCCCCACTTTCGCGGATCATACTTGCGCGGGGCCGTCGCGTCGCTTCCGGGTATTTATCGGGCAGTACATATCGGGAATCATCGCCGGTTTCAACCCTGGCCGTTTAGCATGTCGGTAGCACACGATATGTCTGGTTTAGGTAGCACACGATCTGTCCGGTAGTGTCGCAGCCCTTTCAGGGGGGTTTGGATGCGCCGGACGGAAGCCCATCAGGGTGTGCGGATGATCAAGTTTGCGAGCATTTTGAGCCGCTACGAGGCTGCGGAGTTTGGTGTGCTGGAGGCGGCGGAGCTGCTGGGGGTCGGCGAGCGCACGTTCCGGCGCTGGCGCCAGCGCTATGAGGACCAGGGCGAGGTGGGTTTGCGGGACCGGCGGCTGGGCAAGGCGTCGGGCAAGCGGGTTCCATCGGATCGGAGCGAGGAAGTGGAGGCGCTGTTTCGCACGCGTTACAAAGGCTTCACGGCCAAGCATTTCCACGAGCATCTGGTGAAGGACCACAATTTCGGCTGGGGCTACACGTGGACCAAGACCTTCCTGCATTCGAAGGGTTTGCTCGAGAAAGCCAAGCGCCGCGGGGCGCACCGGCGCAAGCGCGAGCGGCGTCCGCTTCCCGGCATGATGCTGCATCAGGACGGATCAAAGCACGTCTGGCTGGCGGGCCAGCCGGCGCTCGATCTGATTGTCACGTTGGACGACGCCACCAGCCAAATTTTTTCGGCGTTTCTGATCGAGGAGGAAGGCACGGCCTCGACCTTCCGGGCGCTGGCCGAGGTGTTTGGCGCGCATGGCCTGCCCTTGAGCCTCTATACGGATCGGGGCTCGCATTATTTTCACACGCCGGCAGCGGGCGGCGAGGTCGACCGCTCGAGGCCGACGCAGGTCGGCCGGGCGCTGGCGCATCTGGGCGTCGAACATATCGCGGCCTATTCGCCGCAGGCGCGCGGTCGCTCGGAGCGGGTGTTCCAGACCTTGCAGGACCGGCTGGTCAAGGATCTGGCGCTCAAAGGGATCGCCACGGTCGAGGCGGCCAATCTGTTCCTGCGCGAGGTCTATATCCCCGCGCACAACGCTCGTTTCGCGGTTGCGGCCGCGCAGACTGGTTCGGCCTTCGTGGCGATCCCCGGCGTCGATCTTGGCGAGATTCTGTGCGTGCAGGAGGAGCGGCAGGTCGGCTGCGACAATTGCGTGTCGTTCAACCGGCTCAAGCTGCAAATTCCCGAAAGCCCGCTACGCGCCCATTTCGTCAAGGCGCGGGTGAAGGTGCGCCAATATCCCGACGGAACCCACGCTATCTTCCACGGGCCGCGATGCCTTGGCCGCTACGACGAAAAGGGCGTCCTCCAGGAAGGCGGTCTCCAGGAAGAAAGAAAAGCCGCTTGAATCCGCTCGGCGGCGAGCCTGTGGCCGGCCTGGACAAGTCTCCGACTTGCCCACCCCGGCCACAGGAGAACAAAAACAGAAGAAGCGGACATTTGATGTGCTACCAAAACCGGCCAAGTTAATTAGCTATCGACA
>JACCVY010000226.1 GCA_013697915.1 Blastocatellia bacterium | reverse complement strand
AGCTGAAAGGGAAGTTTGACGGGTTCTCGCTCCGCGTCCCGACGCCGACCGTCTCAATCGTCGATTTTGTCGTCGAGACTGAGCGGGGAGCGTCGGTCGAGGAGATCAACCAGGCGTTCCGCGACGCCAGTGCCTCCGACGCGATGCAGGGGATTTTGGGCTACACGGACGAACCGCTCGTCTCCAGCGATTTTCGCCAAGATTCCCGGTCATCGATCGTCGATGGGCTATCGACGATGGTGATCGATCAGACATTGATCAAGGTGATCGCGTGGTACGACAACGAGTGGGGCTACTCCTGCCGCGTGCGCGACTTGATCAAATATGTCGCCGGTAAAGGCTTGTAAATACTGAGTGCTGAGTGCTGAGCAATGAGCAATGAGTACCGAGCAATGAGCAATGCGAATCGAGCGAGGAGTACTAGTACTGAGTACTGAGTGCTAAGCAGGTGGCTATACGAATTACCAACAT
This sequence comes from Blastocatellia bacterium, assembly GCA_013697915.1. Taxonomy (GTDB): domain Bacteria; phylum Acidobacteriota; class Blastocatellia; order Pyrinomonadales; family Pyrinomonadaceae; genus PSRF01. The sequence continues at coordinate 4,802 of JACCVY010000226.1, read as the reverse complement.
CACCCTCAACTTCGGACGAGAGGGAGAATGTTATGTCGACGAAAATCGAAAAGTTTGAGGACTTGATTGCGTGGCAAAAAGCTAGAAAACTAACAGTTCGGATCTACGAAACAACCGGTGGAGGTAGCTTTGCCCGGGACTTTAACCTGAAGGATCAAATTCGAAGAGCATCTGTTTCAGTAATGCCCAACATAGCGGAGGGATTTCAAAGAAATAGCGCCGCGGATTTTCATCGCTTTTTAGTTATGGCAAAAGGCTCCTGTGCGGAGCTACGGAATCAACTCTACATTGCGCTTGACGTGGCGCATATTCCGGGTGATGAGTTCAATTCGTTAATGCGAGAGGCCATTGAAGTCGCTCGAATCATTGGTGGACTGCGGGCTGCCGTTCAACGCCGACGCGCCAAACCCGAATCCGCGAGCTAAGATTTTCGCTCAGCACTCATTGCTCATTGCTCAGCACTCAGTACTCAGCACTTTATGACCAAGCTTTCAATCAAGGATCTCTATCTGAAAAGCAAGCGCGTCTTCATTCGCGTCGACTTCAACGTGCCGATCAAAGACGGCAAGGTCGACGACGACACACGCATCCGCGCCGCGTTGCCTACGATCAACTATGCGACGGAGCAGAGCGCGCGCGTGATTCTTGCGTCGCATTTTGGTCGTCCTAAAGGTGAGCGGGTTGAGAAATACAGTCTCGCGCCGGTAGCTGAACACCTTTCCAGTTTGCTGGGCAAGCCAGTGACTTTCGCGACGGATTGCATTGGTGAAGAAGCGAAGAAGAAAGTTGGGGCGCTCAAAGATGGCGATGTGCTCCTGCTGGAAAACCTGCGCTTCCACAAAGAAGAAGAGAAGAACGACGATGAGTTTGCCGCGCAGCTTGCGAAGCTTTGTGACCTTTACGTCAACGACGCGTTTGGCGCCGCTCATCGCGCGCACGCATCGACGGTGGGCATTACCAAGCATGTAAAAAAGGCTGCGGCCGGATTGTTGATGCAGAAGGAGCTTGACTACCTCGGCCGGGTAATCACGAACCCCGAGCATCCTTTCGTTGCCATCCTCGGCGGCGCAAAAGTTTCCGACAAAATTCCGGTAATCAATGCGCTCATCGATCGCAAGGTCGACAAGATCCTGATAGGCGGCGCCATGGCTTACACTTTTTTCAAGGCGCAGGGTTTCACAGTTGGCAAGTCGCTGGTTGAGAACGAAATGATGCCGACGGCTTTGGAGATCATGAAGCGAGCTGAAGCCGAAGGAGTTGAGTTATTGCTGCCGACCGATCACCAGGTCGTGGACAGCTATGAACCGGTCAAAGGCGACAAGATCATTGCCAAGACCATTCCGGTTGAATTCACCAACGCCGGCCATGCAGGCATGGATATTGGCGTGGAGACGGTTTCACATTTCGCGAACGCTTTGCACGATGCGAAAACAATCATTTGGAATGGACCGATGGGAGTTTTTGAAGAACCGCCCTTCAACGAAGGTACGATTAGTATCGCTCGCGCAGTTGCCGAAGCCGCTGATCGCGGCGCCACGGTTATCGTTGGTGGCGGTGATTCGGTTGCGGCTGTTGTCCAGGCCGGCGTCGCCGACCGCATCACGCACATTTCCACGGGCGGCGGCGCGACGCTCGAGTTTCTGGCCGGTGAAGAATTGCCGGGTGTTGTTGCGTTGAATGATAAATGACCTGCCGTCTTAGTAGTTTGTTGTCAGTGGTCAATTGCAGTGTTTTTCGGGAATGAATTGATTAGACTGAGTCACTGACCATTACAGCGAACAACTGACAACGAACAACTGACTACTGACAACTGAACAATCATGAGAAAACCTGTAATTGCCGGCAACTGGAAGATGTACAAGACGGTAAGTGAGTCGGTTGACACTGCGCTCGCACTGAAGCCGCTGGTGGCAAACGCGAATCACTGCGACGTAGTCATCGCGCCCGTGTTCACCTCGCTCAAGACTGTGGCCGACAGGCTCGAGGGTTCCAATGTTCGCGTCGCGGCGCAAAACTGCTCGACTGAAATAGAAGAAGGCCCGCACACCGGCGAAGTGACCGCCGCGATGCTGCGCGACGTCGGCGCCTCGCACGTCATCGTGGGGCACTCCGAAAGGCGGCAGTTTTATTTTGAGACCGACTCGATGGTCAATAAGAAATGCCAGGCAGCTATTACCGCCGGATTGACGGCGATCCTGTGTGTTGGTGAAAGCCTCGAACAGAGAGAGCAGGGCACTGCCGAGCGGGTCGTAAGTGGCCAATTAACCGGCGGACTCAGCGGGTTGACAGTGTCTGACCTCGACCGTATCATCGTCGCCTACGAGCCTGTTTGGGCCATCGGTACGGGACGTACAGCGACGCCGGAGCAAGCGCAGGAAATGCACGCGTTTATCCGGCGCGTTTTCGCGGATGGGTACTCAAAAACGGCTGCCGACGCGATGCGCATTCTTTATGGCGGCTCGGTCAAACCCGACAACATTGCGGGCTTGATGTCACAAGCAGATATCGATGGGGCACTGGTCGGCGGTTCGAGTTTAAGGGCCGACAGTTTTGCACAGATTGTTAATTACAAAAACGGTGAATAGTAAATAGACCGTTAACTGTCCGTTGTCCGTTGTTTTGGTTTGGTTCGGTTTCGATTCCATGGTTTGGAGCTGACAACGACTCAACTGAAACTAATCATAACCACGAACAACGAACTGACTACAGACATCGGAAACCACAAGCTACTGACAACCGACAACTGACAACTGACAATCACGACGATTCACGATTCACGATTCACGATTCACAAGGAGCTATCTTGTTAAGTTACCTTTTATACGCACTGTTTATTTTGGCCTGCATGATTTTGGTTGTTGTCATCCTGTTGCAGCCGGGAAAGTCCGGCGCTGGTGATCTGTTTTCCAGTTCAGTTTCGAGCACTGCATTCGGGCCGCGCGGCACGGCCAGCATTCTGTCGAAGATTACGATTGGCGCCGCGGCAGCGTTCATGTTGATTGCGCTGATGCTTTCGTTGCCGGCCGTGACTGGCACGCATTCGGTTTTGCAATCCACCGCGCCCGAAGCAACGCCGACACCAACACCGCAACCATCACCAGTAACCAGTCCAGTAACGGCAGCACCGGTTGCTCCCATTGCTCCGGCGGCAAACGCATCACCCAGCGCTTCGAAGTAGTCCGTAAAGCAAACTGTTAGTTTGCGGTGTGACGTTAGCCGCCGAGTAACGCGGATAACAACGGATCTGAAAATGTTTTTACTGTTCCCGGTTCCCGGTTTACAGTTCACGGATTTACGCGATTCACGATTTGCGGTTTTAGTGGCATAGACTTAGTCTGTGCAAGCTTTCCGATTGACGATTACGATTCCCGATTATTCACGAACAAGGCCGAAGTGGCGGAACTGGCAGACGCGCACGTTTGAGGGGCGTGTGAGGTAACTCGTGGGGGTTCGAGTCCCCCCTTCGGCACCAAATCGTTAAACAGAAGACCCGCTATTACGCGGGTCTTTAGCATTTCATTGAGGTTTCTGCTCATGCTTTGTTTTACACCGTTTGCACTTTGTGCCTGTTTTACCCCTAGTTGAGACTTAGTTGAGACACGAGATTTGGCAAATGAATTCTCGTCGTGAAGGCGATCGTGCAATCCGGCTGGTGGTCGGCTCTTATCCCAAGACTTGATCAGCACACGGCCCATGAAGCCTTCCACGCCGTCTTTCTTATGCGGCTTTAACCGTGCGGTTTTTACATTGAACAATTAATGTCGGCGTCCTCTCCAACATGCAGCGCGTTGGCGGGAAGATAGATCGGCTTTAGGTTTTGCGTGCCGACGCGCACGACAAACTCGACCTCGACGTAGGACTGTGAGTAGCGATATTCGCGAAGGAGTGACTTTGCGATCTCCTGTCGCACGTACTTTTAGACGCTACCAGCTTCCGGTGCGTTTCTTAATGACCTGAACAACCTTTCCATTGATTATGAAATCGTCTGTCTCATGGATATGAATCGGTGGAAAGTCATAGCTCGAATCAGAGGCCAATACGATTTGTTCATTCTGCTTGTCTCGATGAAACCGTTTGATATTTGCCATGCCATCAATTACCGACAACACGATATCGCCGTCTTTCGGATTGCCAGCTTCCGAGTTGATGATAACGAAATCGCCATCTTCGATTTGTTTATTATCTACGCTGGATCGATTCATAGAAGGACCCACAATCTTTAGCGCGAATAACTTGCCCTTAGTCTTGCCTCCGAGAAGTGTGCTGGATACTTTTAAGTAGCCTTCGACATTCTGTTCAGCAAAGAGTGTCGCGGGTCCAGCGTTAACCGATCCAAGGATGGGAATTGCGATCAACTTAGCGTTTCTAAGTAATCCAGACACTTGTCCCTGTTGACGCTTCTCAATGACGCGATTGGCGTGATCGATTCGAATAAGCCCACGCTTTTCAAGCTGACTTAGATGATGCTTTATTTTCTGTGCAGACTTCTCACCAACAAGATCGCCGATGCCCCGTAGAGTAAATTGGCCGAGGTTCATGTGTCCGGCCAAATCCAAAATCTTTTTCTGTAGCAGATGCATCAGGAAACTATTCTCGCAAACCGCAATTTACAAGTCAACTATAACTCTTGACAGCGTTGACTAAAGACGGGCTTCCGTGGTATTAATCAATATCATGCGTAGGTTCGGTTAGCCACGATCGATGATCAAGAGGGAGTAATGAAACATGGCAGAAGAAAAGAAAGACGACAAAGAAAAAGAGCATCCGGAACATCCACCCCATCCACCGAAGCCGCCGCATCC
>JACCVY010000224.1 GCA_013697915.1 Blastocatellia bacterium | reverse complement strand
TCTTGACGCGACGGCTGCGAGTAGCGTACATGGGAGCGAAGTTGGGATCGGCGACCACCACCTTGTGGCCCAGGCTTTCAAGATGACGCGCCACCCATTCGCTCTCGGTGGCCGCCTCGATCAGAATCTGTGCCGGCGGGCGGCTGCCGAGTAGTTTCGTTAAACTCTCGCGGCTGGTGCTGATGCGCCGTTCGATGAGTTCACCGGTGGCAGTGATAATGCAGAGTTGGCTGTTGACTTTACCTAAGTCGAATCCGATGTGGTCCATGACTGACTCTCCTTGGTTGCGGTCTGCCGCAGGTTGTTCTAACAGGGGACAGTATGCCACTCGCGCGAGTGATGCTCAGCCGCTTCATGCAATCTCTCAAGTAGTCTTTTCCCTTCAGGTCGGATGCTGATTGCGCGCCGCAGCTGAAGGCCAGCGTTATCCCGCTTCGTGAATGCGATGAGCAAATTCCTTCTGTGCGGACTATTGATTTGCGTTTTATGCGCTTGGAGAGGCTTAGTCGCTTATCTTCAAATACCACAGATAGACAGACTGACGATGTCATTCGATTTAGGAAGGTTGTTTCATGACTTCTAGCGATCCAAGGTCCAAAGAATCACCACCGCCAGTTGCCATCGGACACGTCACGTTACGCGTGGCTGATGTCGAGGTCGCGGCGGACTTTTACAGTGCCCTCGGTTTACGCCCTATCGTGAATCGAGCGGAACTTGCCATCCTGGAGCTTCGCGGCGGAACGCACTTGCTGTTATTCAAAGCGAAGCGCAAGCCAAAGCCTGGCCCCATTCGATCCTTTGATTTAATGGTCGACGATATCACTTCAACCCGCGCCTCGTTGGAGGAGGCCGGCGTGCAAGTGACTCCGATCAAGGAGGACCACCTTTCCGGCCATCAAATGTTTGAGATGACTGATCCGGATGGCCACACCATCACAATATTATCAAGCCATACAGGAGGGCGACGCGTATAACGAAAACCTCACCCGCGGATTCCGATCACGAAAACGAATATGATCGTAAATGTGTTCGTACAGAACAAGGCGACCGCCTATCAAGGTTTCATTCTCCAGGGTTGTCGCGACTCGCGCGACTACTTGAACTCTGACGTTAGGGCCGACGGAAAGATGGTATGACTTCACGTCAAGCTCTCGCTTTCATTCGTAAGCACGGTGTCGTACTTGAGGCCGCGCAGGGGCCGGCGCCGTCACTTGCTGAGGTTATAGCTGGCGAGCCAATTCGGGGTAGCTGGTGGTCTCATCCGAAGAGTCGCGAGATCTTCGCCGTGACGCGAGCTATCCGTGACAGAGACGATGTCCTCGTGTGTCGCCTAATCAAGGGCCAGGTCACGTTTGTCCATCGCCGGTTGTGGCCGGCTCTTGTCCGATTGGCGGGCCAGCTTCCGTCGGATCGCCTTTCGCGGGTGCGCGAGGTCCATACAAGTTCGGGACGTCACGTGATCAAAGAAGTTCCGTTCCCCGATTGGGTTCCGTCGAGCGTACGCGCGGCTGCCCGAAGCCTCTCGGAAGACGCGGCGCTCGCAGAGTTGGTTGCGTGGATCTAATAAAGAAGCAACGCGCGAAATCTCACCGCTGGATCCTCGGTATGAAACTAAAATGATCGTAAGTGTGTTCGTCCAGAACGAGGTTGACTCAAACGTGAAGCACCATCACGAGGAGAGGAAGTTGGGGTTACGCGCCGCGTCGGTGGTATTTCGTTATGACCTACGCTCACGCAGGCTGGTAAGAGGGTACGTTTAGGATGGTGTCGCCAGAGGTCGAGAGTTCGAAAACTGGGTCTACTTCGATTCAGACGATTTACCGAAAGCCGCGCGCTGATATCCAATGGACGGGATAACACGGCGTTGGACCGGAGCGCGGATAGCGTCTTTCTCAACTTGATTGTTGGATTCGAGGTTGTTGCTAATCGCCGCGCCCGGTCAACTCGGCGTTCGGCAACACCTTTTTACGATGAACCGGATTCTCTCATGCGTGGTTCTTCTTCTGATCGCGTCGGTCGGTCTTTATGCGCGGCATTCTGGGAACGACTCTGCCCGCTTCAACCCGTCTGGCGATTATCATCCTTCAAATCGACCCGCTGACGACATCGGCCTTCAATTCCATTTGCAGGTTCGCTACAGACGTGGACGGCGTGTGGCGTGGGGCGAGGTCGCAAGCGTTGTGCAATTCTACCGATTCAAATCTGTATCTGTTACCGAAAAACATCTGCGATTCTCGACGGCGCGCCATCACGGCGTGCAGTACGATTTCGAAGGTTCGTTCCTGCGCAGCGGCAACTTTACAACGTCGCTAGACATACCCGGGTCGGTCCCGCTCACGGGAACGTTGCGCAAATTCGTCAACGGCAGGAAAGTCATGGAGCTAACCACCTCCTTCGTTTACTATGTGGGCTGTTGACGTTTTCTCTTGGCACTGTTGCCGAACACGTCGTTGGACGCGAGCGGCGGGAGCGTGTTTCTCAACTTGATTCATCCGGCGATGCTTGATTGAATTCGCGCCGCCGCGTCAACTCAGACGTTCGGCGGCTTCTTTATCGTGAGACTCTCTAAACCATTGCTGATACTCGGCTCGATTCTTTTGTCGAGCGCGCCGTGGTGGCGCAAAGGCATTTCTATTTGGAGGAGCGATTCAAACACCAGGTCACAATCCCACGCGACGTCTTGCGCCTGATGCGCCAGGAAATCAAACGGAAACACATGTGCCGCCTCGATGAATCAACGAACATATCGCCTTGGTTCTCTGCCTCACGTATCGATCTCGGAGCAGGTGAAACCGCACTTATTCTCGCATCTGATCAAATGTGCTTGAATGGCGTTGACAATAACTGGTTCTGGGTTTTCCTCAGACGGCATAGACGCCATCGATTGGTGCTGACCGGCGGTACACTATCAGTGGACGTGCTTCGATCGGCGAATTTTGGTTTGCGGAATCTTGAGACTAACGTGGCTACGGCAAACACTAATTACACTAACATCTACAAGTTTAATGGTTCGGTTTACAAGGCGCGCGTATGTTCGGAAACGGCCCTTTTCCCCGACAATCAAAAACCGAAACGTGTTCCCTGCAGATCGCAATGACGCGCGCCGCCGAACAAGTCGTTGGACCGGAGCGCGGCTCGCGTATTCTTTAACTTGTTCGGTGCGGCGAAGGTTGGATGTAATCGCCGCGCCCCAGACTTGGGACGGCGTCCACCACTCCACGCGGGCTGCCCGCGCGGGGATCCCGGTTTGAGGGGCAAACAAACAAAGAGGAATTCAGATGTCAGATATGAACGATAAAGTCGCACTGATTACCGGAGCGAGCAGTGGAATTGGAAGGGCAACCGCCGAGGCCTTTGCAGCGAAGGGCGCAAGGGTTGTGCTGGCCGCACGGCGGCAAGATGAACTCGCTTCGCTTGTGACCGAGATTGAAGCTCGGGGAGGGAAAGCGACCGCCATCAAGACCGATGTGTCCGCAGCGAAGGACGTGGAGCGCATGGTCGCTCACGCGATTGAGACGTTTGGGCGTCTCGACTACGCCGTGAACAATGCCGGCATCGAGGGGCAGTGGGTTGGAATCACTGACTTGGCCGAGGATGAATGGGACAGAGTTCTGGACATCAACCTGAAAGGCACATTTCTCTGCCTGAAGTATGAGGCCAGAGCCATGCTCGATTGCGGACACGGTGGGGCAATAGTCAACATCGGTTCCGTCAATTCTTTCCTCGGCTTCCAAACCGGCTCGGCCTATGTCGCCTCAAAGCACGGGTTGATCGGGCTGACGACGAGTGTTTCCGCGGAGTTGGCACCTCAGGGAATCAGAGTGAATCTTGTGTGTCCGGGATTCATTGATACGCCGATGCATCGCCGAGCGCGAGTGATCCTTGGCGACGAGTTGTACGACAAAGGGGTGCTCCCAAGTGTTCATCTTCGGCGCGCGGGTCGGCCGGAGGAGATCTCTCAATCCATTGTCTTCCTATGCTCGGATGAGGCCAGTTACATCACCGGCACAACACTGACGCCGGATGGCGGATTCACACTGACGATATGAGGTCGCGTGATGACGGCTATAGTTGACATCGGAAGTCCATGGCACGCGACCAGTGTTCGAGACTGCATGTTCGGCTCCACGAGTCTCTGCGCAACCGCGTGCACCATCGAACGAGAATACACGCACTGAGGAGAGCATGGATGAAGATCAGACGAGTAGTCACGGGTCACACACCAGAGGGTAAAGCGACTGTGGTGAGCGACACCCAAGTCGATCCTGTCACCGTTGCGCTGTTACCCGGAATGGAGTTTCACCAGCTCTGGGGTGCAGACTCAGCACCTACGTTTCCCGATGACGGAGCACCCCATTCCTTTTCGACCTACTTTCCACCGCTTGGCGGTTTCAGGTTTGGCTTGTTCACGCTCCCACCTGACTCTTTGGCGCTGACGGCTGACGTCGATGTGGAGTGGGCACTGAAAGAAGCCGAAGAAAAACTACCCGGCGCCATTGCTCACTTAGAGCCAGATAACCCGGGCATGCACACAACGGACACTATTGACTTCGAGTGCATCATATCAGGCGAGGTGTGGCTGGAACTGGACGATGGTGTGGAGGTGCGGCTTCGTGCAGGAGATACTGTTGTGCAGAACGGAACGCGCCACGGATGGCGCAACAAGGGGTCCGAACCGTGCTCCATGGTGACAATCCTCGTCGGTGCCCGACGTAGATGATGTCGCTGCCAGTTTGTCGTTCTGTTACTGACGACAACATCTTTGCCTCTGGTCGTACACGCACAAACCTGTGAAATTTTGCGTAGGAAGATTTACAAATTCCTGGGAATGTGGCTTCGGGTAAGGCCGCCTAACTGATATATGAAAGGGCGCCCCTCAAGTGGTAGCTTGGAGTTGTTCCGACTCTAAGTTTTCCACTGATAAGGAGAGCCCTATGCGAAAGTACTACGTTGGATTGGATGTCCACAAGGT
>JACCVY010000187.1 GCA_013697915.1 Blastocatellia bacterium | reverse complement strand
AAGAAACTGATCGAGGCCCAAGCCGACCCTGCGCAAGCGCTACCGCCCGAAGCGGCCGACTCCTTCGACTACTCCTTGATCGTGGCGACCTGATGGATCGACTGGCGGACTTGCGCTACCGCCAAATCGTCAAGCGGCTGAAGGCGCTCGGCTTCGAGTTTTATCGCCAAGCCGCCGGCAGCCACGAAATTTGGCACAACCCGGCGACGCGGCGCTTCACCACGATCCTCAACCACCCGGGGGCGATGCCGGAAGGCACCTTGCGTGCCATCCTCAAACAGGCCGGCGTCGATGTGGGAAGGGCGTCTATGATTTGCTCCTTTGTCTGGCGAAAGGAGCTTGATTGGGAGTAAGCGTTCATCTCGCCCACCTGTACTAAGGAGCTGAAGGAGTGCAGTGTTGTTGCTTTGTTGGACGGGGCGACCGATGGCGAAGCGACGGGGGGCGCAGTACTGGGGCAAGCACCTTGAGGCGTGGCATCAAAGCGATCTTACGCAACAAGGGTACTGCGCCAAGCACGGTTTGAGCGAGCGGACGTTTTATCGCTGGCACCGCAAGGAGAAGCAAGCGCTGGCGGCTGCGAATGCACCGTTGACGTTGGTGCCGGTTGGTGTGGGCACGGCGTTGAGCGCAGGTGTGCTACGGCTGCATAGTCCCGGGGGCTGGAGCATCGAAGTGCAAAGCGGCACTGCGGCTTGGCTCGTCGAACTGTTGCGACAACTACCATGATGCCGACACCGACCCAGGTCTGGTTGGCGGTGGAAGCCATTGACATGCGCGCGGGTATCGACGGGCTATCGCAACGCATCCAGAACACGCTGGGGCGCTCGCCCTGCGATGGGAGCGCCTACGCGTTTCGCAATCGTCGCGGCAATCGGATCAAGCTGTTGGTGTGGGACGGCACGGGCGTGTGGCTGTGTCATCGCCGCTTGCACCGTGGCCACTTCACGTGGCCCAGCGTCGGCGCGCCGCTATGCACGCTGGATGCGAGTCAATGGCGCTGGTTGACCATGGGGGTGGACTGGCAGAGACTATCAGCGCAACCGATGTCACACTGGCGTGTGTAGGAACTGCACAACAAGCACTAAAAAAAAGTGCTAAAGCCAATATCCATGCGGGTTTCGAGGCGATTCGCTGGTACCATAAGCGCATGGATTTGATCGCTCAATTGCATCGTTCCAACCTTGATTCCAAGGTCGTGTCGATGCTCTTGGCGAAGCTTGAGCAAAGCCAACAAGACGCCCTCGAAGTACAGCAACTGAGTGCGCGCGTGCAACGCGATGCGGCGTACATCAAAGCGGCGGATACCAAGATCGCCGCGCTCACGCTGGAATTAGCGCATCACAGACGCCTGCGCTTTGCCAACAAGAGCGAAGCGTTCTCGCCCGAGCAACGGGATTTGTTTCAAGAGACCTGGAATGTCGATCTGGCGGCGATCGAGGCCGAAGTCGACCAAGTCGCGCAGCAAGTCGCCCACCCACCCAAGAAGGCGAGACCCACAGGGCGTCAGCCTTTGCCGGCGCACCTGCCGCGCATCGAGCATCGGCATGAACCGGCAACGTGTACCTGCGCTTCCTGCGGTGGGAATGTGGTCAAGATCGGCGAAGACGTGAGCGAACAACTCGACGTGGAGCCAGCGCAGTTCTTCGTGCATCGTCACATCCGCCCCCAATATGCCTGCCGCATCTGCGATACGGTCACAGCAGAGGCCATTCCGGCGGCAGTGATTCAGGGCAGCCTGGGCGCCCCTGGGTTGCATGCCTGGGTGGCGGTGCAGAAGTTCTTGGATCACTTGCCGTTGTACCGGATTGAACAAATCTCTGAGCGCTACGGCGTGCCGATCGCGCGCTCGACGTTAGCGGAATGGATTGGCCGCATCGGGGTGGCGTTACAGCCCCTGGCCGATCGTTTGGCGCAGTTAGTGCGCCAACGCGCCATCTTGCATGCCGATGAAACCCCGGTAGCGCAACTGGATCCGGGTAACGGTAGAACTAAGCGTGCGTATCTGTGGGCCTACCGCAGTAACGATCTGGACGGCAACCGCGATCCGCCGATTATCGTGTTCGACTATCAACCCAATCGTAGCGGCAGCCATGCGCAGCACTTCCTGCACGATTGGCGCGGCAGTTTGATGGTGGATGATTACGGGGGTTACAAGGCGTTGTTCCAATGCGGCATCACGGAATTGGGCTGCTTTGCCCACGCACGCCGGAAATTCTTCGACCTGCATGCGGCCAATCAGAGCCCGATTGCCGCGCGTGCGCTCGAGAGAATCGGGGCATTGTATGCCGTTGAACGCGAGGGCAAGCCGCTGGACACCGAAGCACGCCGGCAATTGCGCCAGACTCAGGCGCAGCCGATCCTAGACGCGTTGCACACCTGGCTGCTCGCGACGCGTAGAACCGCGGCCGATGGTAGTGGCTTGGCCAAGGCGATCGATTACAGCTTGAAGCGCTGGCCCGCTTTGGTGCGTTACGCGCACAGCGGCGATCTGCCGATCGATAATAATCCGATTGAGAACGCGATTCGACCGATTGCCATCGGTAAAAAGAATTGGTTGTTCGCTGGCTCCGAGCGCGCCGGCAAACGCGCGGCAGCAATCCAAACCCTGCTGGGCACGGCCAAACTCAACGGCATTGAACCGTGCGCCTGGCTCAAGGACGTGCTCGAAAAACTTCCCACCTGGCCCAACCGCCGCATCGACGAATTACTCCCACTGCGTTCGACCTCTAGCACTTAACGCTACATCCGTATACGTGGAGCGGTTGGACGCATACGGTCTGTCAGCTTCATGACAGTCTGCCATGCCACTATCTCCTCGAGCGCGACAGCGCTGGCGGCACCAAATGTAAGAAGTGAGCGGAAAGGCAGTTTAGAGGTGCCCTGGGCCGAATCGTTTCGCAAATCTTGACTATCAGACTACCAGATTGCCGTCTTTGACCGACCGGCCAAATCGGCCAACACCTGCCGATCGACGTGGTGCGAGCACAGACCTTCGCAAGGGCGTTATTGCTCGGACTGGCGCAGCCATAAACTGTGTATATAACAACAGCAATAAGAACAACGGCACGACTACATCATGAGACCAGCGGCGCGGCCCACGCCGGCTCGAAACTCCCACGATAAGCG
>JACCVY010000197.1 GCA_013697915.1 Blastocatellia bacterium | reverse complement strand
CGATGCCAGGTCGTCACACTCGCGGATCTTGGACTCGTTGCCTTCAATCTCGGACTCGCCCCAAGCGCCGATGCCGGAATGTTTGACGACGACCATCGGCACAAAGCCGTAGGGCGCTTCCCATTCCACGCTCTCGCCGTTCCAGGCGTAGGGTTTGTTGTTTAGAAAGGTGCGATACACCACGAGCTCCCCGTCGCGCTCCGCCGTTTCGACGTACCATACCTGGCGCGGGTTCGTTTCAACGCGCGGGTCTGGACGCGGTTCGTAAATCGTATAGCCCCTAATGTTTCCAACCGGATCGCGCACCACGTCATACAACGTTTGCGGGTGCACGGGCGTCAGAAACACTTTGCGCCGCAGCGGGTCATCATTCACGCGCCAGCCCACATCACCAAACACGGTGCCTAGTAAAGTGTACTCTTCTTTCGCGCCTTGCAGGTTGCTGTCGCGCCACAAGCGCGCAAGCGCGGGACGCAAGCGCTCGTTGTCTGTGATAATAGGCAGGGCTGATTTGACCGCACTCCCATCCCCCGCGTCCCGGTCCAACGTGCCGCCCATCAGCGCGGTCTCCCAAAACGTGCACAAGCGCCGTGCCGGGTTGTAAATGTTGCGCACGTGGCGATAGAGTTTGTTCTGCGTGCGGTACTCTTTCGCCCAGGTGTGCACATCGCTATAGGCGTTATTCTTAAAGAACGCCCAAAAGATCGAATACCGTTGTAGCCGTGCGGCGTACGAGTTGAACGTCAAATCGTTGGACAACGTGGACGTTTGCCAAGCCGCCTGAAACGCACTGGCTGCCGCGTTTACGCTGGTCATAAGCCTAGTTCCAAAATTTGCGAGCATGTTTCTTCGATGTATACATCGTGTTACGCGTTATACAATTTTCGGCAGAAGGAGCACGCGCAGATAGGATCCACTTGGAAATGTTGCAGTTGCGCCGCCGGTGAATGTGACTTTCCAGTCCGCTTCGTATTCACCAGCGATCGCGGTATCGGCGGCATTCCACGCATAGCGCACGCGCCCGGCGGTTGCAGGCGCGAGAATCGTCGCCGTTCCTACGAGCGCGAGCGTCCCGCCATCTTTGGTGCGCATCCGAAACGTAACGGCGGAGGCGGCGGTCAGGTCAACGACCACGCCCTGCGCGTCGGTCAAGATGGACTCGATCACCGGCAGTGTGTCGCCTTGTTTGATGCGAAAATCGTAGTGTTTTGCCATTTACTGTACGCCCGCTCTGTATTCGGAATTGACCACATCTGCGAACGTGGCGCGCGAGAACAAACCGACGTACGGCGGGACAGCGAGACTTGAAAATAAGAGTAACATTGGGTCAATCCCTCTGAATCATTATGAATGCTCTAACCGAAGGATCATTTTATAATCCTGCGAACGCCGCGCCCGCGCGGGTTAAGCCGTTCCATTTGTTCAAGTTGCAATAGCCCTCAATGTTCGCGCCGAGCCAAGTCAGCCCGCCAAACCAAGTACCTGTAATGCTCCCCAACTCTGCCGCCAGCGCGAGAATATAGTCCTTCGCTTCCAACTGCGTCATGCGGGTATCCTGAAAACCTGTCTCGGTCAGATAGAGTGGGAGCGCACCCACGCCGTTGTGATTCTTCCACGTCTGACAATCCCTGAGCCACGAACGCACTTCGTTCGGGTCTTGCGTCGCCGGATACATGTGCGCGGCAAACGCATTCACTTTCGCTTTGGCAGCAGGCGTCATGTTCGCCCACACCGCCGAGACATACTCCAAGCACGGCGCGGGATTGCTTTGGCTGATCGCGCTAAACACGGACAAGATAAAAGTATTCTGTATGCCCGGATTTGTCGCGACCACGCCTTCGATGATCTGACTGGCGTTGGCTGCGGATGTTGTCGCGGGAACGTTCCACAATGACGGTTCGTTCAAGACGATCCAGCGGTTTCGGAATAACGACAAGTTCGCGCGCACGCTCGTTATTTCGCTAGTCCCGTTCCATGCCGCCGGGAAGCGATGGATATATTCACACGTCAATTGCCGGAGTGCCGTGAAATTTCCCGCCCAAATGTCGCGGATAATGTCGTCGTCGCCTGCCACATAATCGCAGCCGAGCATGTTCACATAGTTAGGATTAAAGTCTTTTGCAACATGCGTGCCCTTCGGGAATGTCGGCGTCGTGTGCGCGAACGTTCGCGCATGATCGAGCGCGAACGCGCCAGCGACCAGCGGGAGAGTCTTGAACAGATTGCGCCGGGTGAGACTCATTCGGGTACGTCCCGGTCGTGAATGACCAACAGCAGCCACAGCACGAATACTTGCACGAGGGCGAATACGGTTTTCATATCAGGAAAGATAAACAATCACCAACTTCGGACGGTTGCCGGCGGTCGCGCCGTCCGACGATGTAAAGTTGTAGGCGTCATCCGCTTCGGCATCGGTCTTGATGAGAAAGCCGTTGTTGGTAAACGTGCCTCCCGTAATCATTTCCTGAATTGCCGACGCCGTGAGCGTCCAGTCCTTGAACACGTTGAGTGTTTCACTGGCAGTTAAGGAGAGAGATCCAATGTCGGTTTGCTCGCAATCGGTAGCATCAAATCCACCTGCCGCGCCCCAGCTGTTGCCTGTGCTGTAGACGTTCCAGGATGCCTGCGCTTCCACCCACGCCCGTTTCTGTCGAAACACGCGGTACGTTCCTGCGTTGTTAGCGCGATCCGTTTCCGCGTAGAGCGATAGCGTTGCACTCGAAATGGTGGCACCGGAAGGAATCGAGGACAGGTCAAACTTGTAAAGTCCGCGCGCCGCACCCACTGCATCGTTTGGCTCGCCAATCGCAATTACGCTGAGTGTGCCGTAATTGGTGGTGGCTGCCCCCGCATAAAGCATCGTATCGAGTCCCGCCGTCGCGTCGGGTTGCAGCGTCAACGTAGTTTGCGTCAACGCCGCGCCGCGTGCGCCCCGTAGACCCAAGACCCGCCGACTCGGAATTGCCGAAATCATTTAGTCTACCTCGCTCGACAAGATGATCGAGAACGTCTGCGCGCTCGCGGGAGTGAAGCCGATAACCGCTTCTAGCAGTCCGTACAGGTTTGCATCCGCATTGGTCACAAATTTGAGCGGCAGGTTCGCCGTCGCCGTGGTGCCAGGGACTGCGACTGCATACGCCGCGGTGCTGCCGGTGCCTTCCGTGGCGCACGCGGGAAAAAGGATCGTGCCTACATAACTTGCCGCGTCGGCATACAAAGGCGCGGTGCAGGCGGCATTGTCGTTCAACGCCGTGGGTGCGGCATTGTACAGATGCAACTTGAATGTTTCTACACACGTTGTCAGACTGGTCAGAATCATCGCCTTGACAATGTAGCCGCTGCCGCCGGTAGTGCGGGCGACACCCGTAAAGGACAGGGTCGCGGGTGAGGTCGTGGCATTGGCAATCGCGTCTTTCGCCGTGTAGGCGGTTGTATCGGCGGGACGGGTCAAAGCGGTCAGAACCCGCGTGCTGACACCGCCCGCCACAATGCGGTTCGTCGTGCCGACGGTTGTCTGGTCAATGCCCACCTTGCCGATAATATTCGTTCCCGTCGCCAATACGATGTTTGCAACAATGTCACGTGAGATAGAACGAAGTTTCGCCGAGAGAGAGCCGGTAGCGCCCGCCGTGACCGCCGCGTCGGCAAGTGCGCCAATGGAAACATTGGAGCCATCAGCGACACTGGTTGCCAGCGTGCCTGTGCCCGCATTGGCGGTGACAGTTCCACTGACGGGCAATGCGGTGCCCGAACCGTCCACCTTCAGCCCGCCGCCAGTGCCGAGCGCCGCAGGCAGCAGCGCAATGATGGAGGTGAGTCGCTGCGCGATGCGCTGCAAGCGTCCATTGAGTCCGCTGGATGCCGTATCTGTGGCGGGCGCGGTCTCTGTTAATGCGCCGATCAGTCCTTCTTCCAGCGCGGTCAATGTGATGGGGACCGAACTGGCGGCGAGCGCTTGCCCGAGCGACGGAGTTTTGGTGTCAATGGTGGCAAGGTGTCCCGCTTCGAGCGCAAGCGCGGATGTGTTGAGATTCGTTCCCGCATTCACCGTAAGGGTGCCGCTCACCGGCAAGGCGGTGCCGGAGCCATCTACTTTAAGCCCACCCCCTGCGCCTAGTGCGGTGGGGAGCAGTGCAAGGAGCGACGTAAGACGTTGTGCCACACGCTGGAGCCGCCCGTTCAAGCCACTGGACGCGGTGTCGGTAGCGGGTGCGGTCTCGGTGAGAGCGCCGGTCTTTGTGTCGAAATCGGATTCGCTGAGCCGTGTGCCGAGCGTGGTTTCTGTAGATGCCCCCGTGGGAAGCGCCGAGCGGGTCACATCGACATCCAGCCCGTTCGTCGCATCGCCGCCGATCAAGCCGGTCCCGCCGTCCGCGCCGTCTACTAATTTGATGCGCTGGACGTGTTGAAGGATGCCGCCAATGGTCACTTCGTCTGTGCCAATGGTAGTGCCGCTGCCTGCGGTAATTGGTACATTGTCTGCCATAATCGTTAGCCTCTGTATTCTGCGAGCGGGTTATCTACTGCGCGTTCGAGTGTATTTTCTTTGCCTAGCATCAGCTCGGTGGCTGCCCAAACATGCGCATCTAATCGGTTGGGCGAGTCGTCGCCCGGCGTCCATTGGCACAATTCGTCCTCTAGTAGTTGAAACGTGCCAACATGATGCCCGCGCGGGGGCGCATCATTGTCAATGCCCTTTTCGTATAACGCGCTGATGGGTTCGGCGCGCGTTTGTTTGCCGCGCGAGGCGTGCACCATTTTGACAGGTGCGTCAGGGTCAATGCCATGAATCACGGCGGCGACCATTTCGCCGCCATTGTTTACTTCAGCAACAATGTAATTGGCTTGCCATTTGTGATAGGCGGCGACAGCTGCGCTGCCCCAGGCTTTCGGACTGCCTTGTAACGAATCGTCGGCAAGCAGGTATAGATGTTTGTAATTTCCCACGTGCGCCATACCATCAACAACAATTCCCGCTTCATCGCCGGTTGACGTGTTGGTGGGATCGACGCCTACAACGATTTTCTCTAGCGTGGGAAACCGGGTGACGCGATTTATTTCAATATCATCACGCTGCCATAGAGCGTTAGGATTATCTTCTTTATCTTCGGCAAGAATCTCTTGCTCATACGCAAGGCGTGTCATGTCTTGCGTGATATCGCGCAAGCCTTCTTTACTGATGTAGGGATTGTCGTGCGATGAAAAGTAAAATGTTTGCCAGCGTCCTGACCGATCCGCCTGCGCACGCTTAAACAACTTGGCGGCGTGCATTTTGTCATGCGCTTTTGAAACCGAGCGTGAACGCAAAGAGGGTGGCGTATAAATGAACATCGCGTCCCCGTCGTTATCCAGTAACATCGGTGCGCCTACCACGCCCCACGCCTCTTCGTCCATAAGTTGCCATTCGTCAAGAATCAAAAAGTCAGCGTAGTCACCACGCAAGGTGTCGGCGTTCCATGCCGTCTTACCGCGCACCCGCGCGCCGTTCGGTAGTTGCAAAATATGTTCTGTTTCGTTTTTGTAAAGAATGTGCGCGTCGATGAGTTCACCGAGATACTTTTTGCAGGCGGCCCAAAACGATTCTAATTGGTCTTGGGTTGGGGCAGCGTACAACGTGCGTCGATTGCGCAATAAGTTTTCACTTGCGAGTACGGCGGCGATGGTTGTCTTGCCGCCGCGTCGTCCTGCGCGCACAACTTTACGTTTCGCTTTCGATAGGCGAATTTTCTGTTGTTGCGGGTGCAGTTTCGGGAATCGTACCGTGGGCGCTAAAGTCGTCGCCCCATTCGACGCGAATGGTAAGAGTGCCATCTTGTTTAATGTTCTCGCCTTCGGTGGCTGTTCTGATTTCGCGGGCTGCCGCTACTTCGCCGCGCAGCATGGACATTCCCATTGATAATGCGCCGAGTTGCGCATTCGTTCTGCCCTGCGGGTCTTTGTCGTTCACGGTCGCGAGCCATTCCTTATAACTGTCGCCCAACAACTTCGGTTTTCCGCTTGGATTCGGGGACGGGTCGCCCGCTTTCCACGGCGGCTTCAAGTTGGCAAGGGAGTTCGGATTGGTCTGCGGATGCCCCTTTTTTGTGGGTGTACGCACCGATGGGTTACGCGCTGTATTCTTGGATGTTTTGCTAGCCATTTATATCAACTTGTAATGCGGGTGGGCGTCAAGATAGTGCTATAAATATGCTCCGCAATGGCGCGCATGAAATTCGGCGGGACGCTGTTGCCGATGCGCTGGCATCCGTTCTTTTTGTCAGTAAATGTAAAATCATCAGGGAACGTACCTATACGCTTCCATTCTGACAGATTCAGCGGGCGAAATGCTTCAGGATGCCGATAATGAAAATATCCCAAAAAGTCCTTTCGCAATGTCGGTGCTGGCTTGGCATAGTTCAACTTTGCCGTTGAATAATGACGCGGGTCAGTTTCCCCCTGCCCTGCTTGGAGCATTGCCCGTGCAGTTAGTGTCTCTGCGTTAAATGGCAGGTCGCCTGCCTCATCCCTCAAATCATAGATTGCATCTCGGACCGTAACGG
>JACCVY010000168.1 GCA_013697915.1 Blastocatellia bacterium | reverse complement strand
GCAACGAAAGTGTTTGCGCATCGCGAGCGTCGCGGACGGCCAGACCTTCCTGCAGCAGCGCTTTGACCTTGCGCGGAAAAAGGACTGCGCCGCGCGTGGCCGTCTCCAGCAAATGATTGCAGCGCCGGATCAAATGCGTCACGCATTGGCCGTGCCTGGCGTTGTTGAAGCGGTCGTAAGCCGCCCAGCCGTCGTGAACCAGCGTGCCGGAATAATCCGCGCCGAGCGCTTCGGCCGCCACGTCGAAGCCGCGGCCGGGACGGATCAGGTACAGCGTCGCCATTTTCGTGGCGAAGACATGCAGCCAATGAAGCACGCCGCCGACTTTCCAGCCGGTTTCATCCGGAACGCAGTAATTGCTTTGCCGCACGGCGATCTGAATTTCCGTATAGGCGCTGCCGCAGCGTTGCGCTGCGCGGAGCATGATCTGCGCCGATGCGCCGCGCGAAAGAGAAACGCGGCACAATTCCGCCAGCAGGCCGATGGCTTTGCCGTGCGAAAGTCCGTAATGCTTATTCAGCCGCGTGGCAAGCGCCTGCGCGTTGGAACCGATCTGGGATTTTGCCGCGCCCAAAGCGTTGGAGGTCTGCAAAGCATGACGGCCCTGCACGCGCTTGCGGCAGCACGTGCAACGACCGACGGCGACGTTGAATTTGCGGTAGAGCGGCTCGATTTTCGGAAGTTCGGTCTGATATTGCTCGGCGATGTGAGTTTGCGCCACATTGCCGCCACAGTTGGGGCAGGCCTGGGGCAAGGGTGCGTCAAGGGTTTCGTCGATGCGCGGCGGCACGGAGCGAAATGCTTTTGTTCCGTAGTCGTCGCCGCTCTTGCGGCCCGGCGGTTTTGGATTGGGCTTGGGCGGGCCTTTGGAGAACGGCGCGTGCGGGCGCTTTCCTGCACGGCGCAAGTCTTCCACCAACTGCAACAGTGTCAGCACCTGAGCTTCAAGCTCTCCATTGCGTGCGCGCAATCGCGCCAGTTCGGCATCGCGCGGGTCGGTGGGCTGCTGGTCCATGACAACAGTATCGCCGCCCGCCGCCGAAAAAAATAGTCTTACATTGCTTGGGTCAAGAAAAATAACAGGCTAAACAGTTACGTCGAACATTTTGCGATGCAGATCGATCAATGCACCGTCGTTGACGACCACAAAATCGCACGGTTGATCGTGAAGCTGGAATGTCGCATCTTGTCCTTTCGCTCGCCCGCCGACAATCTTGATCCAAACCGCGTCCCACTTTTCAAAATCACCGTTATTCAAATAGCCAAAAACTTCAGATCGCCGGCGCACTCCCACCACAATAGATGCGCGCTTGCAACATTCGTCGATCAGGCACGCCGGCGAAAGACGCGTCATCAAATCCCCAATTGCGAGAAGTTCGTCGCGGAATTCTCGCTTGGCGACGCCAATCATCCGTTGCCAGGTCACCAGGGCATCCGGGTTTCGGCTGCCAGCGGCATAGAACTTTGCCAGTTCTCCAATGACAACTCTTCCAGTTTCTGCGTGCTCACATTGCAGCGCCTGGGCGAGATACAACGCGGCCGCACTTTTTCCGGTTTCGTGCTGGCCAATGATGAAAATTCTCACGCAGTAGCCCTCGAATCATCATTAAATGAAACCACTCCATTTCTTGATTCCCGCCGTGACGCAAGCCTCTCTTCAAAATCAACCATCCCCTCGATGAATGGCGTATCGTCGTCGTAGGTGATTGGGTGCGAAAGTAGGCTGTACCTCTCCTTTTTGAAGCGGTGTGCCTTTTCCTTACGCAGAAAATCACGGGCACGAGAAATCGCCCGATTGTGGTAGAACCTCAACGGATGAGCGCCTTTGCACTGCAAAACCCCCATCGACATTTCTTGAATGAGATCGTCAATGAAACTCAGGTTCTCCCTGGTCATACGCGCCGAACGACGCCCGAACCATTCCTGTAACAGCAACACGGCCTCGTCAGCCGTATACTTCAGTTCCGAAAACTCATCCATAACCTCTCCTGAATTTGGGTCATTCATGATTGCCTCTCCTCCCCAATGTATAGCCGTATTGAGAACGATTTTATGTCATACTGGCCGAAAATGGTCATTCTGGCCGGTCTGGCCGCTGCAAGTCTAACAAAAACGTCCTCACATCGTGCGCAGACTTCGGCGGAGTTTTTGAAGATAGGCCTCTAAGTCGGCCTCAAAGATCCACCATTTCCGTTTGAATTTGATCCCAGGAAGGCTCTTTGTAGCTAGAAGCCGACGTAGAGTCCTTTCGGGCACATGCAGTCGAGTGCATGCGTCCTGAATACAAACTAACCTCATGTCGTTAAAGGGATTGTCTATAACCGGTGAGTCCACGAAGGCACCGCCTTTCGCATCGTTGGGCCGACGCCACAAACTCGTTCTTGCGGATAAACCACGCCCAGCGATGGTTTCCGGCCGCCCCCCACGGGCGGAGTTCAATAAATCCGAACGGGAACCGTTCGTCGTGCAGGTTGATCGAATATTATCGCCCGTTCAGGGCCTAGTCAACTCAAAATGAACGAAAATAGGCTAAAGTAGTCAAAATAATTTGACGAAACAAACGAATTTATATTGAAGTGCCTGAAAAGATGTGGCATATTCTAGGCACGGAGGACGGAGCTTATGGACAAATTCATTGCCGATCGGCTGTCCGAAATACAGAAGCAGCGCGGATTCTCGCTGCGCTGGCTATGTCAGCAGACGAACATCAATCGGCACACCGTCGATAAGATGTTTCGCGGCGATGTGAAAAGCGCACGCGACAAAATCGCGCTGAAAACCATTCTTGAGTTCCTGCAGATCAGCGATGACGAATTCTATGGCAGGCCGGCGATGCAGATTGCAGTAAGGCAGCAGACTTCGATTGACGCTGCCAGCCGAATTCCGCTGTATGGAGACATCGCCGCCGGCATCCCCAATCCGAAAGAAGGCGTTCCCGAGCCAGACGAGTGGATCGAGCCTGTTCCGGGCATCCGTACGCGCGGGGTGTTTGCCCTTCGCGTTCAAGGTCTTTCTATGTCGCCGCACTTGCTGCCCAACGACATTCTCTACTTAGAATCACTCGACATCCACATCGGCCCCAAGGAGGGGCTCCCCGCCCCGCGGATTCCCTTTGAGCGTTTACATGGCCGCATCGTCGCTGCCCTGATCGATGGCGAAGCGACATTGAAGGTGTTGCGGGTGACGCCGAAGCTTACCAACGAAGACTTTGACCTGCATCTGATGCCGATCAATCGAGCCTACCCAGATATCTACATCACGCCGCAAACCGATCTTCGAATTCAAGGTGTCGTGCTAAAGGCACTGCGCGACGAAAACGTACCCGTACTCTCACTTGTCGAAGGAGAAGCCAATGTCCGTTAACTATCCCCCGCACCAGGAACCCAGCCGACCGAAGATCTATCTTGCTGCCCCGCTATTTTCGTTGAACGAGCGCGTGTCCAATCGGCGTCTTGCCGATGCGCTCATGCTTGCTCTGCCTGAATGCGATGTCGTGCTCCCTCAGGATTTTAAGTACCACGGTAAGTACAACGATTCGCGTTTCTTCCGCGAGGTGTACCGCGCATGTATCGCCGGCGTGGAATCCTCCGCAGCCTGCGTCGCGATACTCGATGGCCCCTCCGCAGACGACGGAACCTGTTTTGAGGCTGGTTTCGCGATTGCCCGCGGAATCCCCGTGATTGGCGTACGCACAGACTACCGCGACAATCAGGAGAAGGGCTGCAACCTCATGCTCTCCCAAGGCTGCACCGCGCTTATCCACCGTCCTGCATTCGATGAAAGCTTTGATGCACTTGCCAGGGACATTGCCCGGAAACTTAGAACGATTCTGTTTCCCCGTTCCAAAACGCAGATTCAATCCCGGTTCATTGCCAGAAGTGCCTGATCCACACCAGTTCGAACACGCGGCTCTTTCACAACTTAATAGATTCATGATGGTCTACGCGACGCGAATAACGGCCTACCCGGTTTCAGTGTGCGGCGGATGAGCGAATACTGCTGCCGCCGCTGGCCGGAGGCCGGAAGCGTAAAAGCCTACTCCCCAAAACAAAACGCGGCGTCACCATCAGACCGTTCTTGGCGCCCTTCGGGTTTACCGCAAGCGGATAAATTTTCTTGTGGGTCCCCGCTTTGACCCTTCCTCACCACCTCCGGCCGCTTTGCTCATAACAAGAGCAAGCGCGCGGCTTGCTCTTGCATGGATGCAAGTAGCCAACTGCGAATCATTCGACTGGAGGGCTCGACAATGAAGTTCTACGGCAAAGCGCAGGAAGTGGCGGAGAAAATCTTGGAGGCGTTCAAGAGCGGGAATCTTCCCAAGGCACTGGCGCCCGTGTTCATCCGGCGCAAGGACGGTGTTCCTTGCCGGCAGTGGAGTTGGGGAAACCAACTGCTTTGCATCCTGCATGGCACAAACGATGCACGCGGTATGAAACAGTGGAACGCCGTCGGGCGCAAAGTAAGGAAAGGCTCCAAGGCTTTCGATATCCTCGTTCCACTCACCAAAACAATCCGCGTGAAGGACGAGACAGGCGAAGAGCGCAGTATCCCCGTTGTGTATGGGTTCCGTTGTGCCGCTGTGTTCGGTGTCGAAGTGACCGAAGGCGCAGAACTTTCCAAGGTTGATTCTGAAATCCCGCAGTGGTTGAACTCGTTACCGCTTGTTGAAGTCGCGCAGTCTTGGGGATTGAAAGTGGACGCATTCAACGGACGGGAACATGGACCGCTTGGCAGCTACCGCCCAGGTAAGGAAATCTCACTTGGGGTTAAGAATCTCTCAACTTGGGCCCATGAACTCGTGCACGCTGCCGACGATAAGCTTGGGCATATGACCGAACGCGGCCAACACTGGCGCTCGGAAACCGTCGCTGAACTCGGTGGCGCAATTGTACTT
>JACCVY010000153.1 GCA_013697915.1 Blastocatellia bacterium | reverse complement strand
T
This sequence comes from Blastocatellia bacterium, assembly GCA_013697915.1. Lineage (GTDB taxonomy): Bacteria > Acidobacteriota > Blastocatellia > Pyrinomonadales > Pyrinomonadaceae > PSRF01. The sequence goes on along the minus strand of JACCVY010000153.1, from coordinate 29,743 downwards.
CAGTCGCCGGAAACTGAAGCCGCGCCAGATGAAGCAATCGAGGATTGCAATTGATGAAGTTGCGTGGCGTCGATCAGGTTGAGGCCTTTTTCGCGCACGTTTGTGAAGCCGGGCAGGATTTCGCCTTCGAACGGTTTCATGCCCGCCGGATTGCGCGAGTGGCCGGTGAAGTCGAGATACAGATGTTTGCGCAACAGGCGTTCCGGCGCTCCGGCAAAACGCGCCAACGGATACTTGATGACGTTGCCAAACAAACGCTTGCCGAGCTTTTGGTAATAGATCGGAGCGCCCAAAGTAAATTTGGCATTCAGGCTCTTGCGGTTGCCTTTCCAGAATTCCATATTGTATTTCCAGCAGGTAAAGAAAAATTCCCACTGCAACTCGGTCATCTCGATCATCTTGGCGCTGGCCTTCTTCTGCATCCGCGTATCTTCGAGCGGCACAAAGAAAGTCGGAACAAAGGTTCCCTTCGCGTCGCGCAAATCGTAAAGCAAATTGAGCGATTCCTTAACGTCATCGTCCGTTTCGCCGGGCAGGCCGATGATGAAGGTGCAGAATGGGAACCAGTTGTGCCGGTTAAGAATTTCCATTCCTTTTAGCACCACGTCGCGCCACTGATGCCCCTTGTAGGGATACGCTTTGCCTTTCATGTAGGTATTGAAAAGGCGCGCGCTGCCGGTTTCAAGGCCGATAATCGGGTCAATCGCTCGCTGATCCGGATCGGTCGAGTCTCGATGCTGGACGTGTGAATAAGGAACCAGCAATGGCGTCAAGCGCTCGATAATGCTCGGATCTTTCACCACCGGTGCCATGGTGATATGGGAAGTTTGGATAGTCTCGATTCCCGGCACGCTGATCAGGCTCTGAAACATTTTCTCCAGCGCCGGCACATTCGTTTCAAAGTTTGGCAATTGCTGGTAGAGAAACATGTCTTCCGAAGCAATCATGATCTCGGTTGCGCCTTCATGCGCGTTGACCTGCGCGCTCTCGACGATGTGTTCCAGCGGAAACGAGCGACCAACTTTCGTGGCCGGCCCACAGAACTGGCAACCACGCCCGCAGCCGCGCGTGATCTCAACCACACCGAAGGTTGAGCGATGACGTACGACAGGAATCTCTTCAACTGTTGCCTGCATCTCTTTTGGCACTTTAATAATTCTTGGCAACGACGGATCGCCGGCCATGATGCGTTTGAAGAGATCGCTGAAGGCGCGTTCGATCTCCCCATCGATCAGGTAATCAATCTTGAATTCATCAAGCCGGTTGGCTTTCTCTAATTGCCAGGCGCCTGGTCCCCCCACAACAATTTTGGGTCTGTACTTTTTGATTATCGGGTGCGTAACGATGCGAATGAATTCGTGCGCGTTAAGCGGCATCAGGTTTTCGCCAAAGATCTTCGCGTACACGTCGGTCGCGTAAGAGATGCCAAGGGGATTGTGCGCATGAATGGCAAGTACCTTAGTCTCTGGTCCAACAAATTGTTCCAGATTATCCGTGTAACAGGTGACGACCTCGTCTTCCGGGTACTCGCGCAGCAACAGAGTTTCAACCATGCGCAGGCCGTTGGGCACATACTTCGCACGGCCGTCCGGCCACGATTCATTCTCGAATGAAACTTTATTAAAAATGCGGTTGCTGAATTTATATGGCACGGTTGCGGACATCATCTGTTGCCAGATGCTGTGGTGCCATTCACTCGCTTCGGTAGCTGAAGCGGTTAATACAATCAGAGGTGAAGCCACGGGGGAAGTCTCCTCCCAAGCTGTAGTTCGAACGTTAACCCTGCCCTGGCTCGTCTTTGAGGTCGCGTCTGGAAAACTCTGAGTAAAAAAGTGGTTGGATTCTAGCATCGCAATTTTCAAGTTGCCAGCGATTTAACATTAGAAGTGTCGAGCCAAGCTCACGCCAACGTCTTTTTTCGCCGGTTTTCACTTCAAGAGTAAGGCGGCAATCTCGTTTGCGCATGCTTCTGCGCTCTGCCCTGCTGAGACCGCTAACCGCAGTTCCGCCAATTCGTAGACCGGGCGGCGCGCGCGGTAGAGTCTCTCCGCCACTTCGCGCGAAGGCGCAAGCGGACGCCCATTGTCTCCGGTCGGAATTCTCTTCCAGCACAGTTCAAAGGGCGCGTCGAGCCAAATGATGCGAGCGTTCTGCTCATTTAAGAGCCGGCGATTCTCCTCCCTCGCCCAGGTGCCTCCGCCAAGCGCGATTACAAAATCATCGCTTGCCGGCAACACCTCAGCGAGTGTCTTGGTTTCAAGCTGGCGAAAACGATCCTCACCATCGGCTTTGATAATCTCGCTGATCGATTTTTTATGTTGCGCGGTAATTAATTCGTCGAGATCCACAAACTCGCAATTGAGTTTGGCTGCCAGCGCTCGACTGACGGTAGTCTTACCCGCTGCCATGAAGCCCGTAATGGCGATTAACTGCTTATCCATTCTTAAATGTGTAAACCCTTATCTCTCAACCAACGATTCAAGTGCTTCAAAAAAATTGGGAAATGAAACCGAGACGCACTCGCTACCAGTAATTTCTGATTCTCCCTCGGCCAATAGCGCGGCCACGCTGAAGGCCATGGCGATGCGATGATCACCAAACGTTTCGAGGGTTGCGCCTTTTAGATGTGCAGCGCCGACTACGCGCAGGCCGTCATCAAACTCTTCAACCGCTGCCCCCATTGCTTTCAGATTTTTTGCGGTAGCTGCGATGCGATCGGTTTCCTTGAAGCGCAACTCGCGAGCATCGCGAATCATCAAGCCGGATGGAAGCTGACTGCCAACAACCGCGAGCAGAGGTAGTTCGTCAATCAACGCGGTGCTTAATTGACCGCTTATCGTAAGCGACAAATCCTTTTCCGCGTTTTCCCGCAAATTACTCCCATTCACCCGAATGACGCCGACCGGTTCGTTCGATTCCTCTCTCTCCGAACTAATATCAATCTCCGTCCCCAGCGCCCGCAAGGTGTCGAGAAATTGTGTGCGCGTCGGATTCAGTCCCGCTCCTTCGATTTCAATCTCGGAATTTTCCAACAATGCAGCCGCGGCGATAAAAAACGCGGCGGCAGAAAAATCTCCGGGGACCCTGACATCTCTCGCAGTAAGACTGGCTGGACCAATTACGGCGCTGCTCCTGGCTTCGGGTTTGTTGCTGTCACTGCCAAACTCAATCGGGGCATTGAACCACTGCAACATACGTTCGGTATGATCTCGCGTTACGCCATTGCGTTCGATGATTTCAGTCCGCCCCTTCGCCTGCAATCCCGCCAGCAGCATGCAACTCTTCACCTGCGCGCTCGAAACGGGCAACTCGTAGCGAATCGGTTTTAATGTCTTGCTGCCGGTAATTTGCAAGGGCGGGTGACCGTCGAGAGAAAGAATTCGCGCACCCATTCTTTCAAGTGGCTCGATGATCCGCTTCATGGGCCGCCGATTCAGCGAATCGTCGCCGGTAAGTATGGTGGCAAAGTCCTGCGCCGCCAGTATCCCGGCAAGCAAGCGCATCGTGGTGCCGCTGTTGCCGCAATTGAGCGGGCTCGCTGGCGCACGAAAAGGGCGCATGCCTTTACCTTCAACTCTAATCCTATTTCCCTGTCGCTCGATGGAAACGCCCAGCGCCGTCAAACACGAAAGCGTCGCTGCGCAATCCTGACTTGTAGAAAAGTTTGAGATGTGTGAAGTGCCGTTCGCCAGGGCAGCGATCAGCGCTGCGCGATGCGAGATTGATTTATCTCCGGGGAGGTGGCAGCGGCCCCTCAGGCGTCGCGCCGGCTTGATTCTCATTAGTCCATACTACCTTGCGGAGTGGCGCGCGATGAAGCTCTAAAGATTAGTTATGAAAACATTTAGCCGAACAAAGCGTGAGTGAATTGCGGTTTTGAACCTTTCTTGACAGGCGATAGCTGAGCGTGTTAAACCCTCGGTCTTCCGGGTAGCTTTTGGAGTTTCATTTTACAGCCCAAGATCCGCAGGTGATGGCTCTGGGAGCGGCCATGTCTTTTAATTGTGACTCTTGAGACAACTGAACTCAGATTGCCCAGCCGCATCGAGGCGGTTTCCGAAGCTGCCGCCGCAGTCTCTGAATTTCTGAGTCGCCTGGGCATCGACGAGCGCATAGCCTTCGGCGTAGACATGGCAGTTCGTGAAGCAGTGACAAACGCGGTGCTGCACGGGAACAAACTTGACGAAGCGAAAGTTGTCGATCTGAAGCTGAGAAACTTGCCCGAAGCTTTTGAGATCATTGTTCACGACCAGGGGCGAGGATTCAATCCGAACGACATCCCAGATCCGACAAGAGAAGAGAACATTCTGAAAAACTCAGGGCGTGGTATTTTCTTCATGCGAAATTTCATGGATACGGTTGATTGGTCGGCAGATCCAAAAGGTGGAACCACCGTGCGCATGATGAAGAAACTGTAGAATCGAATTTTGGTTTTTGATTTTTGATTTCGATAATCTGAGTGCAACGCCGGATTGCCGATATCAACCGCTCCACAGCGAAAATCTGAAAGCAACAAGTCGCAAATCCGTTTAAGGAGATCGCAGCAATGGCAGAGCTAAACATTTCGGAACGCCAGGCCGGAGACGTAACAGTTTTGGATATGGCCGGCAAAATCACGATCGGCGAAGGTAGCGTGGCGCTCCGTTCCGCTGTTCGCCGCCTGCTTGAGGAAGGCAAGAAAAAGATTCTGTTGAATCTAGCGCAAGTCGGCTACATCGATTCGAGCGGCATTGGTGAATTAGTCTCAAGCTATACGGCCATTAACAAGGATGGCGGCCAATTAAAGCTGCTGAATCTGACCCAGAAACTGCGGGACTTGCTGACGATTACCAAGCTGCTGACGGTCTTTGATGTCTACGAGACGGAACCGGAAGCTTTAAATAGTTTTAAGTAAACGCGCAGAATTCTTCCGCAAGCGAACTAACAAGGGAGATAAGCCATGGCAGAACTCGAAGTCTCTGAAAGACAGGCTGGCGACGTCACCATACTCGATATGAGCGGAGCGGTTCGTATGGGCGAAGGCAGCATCGAATTGCGCAACGCCATACGCGGCCTGGTTGACGGCGGGAAAAAGAAGATTCTGCTAAATCTGAGGAATGTTAAGAACATCGACTCGAGCGGCATTGGGGAATTGATTGCCAACTATACGACTGTCAGCCGCGACGGCGGCCAACTCAAGCTCCTGAACCTGACGGAAAAGATTCAAAACCTGCTGGTGATAACCAAACTCCTGACTGTCTTTGACGCTTACGATAATGAAGCGGAAGCGCTGAACAGCTTTAAATGAAAGTTTCAAGTTCCAGGTTTCAGGTTTCGCGTTATTTCCTCTAACTCGAAACTCGTAACTCGTAACTCGAAACCGCATCATGTTTCGTTCTACGTTTCGCCGTTTGCTCGCGCTGGATGATCCGCCTGAGCGAACGGCATTTGCTTTTTCAATCGGTGTTTTTATTGCCTTCTCACCGCTACTTGGTCTGCACACGATTCTGGCTACCCTGGTTGCATTTCTTTTTCGCTTCAACAAGATCGCCGTCTACACCGGGACCTTCATAAACAATCCGTTCGTTACCCTGGTTCCTATAATTATTTCATCTTACGCCATCGGGGCCTTTCTGCTGGGCGGCCGCTGCGAATTCCCGCCCAGGGTATGGCGCTGCTTAATGAGCCCCATCTGTTGACTGCCGAGTACTATCGCAAGTTGTTTCACGAAAGCTGGTACATCGTTTGGCCATTCAGCATTGGCGGCATGGTCTTGTCCGTCGTTTGTTCGCTGATTGCTTATCCAGTAACATCTTCGCTGTTGACGAGCGCGGCTACGAACGAAGAAAACGGAGTACAACTCCTTGAAACTTCAATGAGTCCTGGCATCTGTTTCATGCGCGCGCGGCATCTCTAGAATCTCCCAAACCAAACAGCGTTCTTGAGCATCAGCGTCATTATGAAAAAGATTGTCTTGCCCTTCTCCTTGTTGTTTGTCTTTTGCGCGTCGGGTAGGGCGCAGCAAAAGCCCGTTATTACTCCTTCGCCTGCTCCCAGCCAACGCCTGGCTACGTCGCAGCAACCAGCCTCGTTCAACCTGACGACATACGGAGTCAGCATTAACGTCGAGCCGCGATTAATCATCATGATGACTGCGCTCGAAGCTGCCGGACTTGAGGCAACTTCCGCAGGTTCAGAGCCTAAGATCTTTCGGGCGCAAGTGCGAAGAGATCTTGCCAATCTTGACCCGGACTTGCGTGCTCGCTTACGCACGTTTTATGAACGTAACAAGCTGCCGGCCCCGGCCACGCCGGCAGATCAGGCCGCACGTTATGTCTCGCTGGCGCTGGCGCTTGGACCACCGCCCTTGCTTGAGGCGCCAGAACGTTCAGAACAGTTGCCGGGAAGTTTGCTTGAGGTGCTCGACTTTGCGCCTCTGGTGCAGGAGTTTTATCGACGCTCAGGCATGGAAGAAAAAATGGCCGCTTACACTCGCGCTTATCAAGCTGAGGGCGATCGACTGCGCCAACCTACGGCCGCAATGGTCCAGGCAGTTGTGTCTTACTTGCACACTCAGCCGATTACAGTTGCGAGCGAGCGCATCCCCGTCAAGACACCGAGCACGAAAAAGAAGAAGGATCAGCCCGCTTTTACTACCCGGCAGCACGAGCGCCACTTCTTTATTGTTCCCGATTTATTGGGTGTGCCTGGCACCATTAATTTCCGCGTAATCGCCGACGATTATTACGCAGTCGTCCCGCAAGGAACTGACCCAACGTCATCAGAACTGCGACGTGGTTATCTGCAGTATGTAATCGATCCGCTGGTCCTTAGGTTTAATCGCCAGATTGCCGACCGGCGCGAGCAGATCCGGCAGGTGCTCACCGCCCGGGAAAAGGCGGGAGCGCCAGTGAGTGCGGGCGCTTTTCTTGCCGTTTCGCGTTCGCTGGTGGCCGGGGCCGATGCCCGGTTTGACGAATCTCGAAAAATTGACAGAGTTACGTTGGTGGCTCGCGCCAAACTCGCCAACGCCAGACCCGACGAGGCGCGCGTAATCGTAAAGGAAACTGACGCCGCTATTGCTGCAATTAAGGATGAGACGATTGCGCGGCTGGCTGATGATTATGAACGCGGCGCTGTGCTGGCGTTTTTTTTCGCCGAGCAGTTCAAAGATATCGAGAGCGCAGGCTTTGACATTAGCAATTTTTTTGTGGACATGATCGGTTTATTCGATCCCGCGCGCGAAGCGAACCGGCTGAATGAAGTAGCGGCAACGCGAAAGCGCGCGCTGGCCGCGCGGCAGGCGCGGCTTTCGGCACGAGTCGCTGTTGACGAGCCACCTGCCTACTCTGAAGCTGAGGCGGCAAGGGCGGCCGTACTCGTCAAGCAACTCGGCGACATTGAACAAATACTCCAGGCGAAGGACTACCCGACAGCCGAGGCGCGTTTGAAAGAGTTGTTGAAAGATTACTCGCGCGAGCCGCGCATCTTTTTCGCACTCGCGCAAACGTCCAGCGTGGCCGCCGCCGATGCCACTGATGAACAAGTGCAAGCTCAAAGACTCAAGTCGGCGCTGGTAAATTATCGACTGGCAGTCGAAGCTGCCTCGCCCGAAACGGACCGCGCGCTAATCTCGCGCGCGCATGTGGCCATGGGCAGAATCTATGGGTTTCTGGAAAACAACGCGGAAGCAGCGAAAGAGTTTGACGAAGCGATCAAGATAGGCGAGGTTGCGGGCGGCGCTTATCACGAGGCGCTGGAGGGCAAGAGCAAGCTGCCGCCCAAATAAGTAGGATAGGCATTCCTGCCTGTCCTATTATTTCGGCGCTAGTAATGCAAGCAGTTCAGAGTACAAACTTTAGGAAGCTCTGAACAAGTTGGTGAAAGTCTGCACTGAGCCCGCGAAGCGCGGCGATACCCGCTGCGCGGGTTTGGAAACGCTAGCCCCGATTACTTGTTCAGACCTTCCTTTAGTTTGCTGATTCTGACAGTAAGCAACCTGAAGGTTGGACTCTGAACTACTTGACCGCAGGACAGGCAGGAGTGCCTGTCCTTTTTTTTAGATGGGTTGCTGCGAGGACGCTTTTATCACCCGCACTCTTGGCAACTTGGTTGGTAGTTGCACATCGATTTGCGGGATCGTTGGCAACTCAATTCTCGGCACCGAGATATTCATTTCCGGAATTGATCCAAGCTCAATACGCGGAATAACAATGTGCCGCGATTGCGGAGTGGCGCCGGGTGCTATCATCGGCTTGACTACGTTCGGCGTGACGGTAATGGTTCGTTGGTTCCCTTTGCGAATTACCGTCAACGTGACATCGCCTTCTTTCTTTTTGTTAATTCCGCGCGCGACGTCGCCGGCGCCGTCAACCTTCTCGCCGTCGACAGCAGTAATCACATCCCCCGCTTTAATGCCGGCCTTCGCGGCTGGACTATCATCGGCAACGGAAGTGACCAGCACGCCCTGACCTTCGGCAACGCCAAAGTAGTCGGCGAGCTGCTTAGTCAACTGCATCGTACTCACGCCAATTCGGCGATTGTTGCCGAACGCGAAAACCATCCCATCGCCGCCTTGTTCGGGACTTTCCCACTTCCAAACATTTCCCCCTCGACCTTCGGGAGCCATTAAACCGCGCAGATCCGGCATGCCCTGCAAAGCTCGAAAACCCTCGCCGGCATTTAGTGATTCATTACGCTTGCCGATAGTTACTGAAACTTCCTGCTCTGATCCGCCGCGGCTGATGGCCAGTCGCACACTTTGATCGGGAGCTACTTCTGAGACCAGCCGGTTCAGCTTTCTGGCGCTGGTAACGTTCTCGCCGTCGAATCGCAAAATCACATCGTCCTTGCGCAGGCCCGCTTTTTCTGCCGGGCTGTCCTTGACGACTTGTGTGATACCAACCCCGCGCACTTCACGCAGGTTGTAGCGAGCCATGTTGTCCTTGCTGACGTCTTCAGCAAAGACACCAAGGAAACTGCCGCCGGAGATGAAAAACGTAAAATTTTGCGGTGCGTCAGGCGTCAACGGCATCGCGGGTTCGCCTGGCGGCGCCGGCGCCATTGGCGGAGGCGCAACTTGTTGGGCCAACACAATGCCCGCCGTCAAAATCAGGGAGAAGATGAAACTAAAAGCATTTCTAAGAGTCATGACAGGAGAATCCTCCGGAAAGATTTTATGAGTTACACGCCGGAGATTAGGCCTGGTTCCAGAAAAAACGCTCGAAACAGTCACTGAAGTAACTGCACTGCAGAACGCGAGCGGACCGGGGTCCCCGCGCGGGCAGCCCGCGTGGGGTGGTGGTAGCGACCGGATGTTGGCAATCAATTGTGAAATCACATCGCATTCTGTCTTGTATTAGGCTGCCTTCCAGCATCCGGTCGCTACCGCTCGCGGTTCTCTACTGGCCTGTGTGCCTCAGTGGATTGGCTTGTAGACTTCCCGCTCGCCGGCGAACTCAACAGCAATTTTTCCTTCTGAATGTGCCAAATCCAGATGCGCAACCGCCTCGGAAACCGCCAGAAAACGATGCACATCGTCGGCTTCCGGAAACATGGCGCGGGAAATTTCCCAGGCGCTGACTCCGGTTTTTGGCACCAGCCTAATAACTTCCGCCTGGCGTTCCCGGACAGCGCGAAAATAGCGATTGAAGAGCTCCTCAAAGTCATGCACCGGCCCACCATGTCCGCCATGGACCAACGTTGGCGCGAAGCTGCGCAAGCGCGCCAGGCTCACCAGGTACTCCGCCAGCGAAGGAAAACGTTTTGCCGGATCGAGCGGATCGGGCGATAACACCGGGTTGGGAGTGATGCGTTTAAGCACACAGTCACCGGCAATCACAGTGCGATCCGCTTCGCGGAGAAAGGAACACGAGCCGGGCGTGTGACCGGGCGTATGAATAATGCGCAACGCGCCGGTCTCAAACAGTAATTCTGAATCGTCCCACAGTGGACCATACTCATCCTCGGCAAACGAGTCGGCGTATTTGCGCACGCCTTCATACATCTTGCGCATGCTTTCAATCTCGTCGTCGGGTACTCCGGCGCGCGCCAGCAGGTGACGGTGCGCTTCATGCTCAAGCCGGCCCACACGATGTCCGGTTTCCCACTCGTGAACCAAAACCTCCGCGTCCTTCGCTTCGTCACGCAATGAGCGGGCAAGCCCGCAGTGATCTTCGTGCGCGTGCGTCAGCACAATGCGGCGAATGTCAGAAACGCGGATGCGCGCCTGGCGCAAACCTTCGCGCAACGCTTCGATAGCTTCTTTGGTTTTGGGGCCGGTGTCGATCAGCGTTATCGGATCTTCCGCGATCAGATAGACGTTGACCGGACCAATGTAGAAAGGCGTGGGTAGCGAGATGGGGATGATGCGCATAGGAACTAGGGTATCGGGTGCCAGGTGTCGGTAAGAACAACCGAATCTCTATCTCAGACCGACACCTAACACCTGACACCCGACACCTTTTCTTAGTACGCCCACTTGTTCGCGGTAATCAACACGTCCGCAATGCGCTGTCGAGCCGTGATCGTGTTCATCGGTGTCAGCTTGGTGAAACGACGCAGCGCTGCCAACAGCGTGCGCAACTCGTCTCCTTCAGACATCCCCGCAAGCGTGTTCTTGGCGCGCGCTTCTATCCGCTCAACCGCGTCGTTGCAAAACACGCGGGTCATGTCGATGTATCGTTCCGCTGCCGCTTCACCTTGCGACGCTGCCAGCTTTTGCGCGCGCAGAATTGCCGACTCCATCGCGTACGCATCCATGATGATGTCGGCAATACCCAGCAGGATCTCCTGCTGCTCACCCAACTTCATCATGTATTTTTGCGCCGCAGTGCCCAGCGTCATCAGCGCAACCTTCTTGGCGTTCTGAGCCAGCTTTTGTTCGGTTGCTAACACCGCTTCATCGTCGTCAAAGCTGGCCATCTGTGGCGTTAGTATTTCGTCCATCAACGCCTGCGCCGCCGGCAGCAACGCGAGGTTGCCGCTCAAGGCCGCCTTCATCAGCCTGCCGGGGATTAACATGCGATTGATTTCGTTGGTGCCTTCAAAGATGCGGTTGATGCGCGAGTCGCGATAGGCACGTTCGGCCGGATAGTGTGCAGAATAGCCGTAGCCGCCGTAAATCTGGACCATCTCATCGGCAACGAAGTCGCAGTATTCCGACAGCGCAACTTTGATGATTGAGCACTCTGCCGAATACTCTTCAATCGCCTTCATCTTCGCATTCGGATCGTTCGGGTCAGTAATCGCCGCTTCGATCATTCCCAGTGTACGGTAAGTCATCGACTCGCCCACCCAGGCGCGAATCGCCATCTCCGCAATTTTCGACTTGATCGCTCCAAATGAAGAGATTGGTTTCCCAAATTGCTGGCGCTCGTTGGCATAGCGCACGGCTTCATGAATCATCAGCTTCATTCCGCCCACACACATCGCTCCGAGTTTGAAACGGCCAATGTTGAGCGTGTTGAATGCAATCTTGGCGCCTTTACCCACTTCGGCGAGCATGTTTTCAACCGGCGCTTTTGCATCCGTCAGAACGAGCGGTGTCGTGCTCGAACCCTTAATGCCCATCTTGTGTTCTTCCGCGCCGGGCGTCACGCCTTCCTGTTTCTCAACGATGAACGCGGTGAACTTATCGCCATCAACCTTGGCAAACACGATGAAGATGTCGGCAAAGCCACCGTTGGTAATGAACATCTTTTCGCCGTTAAGAATGTAGTGTGTGCCGTCTTCGCTGAGCCGCGCCGTCGCCTTCGCCGCCATCGCGTCTGAACCCGAGCCCGCTTCAGTTAGCGCATAGGCCGTGATTAGTTCGCCGGACGCAATCTTTGGCAGGTACTTCTGCTTGGCCGCTTCCGTGCCGAAGTAGATGATTGGCAGAAGACCGATGCCGCTCTCCGCGCCGAGCGTGGTGGCGAACGAGGCGCAGCGGCCAATGTTCTCGCCGACGAGCGCGCCGCTGGTCTGGTCCAAACCAAGTCCGCCGTATTCTTCGGGAATGTTCGCGCTGATCAAACCAAGGTCAGCCGCTTTCTTTACCAACTCGCGCGCCAGGGCCCAATCGTGCTTCTCAAGTTCGTCGACGCGAGGATTTACCTCGTTGTCGATAAACTGACGCGTCGTCTCGGCGATCATGCGGTGCTCTTCGGTAAAGTCTTCCGGCGTGAAAATATCTTCCGGGGCTCGATCTTCAATCAGGAACGCGCCACCTTTGACAATCGCTTTTTGTTCAACTACGGCTGACATATAGCTGTCCTTTCATGTAGGGGCAGAATCAATTGACTTCAATCTGTTGGATAATCGTTGGCGGCATCATGCCGCGAAGTTCAGGATACTTCTCAGCAATTCGAATCAAATCAAGTTCATCCTTCTTACGCTTGCTCAGTCTCCGCGACGCGTCACTCCATGCCCACATTTTTCCGCGGACTACATTTTCGAGCGACGCCACCGGAACTTTCTGGCCCAGGACTTCATGTGGCATTGTATTGTTTAAGAAGTCCTGGTATCGCGGATCAGTGGTGAACTGGATGCGAAGATCACTGCCCGCCATTGTCGCATTAAGAGAATGCAGAAACTCTTCAACTGAAAAATCTGCGCGTTCCAATTCTTTTTTTATCTCCGGCAAATCCGAAGAAACCACAACGATGTCAGCATCGAGTGTGTAAACAGGTTCGACATAACAGTTGACTGCCAGCCCGCTAATCAAACACCAACCGCTGTGCTGATCGAGAATGCGCGCTACGGTTGCAAAGTCAGTACTGCCACTTCCGGTTACCGCTTCAAATATTTCCGACTCGGTCATAATTCTAAAAGGCTACTTCGTCGGTTACGCTACTCGCGCTGCGACTAACTACGAACTGCTGACAACTGACAGTATTACAATCGTTCAAAAATTCCCGCGGCGCCCATGCCGCCGCCGACACACATAGTCACCATGCCATAGCGGCAGTTGCGACGTTCAAGCTCGCGCAAAATGCTGGCAGTGAGTTTCGCGCCAGTGCAACCAAGCGGATGGCCCAACGCGATTGCGCCGCCATTAACGTTTACCTTTTCGGGATCAAGACCAAGCGTCTTGATCACCGCCAGCGACTGGGCGGCGAAAGCTTCGTTCAACTCGATGACGTCAATTTGATCTAGCGTCAATCCCGCCAGCTTCAGCACTTTGGGAATGGCAAAGACTGGTCCAATGCCCATCTCCTCAGGCGGACAGCCGGCCGTGGCGTAGGCGACGAACCGGGCTAGCGGCTTCACTCCCAAACTATTAGCTCGTCCAGCAGACATGACAATTGCCGCCGCCGCGCCGTCGGACATCTGCGACGCATTACCGGCGGTAATCGTGCCCTTCATGCTGAATGCTGGTTTCAATTTCGCGAGGCCTTCGATGCTGCTATCGCGCCGCACGCCTTCGTCGCGATCGAAAACAACTTCGCGCTTTTGCTTGCGGCCCTTTTCGTCTAAATCTTCAAAGGTTACGGTCAACGGCACGGTCTCGTCCTTGAACTTATCGCCGTCGAGGGCAGCGGCAGCTCGTTGATGCGAGCGCAACGCAAACTCGTCCTGCTCTTCTCGGCTGACGTTGTATTTGCGCGCCACATTTTCCGTCGCCAGACCCATGTTCAAATAGAAGTCGGGATAATGTTCGACCAGATAGGGATTCGGCCGAATTGTGTGGCCGCCCATCGGAATCATCGACATGGTTTCGAGCCCGCCGGCAACGATTGTCTCGGCGCCAGCGCTGCGAATTCTGTCCGCAGCCATAGCAATCGACTGCAAGCCCGACGAACAAAAACGATTGATGGTCATGGCGCTGGTTTCAACCGGCAAGCCCGCGCGAATTGCGGCCGCGCGCGCGACGTTCATGCCCTGCTCCGCTTCCGGCATGGCGCAGCCCATGATCACGTCTTCGATTTCTGACGCTTGCAGACCCGGCACGCGCGCCAGCGCTTCCTTGATCACAGCCGCGCCCATCTCATCGGGCCGCGTGTTTCTTAAGGTGCCTTTTGGTGCTTTGCCTACTGCCGTGCGGACTGCTGATACGATTACTGCGTCGTTCATGTTTCCCTCTGCGCTTTCTACGGCCGCTTCTTCTTTTGCGGCTTTGCCGCCTTCCGTGCGGAAAGGCTCTGCCTTTCCGGCCATCCCAAAAAACAAGCTAGAGGCTATGCCTCCCGCGATCTCACGAGGCGTAGCCTCGCAAGAATTCAAAACACTATCGGAAAGGCAGAGCCTTTCCGCACGGACTGCGGCAAAGCCGCTCCCTAGTTGCGCAAGGGCTTGCCCGTTTTCAACATTGCCGCCAGCCGCTCCTGTGTCTTGCGCATACCGGCCAGCGACAAAAATGCCTCGCGTTCGAGGTCAAGCAAATATTGCTCGGAAACTTGCGTCTCATGATTCAAATCGCCACCCGTCAGAATGCGCGCGAGCTTTTCTCCAATCAAAGCGTCGTGGTCCGAAATGTATCCGCCCCGCTTCATCTGGTGAATGCCCAGTTTCAAGGTTGCAAGTGCGCTATTACCAAGCGCAAGAATGTCGGTGCGTTGCTGCGGCTCGACATAGCCGCTTGCTGCCAACGACAGCACTTCCTTCTTAGCGTCCGCAATCAATCGATCGCCGTTCATCGAAATCGTGTCGTCCGCGCCGAGAAATCCCAGCGTACGCGCTTCCTCCGCTGAAGTCGCAACTTTTGCCAGGGCAATTGTTTCAAACGCGCGCTTCACAAAAGGAAACGGATCCGCATCGTCAACATTCTTCGGAATTGAATCGAGCGTGCGCAGCAGCAGTTCCTTCGTGCCTCCGCCCGCGGGAATGATCCCGACGCCAACTTCAACCAAGCCGATGTAGGTTTCGGCCGCCGCGCGTACTCTGTCGCCGTGCAAAACCATCTCGCAACCGCCGCCAAAAACCAGATTGAAAGGCGCGACCACAACTGGCTTCGGCGAGTAACGCAAACTCATCGTCGCAGTTTGGAAAGCGCGACCCATCATGTCGAGCTCTTCCCAGTTCTCCTCCTGCGCCTCCATCAGCATCAACATGATGTTCGCGCCCACGCTAAAATTTGTCCCCTGGTTGCCAACAACCAAACCAACAAAATTCTTTTCCACTTCGCCAAGCGCAAACTTCAACATCTGCAGGGTGTCGCCGCCGATGGCATTCATCTTCGAATGAAACTCGAGACAAGCAACGCCATCGCCAATATCTAGCAGCGAAGCGCCGGAATTTTTCTTGATGACTCCGGTGCGATCTTTGACTGACTTCAAAACGATTACGCCGGGCTGATCGGCAAGAGGCAGGTACTGTTCGGTAGCAAAGTCGAAATAGAACTGTTGCCCATCGTGCTTCTTGTAGAAAGACTTGGCGCCGGCGTCCAGCAGTTTCTGTACGTGCGCAGGAACGGGTTGCCCCTCTTCCTTCATGCGGGTAACTGATTTTTCCACGCCGATCGCGTCCCACGTTTCGAAAACGCCCAGTTCCCAATTGAAGCCCCAACGCATCGCTCGATCGACTTCGACAATCGTGTCGGCAATTTCAGGAATGTGGTTCGCGGCGTAGCGGAAAGTGCGCGACATCGTTTTCCACAAAAATGCGCCAACGCGATCCTTGCTCCAGACCAACGTCTTGATGCGCTCAGGCAAATCTTCAATGTTCTTTGCCACATCGAGCGCCGGCAATTTCACTTTTTGTGATGGCCGGTAATCAAGCGCCGCCTGGTCCCACACCCAGATTTCCTGTTTGCCGCCTTCTCCCTTCTGGCGTTTGTAGAATCCACCCTTGGTTTTGTTGCCCAGAATACCGCGCCCAATCATCTGTGTTAGAAATTCCGGAGCGACAAACACCTCACGCTCGTCATCTTCCGGGAGAGCTTCATAAAGGTTTTTGACGACGTGACCAAAGACATCGAGACCAACCAGATCAAACGTGCGGAACGTCGCGGTCTTGGGACGCCCAACTGACTGACCAGTGATCTTGTCGACTTCTTCAATTGAGTAGCCGTCTTCGAGCATCGTTTTGATCGTAACCATCGCGCCAAAGGTGCCGATGCGATTGGCGATGAAGTTTGGCTGGTCCTTCGCAACCACCACTCCTTTGCCGAGCCGCTCATCAAGAAAACCAAACATGAAGCACGACACTTCCGGCTTGGTCCATTCACTGCGAATTATTTCGACGAGATGGAGGTAGCGTGGTGGATTGAAGAAGTGAACGCCGAGGAAGTGCGCCTTAAAATCTTCCGAACGACCTTCGGCTAATTGCCGAATGGGGATGCCGCTGGTATTTGAAGCGACGACGGAACCTGCGCGACGGTGCTGCTCAACCTTTTCGAAAAGACCGCGCTTGATGTCCAGGTTCTCGACTACCGCTTCAAGGATCAGATCACAGTCTTTTAGCTTTGGCAGGTCGTCTTCGAAGTTACCGATGCCTACGAGCGCCGCTGTATCGAGGGTGAAGAACGCCGCCGGTTTTGCTTTCTTTGCGGCCTCCAGACCGGCGCGCGCAATCCGATTGCGAACTTCCTTCGACTCTAACGTCAGTCCTTTGGCCTTCTCTTCCGCCGTTAGCTCGCGGGGTGCAATATCGAGCAATAATGTCGGCACACCCGCGTTCGCGAGGTGCGCGGCAATCTGCGCCCCCATGGTTCCGGCTCCTAATACAGCAGCTTTTTCGATCCGCATAATTGGTAGGCCAGGCATCACCGCCTGTCATTCTTCCTATTGGTTTCGGACGACTAAAACACTACTTCGAGGAGGATTAATAATACTGAATGAGCGTTCATTCAGCAAGGTTTGAGGCGCTGTTAATAGTTAGTCAGGACATTATCTGGTCGAAAGCCCATCTGCTCCAGTCGGTCGCGCGTTTGTTCCATCATCTCCAGCGAGCCGCAGATTAAGGCCAGCGGTGATTTCAGATCCGGCAAAACGTGATCCAGCAGCGATTGCACATAACCGGTTGGGCCGGACCAGTCGTGGCCGTCGGGCTTTGAGATCACCTGGCGCAGCTCGACACCCGCATCCTTCCAGCCTTCGGTTTCGTCTCGATAGCAAAAGTCGTCCGGGGTGCGCGCGCCGTAAAGGACCACCAGCTCACCGAAATCATTCTTTCGCCTCAGTACATGCCGCAGAGCGGAACGCAGCGGCGCCACACCGGTGCCCATGGCGACAAAGACGAGGTCATTGCCTTTCTGAGCGTCAAGATCGAACCCATGTCCGGCAACTTTCAGCAGTTCTATCTTTTCGCCGCACTGCATATCGAATAACAAGTCGCTGGCGCCGACCTTGCGCTTAACCAGCACTTCCAATTCCCTGTCTTCGGGCGCGCTGGCAAAGGCAAAGTACGCCGGCGGCTCGTCGGCGACGGACAGCACGGCAACCTGGCCCGGCGCAAATTGGACGCCGTGATGTTCGCGCATTCCCTCAGGCATCAAATCGAACGAACGAATCGCCCGAGCCTGATCGCGCACCGCTGTGATAACTAGTGAAGTCAAACTACTCTCATTCGAACTATTGAATTTTTAGCCGGACTGGGCGCAGTGTAACAAATCGAGCGATTGAGTTACTCCCCGGTGCTACAATGCGCATGCTCTGCTTGCGACGGAAAATCTCATGTCACAAATGACTGCAGTTTCGCGGTTCTTGATCTCATTCCTGATCGGAAGTTTGCTGTGGAGTTGCGTTTCTGTTTCGCTGGCCCAGTCAGGCAGGCGCCCGCGCAAGCCTTCCGCGCCCCCCATCGCCGAGCCTGAGTCACCCAGCCCAGCGATCAAGTCAGCTCCGGCGCCTAAACCATCGCTCTTTTTGAACGTAAGCATGGATCGAAATGGCGGCTTCATTAATCTTCCGCTCTATTTTTACACTGAAGCCCTGCGGACAGTTATCGAGCGGCTGAGTCAGGAATCATCCGTGCGGGTCAACGACGCCGGCACCATTACGCGCGGGGACGCCATCAACAACGCCAAAGCTGAAAAAGAGGGGTACGTAATCTATCTGCAACTCAACTTGGACAGTATGGATTCCGGTGGCTACAGTGCAAACGCGAGGGACGCTGTGCTCGAGTATTGGGTGTTCGCGCCGACGACGGCGAAGAGTGTGACTTCCGGCCGCACTTACGCGCGCGAATATCAAAACAAAAGCGTGATCCGACGGCCGAGCAGTTCAGGCGTCTACGACAGCTATCTGCTGAATGAGGCCGCAAAAGAAGCCGCCGACGAGATCCTCGGTTATTTCAAGAAGCACAAACCTGCCGACATTAGTTTGCCGTCACCCTTCAGCAGCTAACCGCTCCGCGCCGGCGTAAAACGCATCGATCACGTCGCGATACTTTTCATCCACAACGCGCCGTTTTACTTTCAGAGTAGGCGTCAGCTCGCCGCCGGCGATCGTCAACTCGTTTTCAACCAGTCCGATCTTCTTTACTTTTTCAAACTGAGCAAGCTCGGAAGTTAATCCAGCCACCTGTCGCTCAAACAAATCGATAATGCGCGGGTGTTTGCAAAGCTGAGCGTGGTCACGCGTTTCGATCCCCTTGAGTTGTGCGTACGATTCGACCCGCTCCCAGTCAGGCACGATCAGGGCAGCAGGAAATCTGCGTCCGTTGCCGATCAAAACAACCTGATTCACGAAAGGCGAGCCTTTGATCAATTGCTCGATCGGTTGCGGCGCGATGTATTTACCGCCTGAGGTCTTTAACAATTCCTTTTTGCGATCGGTGATGCGCAGAAATCCGTCGGCATCGATCGTTCCGATATCGCCGGTTTTGAACCAGCCGTCTTCAGTGAACACGGCGCGAGTTTCTTCCGGCTTGTTGTAATAACCACGCATTACGTTTGGACCACGCGTTTCGATTTCGCCGTCCGGCGCAATGCGCACCTGCACGTTTCTGATCGGTGTGCCAACTGTGCCCACGCGATTTTCTTCGATGGTTGACGCCGTAATTACCGGCGACGTTTCAGTCAACCCGTAGCCCTGAACGATCGGGATGCCGGCGCCGATGTAGATCAGCGACAATTCTTCCGGCAGGGCGGCGCCGCCGGAAACAAGCAAACGAATGCGACCGCCTAATGCCGTTTTCCACTTCGAAAACATTAGTTTAGTAGCGAGCTTGTGTTGCAAACCGAGCCAAAACGGAACGGGCTTTTTTCCCAGCAAGTGGCGCGCGTGTTCTTTCCCAACATTTACGGCCCAGTTGAGCAACGCGATACTGGCGCGGCCTTTCTGGGCGGCGCGTTGTCTGATGCGCGCGTAGATCTTTTCGAAGATGCGCGGCACGCCCACCAGAATCGTCGGATGAACTTCGCGAAGATTTGGACCGATGGTATCGAGCGACTCGGCAAAATAAACGGCCATGCCGCGATACAAATACATGTACATCGCCTCGCGCTCGAAAATATGTGACAAGGGCAGCACCGACAGCGCCGTGTCCTCGACGCCAAACGAGAAGTGCCCCGACGAGTCCACCAGATTTGAAACCAGATTCCCGTGCGTGAGCATGACGCCCTTCGGTTCACCAGTCGTGCCTGACGTATAGATGATCGTGGCCAGGTCATCCGGCTTCGCTTGCAGTTCCAGGTCGCGCAACAGCTCACGCTGCTGTCGCGCAAACGCCTGGCCGCGCGCTTCGAGTTGTTCCAATGAAATTGCTGCCGATTTTGAATCGCGATCTTTTTCAAAAACGATCAGGTGTTCGACGACGGGACAGTTCGGAAGTACTGGCTCTATTTCGCGCAGCTTTGCTTCGTTTGCGAGCAGCAGCGCGCGGGCGCCCGAGTCTTTCAAAATGTACTGCACCTGCGCCGGCGTGAGCGTTGGGTAAATAGGGACGTCGATTGCGCCCAGGAAGATGCAGCCGGCATCAACCAGCGTCCACTCGGGCCGGCTCTCGGAAAGAATGGCAACGCGATCGCCGCGCCTTATGCCCAGCGAATAGAGGCCCGCCGCGATCCAGCGTGCCCGTTGCAGCACATCAGCCGACGAAATCGGAATCCAACGCCCATCCTTTTTGTAGTTGAGTATATCGGGTCGCGCATGAACGCGGGCCACAAACTCGAAGAACTCGGTCAACGTGGTGGGTTCGTCGGCCGCCGAGGCTGCACCCTGCAGCGACGTCGCTTCCGTCTCCGGCTGAAGCTGAGTGATCGAGTTCACTTCGCTGCGACTCCGTTCAGGAAGATGTCGAGAACTTGATCGGCCATGGGCGCCAACTTATAGCGGCGCTTTGATAGGATCCAATTGGTGGCCATTTCGTCGAGTGCACCGAAAAGAATTTTGGCAACAACTTTGGCGTTCAGTTCCTTGCGAAACACGCCCGCGCGTTGGCCGTCCTCGAAAGTTGAACGGATCAGCCGTAGGTATTCAGCAAAACCGGCGGCTGAAAACTCTTCCATAAACTTCGTCGAGCCGCGCAGCTCTACTTGAAATACGACAGCCAGCTCGCGATCGGCGCCCAACCGATCCAGATGCATGTGCGCAATGCGTCGCAAGCGCTCGCCCGGGTCCGCTATCTCTTCCAGACGCTTGCGACCATCGGCGATTGCCTCTTCCATGTTGCGATCGAAGATCGAGTGGAGAATCTCTTCTTTGCTTTTGAAGTAGAGATAGACGGTGCCGTCGGCAACGCCGGCTTCACGCGCGATGTCGGCAACTTTTGAATTGAAATAACCGTTGCCGGCGAAGACACGAATGGCCGCGCGCAGGATTGCGCTGCGCTTGTCAGCGATTACCGGTCGATCTGAATTAACTGAACGTGCGCTTTTCACTGT
This sequence comes from Blastocatellia bacterium, assembly GCA_013697915.1. Taxonomy (GTDB): domain Bacteria; phylum Acidobacteriota; class Blastocatellia; order Pyrinomonadales; family Pyrinomonadaceae; genus PSRF01. The sequence continues at coordinate 9,018 of JACCVY010000153.1, read as the reverse complement.
TAGACCCTTACCTCTTCGATCTTACTTTTCGCGAATTCAGGACGACGAAAAACAGAACATCGCTTGTCGCTTCTCCGACCTAGGGCGTCGCGGGCGAGATGTCTATAGCTGCCGATCCTTTCTTTACTTGGAAGCTCCGAAGGAGCGCAGTCGCTTTTGCCCGCCTCGGCAGAGTTCGCTGCCGGGTTTCCCTCCTAAACGGAGCGAAGATCTTGGGGTCGGCTGTTAGCTATAAACAACTCGCTCCGCTGGAGCGAAAACGAACTCAACTGTTTGCTGTTCGCTGCTTGCTTCGCAATGAATGAACCATCACTCAGTAAAGCAGCCAGCCTACTCTTTGCTTACTTCTCAGCGCAACAGCAGCCTAGTTATCTCGCGGAATTTTTTCGCCGGGAATGCTGTTCCCGGCTGGATCTCCATCTTGCGCGGCTTTAGGTTCGGCATTAAGAGCGGACCTGACGACGGCATCGTCCACGTTCTTCAACAGGAATTCATGTGTTGGATACGGAATTTCGATGCGGCGCTCGCGAAAGAGTCTTTCGATGCGGTAGTTAATATCGCTCTTGATTTGCGGATGACGGCTGGGATGACGAGTCCAAACCAGCAGGCGAAAGTCGAGCGAGTAGTCGCCAAACTTCAGAAACTGCACCTTGGGCGCGGGATCAGTCAAAATCAGATCGACATCTTTCGCCGCCAGCAGCAGCGTCTCGGACACCAGGTTTACGTCGGAATTTACGGCCACGCTGATTGGGATTGGAATTCGCGCGCGCGGATCTCCGTACGACCAGTTGATCACGCGTTGACTAACCAGCCTGGAGTTGGGAACGATGATCGCAACGCGATCGTTCGTCATGACCAACGTCGTTCGCAAATTGATGGCCTGCACGTCGCCTTCGTCTTCACCGATGGTGATGCGATCGCCGACGCGAACCGGACGTTCGAATAGGAGTATGAAGCCCGAAACGATATCGGCGGCAATGTACTGGAGACCAAAGCCAATGCCGACAGAGAGCGCCGTAAAGAGCACGGCGATTGAAGTCAAATCTATGCTGAATTGTTTTAGGGCTATGAGGACGCCAACTATTACAAATAGATATCTGACAAGACGAGCAATCGTGTAGCGAAGGCCTGGATCGATGTGTTGGCGTTTGGCGAGTCGTCGGTCCAAAAGCGAACTGAAGCGCCCGGCTAAAGACAAGGTGAGAAAAATAACCGCAATGCCAATGACAACTCGCCCGACTGAAACGCGGTCGTTGAAAAATGGCAGCGGGTAACTGATGTAGAACCAGATGCGTCGCAATATTCCGCCGCCGTCCTGTAAAAACAATGGGCCTGGTAACAAGCGTGAATTGATGATTGATAGGCTGCTCAATTAACGGCTCCAAAACACTTCAGCCGCCCCGTGCGCCGGAGAACGCCCGAGCGGCTTTCAGCGTGCGTTGAATTTGATGTAAGCGCCGGCAAGTTTACATCGAAAGAATGAAATCAGTTAAGAATCCAGGCGAAGTATCTTGATCTTGCGCATGCGGAACAGTAAATACGCGGCAGCAATCCATACGCTTCATGGGTCCGTTAAGAGGTTGATGCGGCGTGCTCCAGCACGCGGGCTTGCTTTACTCAACGTATCGCAAGACGAACGAGGCCAGATTACGACCAGCGCAGACTTAAGGAAAGAAATGGCGGAGGGGACAGGACTCGAACCTGCATAGCCTTTCGGCCGGCGGTTTTCAAGACCGCTGCACTACCATTATGCGACCCCTCCGCTGTGCGTAAATAATATAACCCAAGCACTCTTCACAGAAAAACAATCGGCAGCGAGTGTAAAGCAAACTGTTAGTTTGCGGCGGTTGCCGAGCCTTCAAGTTGAGTGGCAACGAACCACCGCAAACTAACAGTTTGCTTTACGATCTTGTTTGCTTGCACCAGCATCAGGGGCTAAGATCAAAAAAAGATGCGCGTTACCATCGGTCAAATCAACACCATCAACGGCGACTACGAAGCCAACACCGCCGGCATTATTCGCGCGATTGAGTTTGCTCGCAAAGACAAATCCGATGTCGTCGTCCTGCCCGAAACCAGCATTCAGGGTTACACCTCGCTGGACTGGTTTCTGGATCGCGACGTGGCTCGTTGTGTCTTAGGCACGCTCGACAGAATCATTGCCGCAACCGCCGGACTAACGGCGGTCGTCGGGACCGTCCGGCCCAACGAAACCGGCACCGGTCGCCGTCTTTTTAATTCTGCTGCCATCATCCGCGATCAGAAACTGCTGGGCTTTGCTGATAAGACGCTGCTGCCGGAATACGATGTCTTCGACGATCCGCGTTACTTTGAACCGGGACGCGAACGGCATCTGTTTCCGCTTGCTGATTGCAAACTCGGCGTCGCCGTCTGTGAAGACTTCTGGAACGACAAAACATTTTGGAAGGAACGGCTATACGCGCATGACCCGGCGGATGAGCTGATCGAAATGGGGGCGCAATTGCTCGTCTCGATCAATGCGTCGCCTTACAACAAAGGCAAGATGGGCCAGCGCTGCCAGATGGTTTCGCATCGAGCGAAAGCGGCGCGTCTTCCCATCGTCTTCGTCAATCTCGTGGGCGGCAACGACGGTGTCATCTTTGACGGCGCCAGTATCGTGGCGGACTGCGAAGGAAAAATTATTCTGCAGGCGCCTCCTTTTGAAGAGTTCTTCGGCACTGTCGATCTGGATTGCGGGGTTGCCGACGAACGTTGTTTGCCGGGCGACGATATTGAAACGGTGCGGAGCGCGCTGGTGCTTGGCATTCATGACTACGCGCGCAAGAACCGGTTTGATAAGGCAGTGCTCGGACTTTCGGGCGGAATTGATTCCGCGCTGGTGTTGGCGCTGGCCGCGGAAGCCTTGGGCGCAAACAACGTGCTGGCAGTGATGATGCCCTCGCCTTATTCATCCCGCTCGAGCATCGACGATTCGGTCGAACTTTGCCGCCGGTTGGGAGTGAATGTGATCGAGCGGCCAATCACTGATGCTTTTAATGTGTTGATTAATGAACTGCATTTGCCCGCGCCGACCGCAGGCGGACGTTCCATTGCAACTGAGAATCTGCAATCGCGTCTGCGCGGAAATATCCTGATGACGATTTCTAACGCAGAGAGCCGTTTGCTGCTTTCAACCGGAAACAAGTCGGAGCTGGCTTTGGGTTACTGCACGCTTTATGGCGATACGAATGGCGGCTTGGCGGTGATTGGCGATGTATTAAAGACGGAAGTTTATGCGCTGGCGCGTCATTTGAATCGCGAGCAGGAAGTTATTCCAGCAGCAATCATTGAAAAGCGTCCATCCGCTGAACTCGCGCCCGATCAGTTTGACGATCAGTCGCTGCCGCCGTATGACAGGCTGGATCCGATTCTCAAAATGTATTTCGAGCAGAAGGCGACGCCCGAAGAGATAATCGCAGCCGGACACGATGCGAATATGATTTACGATATTCTCAACCGCGTCGAAGCGCCCGCAAATGAATTCAAACGCCGCCAGTTGCCACCCACGCTAATCATTTCTCGTAACGCAATTGGGATGGGACGCCGGCGGCCGGTCACTCACCATTATCGCCGCGAACCTGGTGGGTGCTAACTGGGAGTGGAATTATCCGCGGATGAACGCGAAGCTACGCGTATCAGGAACCGCAAAACAGAATAAGACTGGATCGTGGCTTTGCACAAAAAATACTTAAGGTGTGTGGAACGCAACGGGCAGGAGCATTTAGGTTGCGGCTTGCCGCCGCACAGTGCGGAATGCCTATGGCTTTCCGCTTAGTTTCTTCTTAATGACTTTTTCCTGAGGCTGAGCCTCAGGAAAAGGTGTCATGGATCGCTTCCGGAAAGGCCGAGCCTTTCCGCACTGTGCGGCGGCAAGCCGCAATCGGCGTCGCTCAAGTTCTATACAATTAAGTACTTTTTGTGCAAAGGCCTGGGACGTCCTGTTCAAATCCGATCTGCGTCTTCCGCGTTCATCCGCGGCTAATTCGATCATGAGCTAGATGCCGCTTTTGGCCGTTGTCACATCGCATAACGCGCGTACACCGACTTCACTCTATCCAGAAACTCCCGGCGGTCCACGATGTGATAGAGCTTCACCTTTCCCTGGCCGCCCGCAAGTTTTTCAATGATTGCATCGAGTGTGTCAGACTGATCGGCTCCTGAAAGTTCTTTCGCATCGAGGTAACCGCTGTAACGCAGACGCCGAATCAATTCAAACAAAGTTAAGCGCCCTTCGAGCGTTTGTCCGCCATGAACATGCGAACGGCTCACCAGATACTGAACGATTAAAACTTCGTTGTAGATTGGCGGGGCGAGAAATAATCTTGAGCCTTCGCGTTCCCAACCTTCACTTAGACGCTGCGAACGCCGCACCGCCCGTAAACCTTCGAAAACTTCGATCCAGTTTGTCTTAGGTTCAAGACGCCCAAGATAAGCACGCGTCGCTTCCAGTAACCAACTTTCTTCGTCAAGATTCAAATTCCGAACGAGGGTATCCAGCCAGTCAAAAAAGATCGCGCGCTTGTCTGACTTTGTTTCGATTAACTGAAACTGATTGTCCTTTTGCGGCAGCTTCTTGATCAAAGCGCGGCGCGCAGCGTCTGAAGCTTTGCCCCCTTCAATGCGAATCGTTTCGAGTAGCGCGTGCCAACGCTTCCCAGCATTGCAATAGGGGCAGTGCGCTTGTTTGTCATCGGAATCAAAAAACGGAGGCAAGGCTTTCGGCGCGGTTAGTTCCGCAATTGTCGGCGAGTATTTCCTGATTTCGGAATAGGCGGTGCGGGGCGCGAAGCCCAGTTGCTTAGTGAAGATTTCAAAGACGCAGGCCAGGCAAACGAGCGTGCTGTATTCCGTAACGCTTGCGGATGGAAAGGCGCTGAGATCAAGCGGTTTTTTCTTAGCGGTGGCCATCGCAGGATCAGGAAATGTACTAGACACATCGCGGCTTTGCCGTCCGATGTGCGGAAGGTCTATGACCTTCCGAATGTGCCGTTTAATTATGGGGCTATGCCCCCGAATTGGGGCGCAGCCCCACTATTATGGATAGCATCAACGGTGGGGCGGAGCCACCACCGCACATCAGGCGGCAGAGCCGTACATACATCGGCGAATCACGTGAACGCAACCAACGCCGGCTGCAACTCTATGTCAGTATGCCCGACCGCCAGATCGAGTTCTGCCTCTACGTCGCCGGTCCCCTGCTGAAGTTTTTTGAAGTCGAATAGCTGGTGATCCAACAGCTGTGACGGTTTCACATTTCCCAATGCCGTCAACATTGAACTGCGAATATGTGGAATCTCCTGTTCGAGCTCAGTGATCAGTCGCTTGATGCGCGCGCGCTTGAGATTGGATTGCGAGCCGCAAAGGTCACAGGGAATGATGGGAAACTGTTGCGCCGCGGCATAGGCAGCAATTTCTGATTCGCGGCAGTATGCCAGCGGGCGAATTACGGTATTGCGCCCATCGTTGGAGCGAAGCACGGGGGGCATCGCTTTCAACGAGCCGACGAAGAAAAGGTTTAGTAGAAACGTGGTGATTATGTCGTCGGCGTGATGGCCCAGCGCGATTTTGTTGCAGCCTTCTTCCACAGCGATGTTATAGAGGATCCCACGCCGCAGCCGCGAGCAGACAGAGCAATACGTTTTGCCTTCGGGAACCAGCCGCTTGACGATTGAATAGGTGTCACGCTCAATGATGCGAAAGGGCACGCTGCGCGTCTCGAGATATTTGGGCAAGACGCCGGCAGGAAAACCGGGTTGCTTCTGGTCCAAATTTACTGCAAGCAAATCAAAATCGACCGGCGCCCGGTGCTGCACATCCAGCAGAAGATCGAGCAGCGTGTAGCTGTCCTTGCCGCCGGATAAACACACCATTATGCGATCGCCGTTTTGAATCATGGCGAAATCGGAGATTGCCTGACCCATGCCGCGCAGCAAATTGGTTTTTGTTTTGCTCTCCATAGTTTTGGCCACCAAGTCTACGGTGGCATTCTTTATTCCGAAGCATTCTCAGAATGCCACGTCCAATTTATAACTTACAAGCAGCCAGTGCGTTTGCCGCTTCACTCCGGTCGAAGCTGCTTAAGTTATGCGCTCGCTGCCGGGTCTCGACTCGCCTTGGTCCCTCAACTCTGTCGCGGTTACTAACGCGCCGACTGAGTTCGCTTTACTTGTAGTTTGAGTTCGGCTTGTGATACTTTGCCAGCCATCCAAGGGTTTAGACTCGCTCCCGACAATCGAAATCAAGCGGTTCAGAACGTTTCAATTCCTCGCCCGAATTTGAATGTCCTAACGAAGAGTGATCTATGCTCGAAGTTGAACGAACACGCGATAACAAGTCTGGGCAGAGTGGGACTGCCACAGCGCGAGCGTTGTATCGACAAACACCCGCGGCCTCGCGCTCCAGTTCTGCCGAAACCGACTTGAACTCGCAGCCCTCGTTCGCCCCCGCAAAAAGCGCGGCACCTGCTCGAATGTCTCAGGCGGACAGCGGCAGATTTCAGACTAGAACACCCGTCATTACCGGCGAAGTGAACTACAAAGGCATGCTGCCAATTGATGGCGTTGTTACCGGCCAACTGGGGGGCAGCGGAGGCAGCCTGGCGGTCAGGCAAAAGTCCGCGACAATTTTCTCAAGCGGTCCCGAACTGTCGGGCGAAATCAGCTTTCGCGACGTAGTGCGAGTGAACGGCCATATAGCAGGCACTGTCTACTCCGAACGCGGCACGTTAATGGTCGATAACACAGCGCGCGTTGATGCCAACATTGAGGTGGCGGTCGCCATTATTAATGGAATCATCAACGGCGACATCGTCGCGCATCAAAAAGTTGAGATTGGACCAGGAGCAAAAATCTACGGCAATATTTGGACGCGCTCGATTGCCATCAGGGATGGCGCAGTATTCGAGGGCGTCTGCACCATGATCGAAGACTAGTCAATTGATACGAGGAGACCGTTTTGGTTTCTTGAGTGAATCTAGCTGGTGGGGGCTAATAGCAAGACCAAATGAGTGCTCTTCTGGAACGTGACCTGGTGGTTGACGAGGTCACCGATTTATGCGACGCAGTGTTTGATCCCGCGGCTTGTTTTGATCGCTGGCTCGCGGACGTTGCAGCCGCCGTTAGTCAGCCTGCCGCTGAACTCCCTTTAACAAACGACGACCTGGATCAGGAGATTTACGTCGAGTCGCGCATCGGCTAAAACTGCGAGTTGAATTTCCAGGGAGTGTTGCACTTTGACGGTTATTCTCTCGGTAATGTCCTTTCGCCAAGTGGCACGTTGGTGTTGACCAGGCGCGGCCGGATCGAAGCCGATATCGACGTGGGCACAGCGATAATTTGCGGCACGGTTACCGGGAATATCACGGCCAGCGAACGGGTCGTGTTGGAAAGCGACGCGCGGGTCAAGGGACAAATATTTACTCGGGCCTTGTCGATGCGCCTGGGTGCGATTCTGGATGGCGATTGTGTTCTTGTAGGCGCTGAGAGCGACGCCTATCTGCCGTATGACAATACTATTGAATTCCAGGCAGAGGATCCGGCTGTAGCCGAGGATTTGTCACTCTTGCAAGCGGATGAACCGGACGAAGAACTTGAAGAGTTTTTGCTCAGTGCTTAAGCGTCCAAAGACGCGATCATGGCTTAGTCCCATCTGGACGAGTCTTCGGCGATTACATTTTGATTGCAAAGCTAGACACCTGAAGCGTTGTTTGTCTATTATGTTCTTCCCCGCTTCTGGGCGGTTGATCATTCTGAACCAGTCGTGAAGGCTGGATAATTCCACAACACAAGGCACGCGCGTCGTTTTGTTGCTGCTAACGTCCCGATGGTGACGGAACCTGCGCCCCCAAATTAACGGAGGTTACTAAATGCTTAGGATGGGAAAGAGTCCGAAAGACTCCGCTGAACACGAAAATCCTGCCGAAAAACACGACGTATCAAACTATAATGCCCCCAGAACGTTCCCCACTTACCAGACGCCACCCGCACCGGAAGTAAAACCACAACCTGAATTTACTTCGACGGTGCCGCGAGCATTAACGGAAAGCGAAGCACTAGCGCGCGAAATCAAGGAAGGTAACCTTAGCGGTTTTGTCGGCAGCGGCACCCTGGTTACCGGAGAAGCCAACTTCAAAGCATTGATGCGCGTGGATGGTCACCTGTCCGGACGAATCACGTCAAGCAGCGGAACTCTAATCGTGGGCGCCAATGGTAAGGTCGATGCGAACATCGAAGTCGCGATTGCCGTCATTCATGGCACTGTAAATGGCGATATTATTGCCACTCAGCGTTTGGAGCTCGGCCGCGCAGCAAAATTGAATGGCAACATCCAAACGACTTCGCTGGTGATTGAGCAGGGTGCCTTGTTTGAAGGTAGCTGCAAGATGATCAAGATGAACGCCGGCGCCAACAAGACAAAGATCGAAGGACGCGATGTGCAGCCGCTGGATACCAGCAGCATGAAATCCATTGCCGCCGATTCAAGCAGCAAGCCGGCCGAGATCGCCAATGTGTCGAGTGTCTCGCGCGTCGCCAGCTAAGTTCAGTTGCAGTTGAAAGTTTTTGTTCAGGCGCTTCGCCCGTTAGAACGGCGAGGCGCCTTTTTGTTTTGCCTTGAGCACTCAGCTTAGTGACATGAGGTCAGTACCACCTCGCGGTAGCGGGTGGGTTCGTGATTGCCGATTGTCAATTTGCGAGTGCCGATTGCTTGTATCGCGAGTGGCCAATTGACAATCGGCAATCAGCAACCATAAGACCCACCCGCTACCGCGAGCAATTGTGTTTGATGTCAAGTAGATTTTTGGGCAACCCTCCATGGTGATTTGGTTTTGAGCATGACATTGACAATAGTTAGAAGTTTTCGCATGCAGGCCTCCAGGGCAACTTTCTTCGGTTTGTGACGCTTGATGAGTTGTTGGTAGAAGTCTTTGATGACCGGGTTCCAACGCGAGGCAGTGACGGTGGCCATGTAAAGTGCGGTACGTACGCTGCTGCGGCCGCC
>JACCVY010000136.1 GCA_013697915.1 Blastocatellia bacterium | reverse complement strand
CTCGGTCTAATGTCGAACACTTCGAGCGCGGTCTTGTCTCGGACGACGGTTGAGTGAACAATGCTTTCAATCAGTTTCCGTCCGATGCGCGCGTACAAAGGCGTCACCAACCCCAGCCACAAACTCGAAAGGAACGGTGTCAGCACGGGCACCGAAATCATCCTAATGCGTCTGCCGCGCAGACGTGCGTAAGTGCGCATGATCTCCGCGTAGGACACCTGATCGGCGCCGCCGATCTCGTAGACTCGGTAAGCCGAAGCCGGCAGGTGCAGCGCCGCCTTCAGATAGGCGATCAAATCGTCGATAGCAATCGGTTGCGCCGGTACGGAAACCCACTTCGGTGTGATCATGAGCGGCAGGCGCTCTACCAGTGAGCGGATCATTTCAAATGAGAGACTACCGGAGCCGATGACGATCGAAGCCCGAAACTCAAGCACCGGCACGCCTGACTCGCACAAAATGCGTCCGACTTCCTGGCGGCTGCGCAGATGCGGCGAGAGCGTTTCCTCGTCATTGCCCAAACCGCCGAGGTAGATGATGCGCTCGACGCCCGCTGCTTTTGCCGCATTCGCGAAATTTCTTGCCGCCCTTCGATCGTTTTCTTCAAACGATCCCGCAGAGCCCATTGAGTGGACCAGGTAGTAAGCTACGCGCACACCGCGCAATGCCATATCAAGACTACTGCGGTCGAGCACGTCGCCCGCCACAATCTCAGTCGCCGCCGCGGCTTTCGATCTTAGTGAATCAGGCCGTCGCGCGAGACAGCGCAGGCGATATCCTTCTCGCTCCAAAGACTGAAGTAGACGACCACCTACATAGCCCGTGGCGCCCGTTAACAGAATGAGCCCTTGCTCCCGTGGATCCACACTAATTGTTTCGTCACTATTCATTCAGATTTTTCGCGAATCGTAGGCCCAGTGAAGCAGTGCCTGCCGTTGCCTGGGCCGGCAATCGAGCGCTCGCTTCGGGCAATTGTTTTTAAGCTGCGCAATGTGCCTGCGCATTGCGCGCCAACGTTTAATCTGTCGCTCGTCATCCACACAGCGACGGCCCATGTAGTAGCGGCAATACCACTGAAACCAACCGCGCGGATCTTCGTGATAGATCCATCCCTTCTTTCGCCAGACTGACAACGGCTGTGACGCCTGCACACCGAAAAAATTTAGTTTTGGATCGTGCAGGGCTTCGCATAGCTTCGCATTCTTGAACCAATCTCGAGGGAATTCGGTCGTGCAATCAGTCAGGTACTTGCCCCCAAATACACCCAGCTCGAGCATTTCTTTCGGTGTCAGTTCGGGACGAAAATCCGAATGGAAGTTCTGGCCGGTTGGCTCAGTAAGATAATAAGTGTAGCCGCGCTGCATGAGATCGTTGACTGCCACACTTCGCTTTCTCATTAGTTCTTGCCTTGAAGACTAATCCGGCAATCTATTGATTCGCCTCGTTGGCCGGCTGCGATGTTCTTATCATCCGCTCCGTTTTGAAACCTCGCGCCGCCATCTTTCCGAGCAGCTGCTGGTAGAGTGTCTCTTCGATCTGCGGCGTGCGGCTCAGAATCCAGAGATAGTTACGGCTGGGATCGCCCACCACGGCATACTCATAGTTTGATCCCAAGTCCAGAATCCAATAGTCGCCATAGAAGGGCCAGAAGAAAGTCACCTTTAGCTTGGCATTCGTTTTCTTATCGACAATCTTTGCCTTACCCTTGGCCGTGGTGTACTCGCCCGAAGACTTTCGACAGCGGTTCACTACTTCGATCTTTCCGTCAGGCCTCAGCGCATAAGCTGCCGTCACTGAGTCCGCGCACTTCTTTTCAAATCGATTCGGCAAGCGCGCGATCTCGAACCAGCCGCCAACGTAGCGTGAGAGATCGACGGAACTGACTACCTCGAGTTCACTCTTGTGGCTATCGGGAACCATAACTCCCATTATAGCAGTGACGATGATTGCGATCAGTACTGGCTTGAACATTGTTAGTTTTCCCTGGTTGAGTCCTGATGAAATGAGAAGGAAGAACCGGACTGTATGACAACCACAGTCCGGCCCCTCCTCTCAACCCCCCGTGCTCGTAACTGCTTATGCTGTTGCTGCCGTTGCGGGCATCAACACGCTGTCGATAACGTGAATCACGCCGTTTGTCGCTTCGACATCGGGTGCGATCACTTTTGCATCGTTTATTCTCAGTCCACTATCATTCTTGATGGTCAGTGATTGACCTTGAACTGTCGTTGCTTTGCCTGGCGCGAGATTCATCGCCTCGTGAGAGGTAACTCTCCCCGGCACCACGTGGTAAGTCAGAATTGCCGTCAGCTTTTCCTTGTTCTCAGGCTGAAGCAATTGGCTCAAGGTCTCGGCCGGAATTTTCGCGAACGCATCGTCAGTTGGCGCAAAGACGGTATACGGACCCTTACCTTTCAAGGTCTGAATCAGGCCTGCAGCACCCAGCGCCGCCGCTAACGTCGAAAAATTTCCTGCCGCTAATGCTGTATCAACTATGTCGAATTGTTTTTCCATAAGTCTCCCTCTTATTTTTTGGTTGGATAGCCGGTCAGCGAGAACCGGCCATCTGGGTTAATCTCTTACCTCACTCACATGAAGTCTTGGCAAAATCACATCTTCGGCATTAACACTGTGTCGATAACATGAATCACGCCATTCGAAGCATTGATGTCGGTTTTCGTCACCTTGGCATTGTTAACCCTTACACCACCCTTTGTGTGCACCTTGATCGCACTGCCCTGCAGAGTTTTCACTGAGCGACCATTAAGTTTCAGAACCCTGCTGGCCGGCACATTGCCCTGCACGACGTGGTAAAGCAGAATTGCCTTGAGCTTCTCTTTGTTCTCAGGCTTGAGTAGCAACTCGACCGTTCCCGCAGGCAGCTTCGCAAACGCTTCATCCGTTGGCGCGAATACTGTGAATGGTCCCGAGCCCTTGAGCGCGTCGATCAATCCGCCTGCTTCCAAAGCAGCCGCTAACGTTTTGAACTGACCGGCTCCGACCGCTGTTTCGACGATATCCATAGGCTTGGCCGCGTCTTTGGGTGTTTCGGCGCGGGCTAACAATGGGACTGACCCAACAATTGCAAGCAAAGCCAGCACTGCGGCGCTGCGCGCCAATATCCCTGACATGCTATTCCTTAAGTTCATGTTTAAATTCCCTTCCTTCCGTGTTTGAACTCTCCGAAGAGAGAGGCCGTCTAATTGAATGCGCCGCCGTCAGAGCGACACTAAAGATCAAAACCTCATTTTGCAGTCTATTCAAGCGCATGAGCGATTTGAGCGGTTTGAAGTATAAGCAAGAGCGGGGAACCTGTCAAGCATAACCTTCATATTGCCATTTTATGGGCATTAGCTTGCGCGCTTTGGGCGAATGTGCTAGTCTGCGATCGGGTCAACTCGATTCGAGAAGGCAAGAATGTCGACGGCTAACTTAACTACCAAAGAGGTCGCTCGCCTGCTGCATGTCAGCGAGGCTACGGTAAAGCGTTGGGCGGACGGCGGCACCTTGCGGTCCGAAAAAACTGTAGGTGGACATCGGCGTTTTAGCATTCACGCAATCGCGAGTCTCCGCCGCGAACGAAGTATCGGTAGGGAGAGCAAGCTGGCCGGCCGGGGAAACGCCAGCAAGGAAGCACCCACCAGGCCCCTCTTGTCGCCGGCGAATTTCTTAGACTTGATTTTGCGGGGCGATGATCTTGAGACAGGCGCGGCGCTAATTGATGCTTATCTGGATCATCACGCTCTCGCAACGCTCTTTGATTCGACGATCACCAGAGCAATGCACGAGGTTGGCGAGCTTTGGTTCAAAGGCACGATCACAGTTGCCGAAGAGCATCTGGCCACCCGCGTCGTGCTGGGCGCCCTGCAGAAGCTGCGCGGAATTATTGTCCGCGGTGAACCCACCGGCTTAAAGGCGATCTGTTGCGGTATTGAAGGAGACCTGCACGAGCTGCCCGTACATCTTGCCGAGACGATTATCGAGAGTGAAGGGTGGGAAGTAACAAACCTCGGGCCCAACACGCCGCTTTTTGCTCTGCGCGATATGGTGAGCAAAAAACGCCCGCAGCTTGTCTGCGTTTCCGCGCGGATGATAGAAAACTTGGATCGCGCCGCGGCTGAGTATGCTCAACTTCTTAAGGTTGCCGCGAAGGTTGATGCCGTAGCGATTGTCGGTGGCGAAGCTTTTCGCGATTCCAATCTTCGCTCACGTTTTCCCGCCGAGCTCTACGCCCGAGACTTTGAAGCCGTAGCAAGATTTGTCCGCGCT
>JACCVY010000030.1 GCA_013697915.1 Blastocatellia bacterium | reverse complement strand
CGTTGGATTCATGTATCGCGCACGCAAGTAATAGAACCCAAGGTTCGCGTCGAACTGTTCGCCGCTGTAGAGGTAGTCGTTCGACGTTGTACCGGTGCGAGAGATGAGGTTGCCAAAGGCGTCGTAGTCGTAGGTGTCTGTGATTGCGGCGGTCGCATCGGTCAAGAAGCGTACAGAACCGTGGCCATCGTAGCCGTAGAAGCTGAGACTGCCTCCAACAATTCGTTGGCTAATCAAATCGTGCCCGTAGGTGAAGCTCTTGACGACCGTGCCGCTCTGCAACTCTTCGACAACTTGCGCATAGCCTGTCGGGTTGTTGGTATCAACGAGGTAGTTCGTGGTGACGCCGGCTACAGTCTTCGCAACGCGATTGCCGTCGCCGTCGTAGACGTAAGTTACGTTGCCGCCGTTGAGACTTGTCAGGTGGTTTTCGAAGTCGTACGCGTAGCTGTTGCCATTCGCTGATGTGGTGTTGCCATTGTCGTCATAGCTGTCCCTGGTTAGCCTGTCATTAGCATCGTAGGTTGAAGTTTGCGATGGCACGCCCGCGATTGATGATGGTCGATTCAGGCGATTGCCGACCGAATCGTAGCCATAACTAACCGAGCCGTTGACTCCATGCGGGTCATTGGCGATTGCTTCACCGGTTAGACGATAGAGATCGTCATACGTATAGTTAACCGTGCGTCCACTCAGCTCAGTGACCGCGGTGCGATTCCCCGCCGGGCCCAACGTGTACGAGTAAATCGCAAGCGACGAACCAGTTGTGCCCACCGTCATCGTCGTCAGACGATTGAGCGAGTTGTACGCATAGCTGGAATTGACACCGTTCGGGTATGAGTAACCCTGCAGATTGCCGACGTTGTCGTAGCTGTAGGTAGTCACCCCGCCATTAAGCGCAATCAGATTCTTATCCTTGACACTCGCGAGCCGGTTAAGACTGTCGTAGCTGTAATCCACGCTCACACCGTTGGCATTTGAGGACCGCGTCGTCAACAGACGGCCGGAGTCGTTGTAGGTATAGCTCAAAGTTCCGAAAGGCGTCTGCTTGGTTGAGAGTCGATTGCGCGCGTCATAGCTGTAGACCGTCGTACCCGATGCGTCACTCATCGTGGCGCGCTGGCCACTGGTGTTGTAGGTGAAGCTGATCGTCGGTTGATTCAGCGACGCGTCAGGGATTTTCGACAACAGCCGGCGCATCAGGTCGTAATTGAACCTGGTAGTACGGCCATTGAAATCTGTGCGGGTCTGAAGGTTACCGGCGTTGTCATACGAATAAGTTTCAAGCTGTCCGGCCGGCAGAATGCGCTTTACGCGCCGGCCAAGCTGATCGTATTCAAACCGGGTCGTGTGGTTATTCGCGTCAGTTTGTGACACTTGCTGGCCGATTTCGTTGTACGCATAGACTGTCTCCTGATGGAGGGCGTCTTTAACCCTGGTCAAACGGCCCAGGGCGTCGTAAGTGAATTGAGTTGTCTTGCCTGCCTGATCCGTTTTGGACACACTCCGGCCCAGAGCGTCATAACTAACGGTGTCGAATGAACTGTCGGCGTAGGTTGTCTTTGTCCGTCGATTGTTCAGATCGTATTCGTAAGTCGTCGTGTGACTGAGCGCGTCACTCATTGAAAGCTGATTGCCGCCGGCGTCGTAGGCAAACGTAGTTTCCTGATTGAGCGCGTTCCGGACTTTCGTCCTGCGACCAGCGTTGTCGTATTCGTAATATGTGACGTTGCCGCGCGCGTCGGTCATAGCCAGTACCTGCCCAGCAGCGTCGTAGGTTGTCGACATGAACGTGCCGTCGGCAAACGTAGTCTTCGTCAACCGGCTAAGTTCATCGTAGGTATATGAAGTAACGTGGCCCGCGCGATCCTTACTGCTCAGCCGGCGGCCTTCCGCATCGTAAGTTGTTTTGTCATGCGTGTTGTCGGGGTACTCGGTGAGCGTGAGGCGGCCCATATCGTCGTAAGAAAACTCCGTACGATGGCCGAGCTGATCAATGGTCGCGCTCTGCTGGCCAATCGAGTTGTATTCCACCTGTGTGAAGGAACCATCGGCGAAGGTGGTCTTCTTCAGACGATTCAGCTTGTCATATTCGTAGCTCGTGGTGATGGCTTCGAGCTGGCCCTGGGCGTTAGTGCGCTTGACGGTTTGGCTGGCGCGATTGCCGTTCGCGTCATAACTGAAAGTCGTTTCGTGACCGAGCGCGTCCGTCTCTTTCGTTAAGTAACCATTGGTGTAGTCGTAATGCGTGCTGTTATTCAGCGCGTCGGTGGTCAGAATGCGCTGGCCATCAAACGGGCTGTAGGCGAAGGTCGTTGTATTGTTGAGCGCGTCCCTAGTAGCCAGCAGATTCCCGGACCCGTTGTAGGTGTTGGTAGTGACGTGCAAGAGCGGATCGGTCGTGGTCAGCACCTTGCCAAGTCCGTTGTAGGTAAACTGCGTTAGGTTCGAGAGCGAATCGGTGATGCTGGTGCGATGATCGTTGGCGTCGTAGGTGTAGGTAGTCATCTTGCCAAGCGCGTTGGTTTCGGTAAGCACGTTGTCGTTCGCGTCATAAGTAAATGTAGTCACGCCGCCGCGCGCGTCTGTGTTCGTCAGAACATTGCCGCGCTCGTCATACTGGAAGATTGTCGAGTGTCCCAGGCGATCGGTGATTGTCTCGGTGCGGCCCGGCAGATCGTGAGTATAGGTAATGACTTTGCCGAAGCCGTCAGTGTGGCTGATCAAGCGGCCGCCGGCGTCGTAGTCGTTGCGAATCGGTTGAATGCCGCGCGGATCGTGAATCGTCAACAGTCGATGCGACGCGTCGTAGCTGTAGGCTGAAGTGTTGTTTTCGTTGTCAGTATAGGAGACAAGATCGCCGGCCGCGTCGTATGCGTAAGTCTGCGCGTTGCCCGCCGGATCGGTAACGCTGGTGATACGGCCAAGCGCATCGCGGTTGAAGCTAATGCTTTTGCCGCCGGAATGAAGTATGCCGCCCGCGCTCAACGTCACCGTGTTGTTGTTTGTATCCTGAATGCTTTGCAGCCCGGCGCGCTGGTCGATGACAAACGCGGTGCCGTCTTCGGCAGTGAACTTGAACAGCGACGAATTGAAAATGTCCACGCCGCCACCGAAGCCGATCAGGTTCACCGGCCCTGGTACGCTGCCTTCAACCTGGAACTCTGCCAGCCCAACAATTTCCAGAGTGCCGTGCGTTCCCGGCAGAGGTGTAAAGGTCAGGGTGCCGCCGCTAATTGGAGCAAAGCGCTGGCATCGAGGCGACGTCGAAGCTTCAAACTTGAAGACCTTGCCGCCAGGGAATGTCACCGTGACCAGGTGCGGCGCGCTCGCTTCCAGACAGTAATTCGGAAAAGCTTCATCCGTCTTTGTCTCAAACCACTTGAGCCCGATCACGCGCGCCTTCTCGACCCGAATATTCTTCACGCCCAGCGTCCAGCCAAAACCGAAATCGCCGACACGCTTGTCGCGGCTGTCGTAGGTGCGCGTGACTTCCAGCGGCACGCCGGCAAGCGGAATATTCAGGTCGCTGAACGAAACCGTGAAGTTGCCGACCTTCAGATTTTGCTCGACGATCACGGCTTGCGTGGTGCGCGAGGTTTGACCGTAGCTATCGGTCGCCGACAGCCTGATGTCGAACAAACCGTTGAGCATCATCGTCGGGTCCACGGTCCCAAGCGCTCCGTTGAGAGTTGGGCCGTTGCCGCCGGCAAAACGTGTCCACGTATGGTTGTTTGCAGTGTCGTCGCTGGCCGGGCTGTATTCCAGCACCCAGGAGCCGCCGCTGACTGAACCGGTGACGATCGAGGGTTCGGTGACGCTGCTGCCAGCGGTGGGCGCAATGATCTCGACGGTGGGCGGCGGAACATTGTCGATGACCGTGACGGCCAACTCGTCGCTGGCCGTTAATGCGCCATCGTTCGCTGTCAGACGCAGGACGTAAGTTCCCGTTGCGGTGAAGTGCACACCCGTGATCGTCACGTTGGGGTTGTCGAAAGTAACCGCGGCGGGGCCGCTAATTGCGGACCAGGTCATCGTCAAATTGCTGCCCGCAGGCAAGCCGTCATCGCCGGCGCTGCCATCGAGTTGTAGCGGCTGTGACAACAAAGTGGTTTGATTCGGACCCGCGTTCGCGGTCGGCGGATAGTTTTGTGGCGCGAGGATGACGCCGACATCGGCGCTCACCAGATAGGCACCGTCGCTGGCGCTGAGTCGCAAGACGTAACTGCCTACAGCACTGAGCTGCGCAGTCGTCACGGCGCTGTTCGCATCTCCAAAAGTGATCGAGCCCGGACCGCTGATCCTGGTCCACGTAACTGTCAGCGTGCTGCCTACAGGCAAACCGTCGTCGGCGACGACGCCGTTTAGCGTGACGGTGTTTGCCGGCAGCGCAATCGTTTGGTTCGGTCCGGGGTTGACGACCGGTGGTTGATTTACTTGTATGGGCTCGGGATTGACCGTGATAGTGACGTCGGCGCTCGCGTCGTATTCAGTATCGTCCGCGGTCAAACGCAGCACGTAACTTCCGGCGGCGCTGAAGCTCGCGGTGGTCACGGTCTGGTTTGCATTGGCAAACGTAATGGTGCCTGACCCGCTGACTTGGCTCCAGACGACGGACACACTACTGCCCGCGGGCAGTCCGTCATCGTTGACAGTGCCGCTGAGACTGGCTATCGCCGGCAGGGTAATCGTTTGATTTGCGCCGGCGCTAACAACCGGTGGTTGATTCGCCGGAGCAACCTTGATGTTCACGTCGTCGCTCGAGCTGAGTTGTCCATCGCCCGCCGTCAGACGCAGAACATACGTACCCGGAGTGACAAAGTGAGCAGCCGAGCCGGCTGAATTCGTATTGGTGAAACTAACCACGCCCGGTCCGCTCACGGTCGCCCAGTTCGCTGACACACTGCTGCCCGCGGGCAGCCCGTCGTCGGTAGTAGTGCCGTTGAGTTTGACCGCCGCATTGCCAATCGGCCGCAGCGTAATCGAATCAAAGAACGCGTCGTTGGTCGCGCCACTAGTGCGCGTCCCGATCAAGCGTACGCGGATCCATCCGGTGCCTAACGGCACAGTGCGCATGTCATCGGTCAGATGCCATGCATTGGTGGAGGTAATTTCGCCTGAGTCGAGCGTGGCGATCACACTCGAGTTGTTCGCGTTCCGATACTCGACCACCACGCGGGCTGAGTCAGGCGCGGCTTCACTCGCCGAACGAACATAGGCCTTGAACTCGAACTGCTGTGTTCCGGCAGCGATCGCCGCGGCAAAGACCGAGACATCGACGTCCTGGCGCAGTTCCGCCTGTGGCGCATCACTAGCAAAGAAGTAAAAGCTGTTGCGTTGGGCATTGGGGAAGCCACTGGCAATATTCGCCGAACCCGCTACCCACGTTGTTCCCTGCACTTCCACCCAGCCGGGAATCTCGCCGCCGACAAGCTGATCTTCATTTCCACCATTGGCAATCAGATTGCCATTGACGGTCGCAGATTGATCAGGTCCGGCATTCGCGGTGGGCGGCTGATTTACGGGCGCGGGATTGACGATGATCTGCACGTTAACGCTGTTGCTGAGAGCTGTGTCGTTCGCCGTCAAACTGAGGACATAAACTCCCGGCGCCGCAAACGTCGCGGTCGTATTGGCTGCACCGACATTGCCGAAAGTAACATTGCCTGGACCACTGACTTTCGACCAGGAAACGCTAAGAGTGTTTACGGGCAAACCATCGTCGGTCACTGAACCCTGAAGATTGGCAGCGGCAGGCAGAGTGATGGTTTGGTCGGCTCCGGCATTAACCAATGGCGCCTGGTTCGGTGGAGTCCAAACGATCGTAGCCGTGCCCTGCGAAGTTCCTACCGCCGCCGCGACCTGGTCCGTTCCCACGTTCGCTCCCGCATAACATAGTGTGGCCTGGCCAGCCGCATCGGTCGTGGCGGACAAGCTGGAAGGATTCGCTCCGGTGACTGTGAAGCTGAGTGTCTTGCCGCCAAGCGGGTAAAGATCCTGGTTTACTACCGAGGCCACAACACAGCCCGAGGTGTCGATCGAATGTGAAGAGGTTTCAGGCCTGATGGTAACGTTGGTTCTTTGCACCGTCGCCATGATGTTCATGCCGGCGGGATAGCCGTAACCTTCGTCCGGCGCATAGCCGTAGATGAAGATTCCAAAACTCGCTGGCCCATCAAAGTTATGCAGGCCGACAGTGATGGCGATCTGCGCTCCAGAGAAACCGCTTACGCCGATCGGCGTGAAACTGCCGGCAGGCATCGGCGCGCCGTCAAGCGTGATGCTTCCCAGTGACGCGGTAGGTGCTACTACATTCGCATAGTTGATTGCGAATCCTGTTAGCGGTGTCGAGATCGTGTAGTGATTTAGAAACTGAGAGTAAGGCGGAATGATCATCATAAACGGATCAGCCTTACCGGTCGTTGGCGGATCGTAGTTACTACTCGTCGAGTATTGCGCGACCATGATCGGCGCGGTTGCGATAATTTCAGTTGGGTTCTTGATAACACGTTCCACCCACTGCCCGCGATTTAGCACGGCGGTGAGATTGCCATTGAGGTAAATGGAGGCGCCATCCTGCGCGGCAATAAAGCGGAAGAAATCCCCTTTGGTTCTGGTGGCCAGGGGAACGGTAGCGAACCGTTTGCCCCAAGCCTTTGTCGGCGGCAGTTGCTCGACCAGGTGGTCGGCACAACATGCTGCCTCGGCGTTAATGGTTGCGGCCACGTGCCCGCCGAAAACTGCGATGGGCTTGTCAGAGGTGACCCGGCTGCCGGTGAGATCGCCGGTGGTATCGGGAATTGTGTTCTGCAAGAGATACGTCTGTCCCTGGTTGAGGGTGAGGTTGTAAGGCACGCCACCTAGGCGCGCGCCGGTCGTTACCGAAGGCGTAATCGTGACGGTGGTCCCATTCTCAGTTGCTACCACGCCCAGCTCGCTCGAAGGCGCAAAGTTCATGTTGCTATAAGTGAGAATGAAGTGATCGGTTCCCAGGCTATTGACCGGCAGAGCCAGCAAGCCATCGGATGAGTTGGCGCGCTGGTTCAGTCCATAAACCGTCACCGATTGCTGCGCCGTGATATGGATTCCTTTAGCCTGAATTATGTTCGACTCAGCAACCTGCACCGATGGCATTTGCACCGTCGCGACGGTGTTGGCTGGCACCGTGAAATTCTGCGTGAAGTTAAAGCCGGCGCCTGGAATGGAGACGTTGCCGCTGGTGTCGACAGTTGAGGTGATGAATAGTTTTTGTATCGCCAGGCCGAAGCCGTCAGAATAGGCTTGGGGAAACATCAACCAGAAGTTTGTGCCTCGGTTGCTGAGCGAGCCGCTGGGCGGAGTGCCGCCGGCAGTGACCGGCACCGCAACGCCGCCACAACTGAAATAGTATTCGTCTTCGGCGAAGGTCCCGGTGATGATGTCGATCTTTGTCCCTGTCGGCAGCGGCACCGACACCTCGGCAACGCCGTTTGCTCCGGTCACCGCATTGAACGAAGCGCCATTTAACGTGAACTGGACAGGCTTAACGCTCAACGGCTGGTTGGCGAAGGTGTCCACGAGCTGAGCGTGGATCACCAGCGGCTGACCGGTCGATTGCGACGGAGGAGTCTGAAAGATGAAAGCCGTGGGACGTTTGTTAACGATAAAGTCGGCCTGATCCGATTCTACGCCGCCGTCTTTGTCCGTAACCGTAAGTGCTGCGCTATAAGTTCCCGGATGGGAATACGCGTGCGTCACCGTCGCGTTGGCATTGGTGCAATTGACGCACGGCTGCGTGAGTCCGTCGCCGAAGATCCATTGTCCCTGAAGCGAAAGTCGATCAATCGAGCTTTGATCCGTAATTCGCGGCACACTGGTCCACGGTTCGCCCCAGACCAGAGTCTTGCCTGGATCGATGTCGACCGACGGCGGCAGGTTGAGAACCGTAATGTCCCTGGTGACTGTATGACTGACTCCGAGCGAGTCACCGACTTTCAAGGTAACGTGAAACATGCCGCTGTCCGGGAAAGTATGCTGACTGGTCCTGGCATATTGAGTGAACAAAGAGCTGCCATCGCCAAAGTCGTACGTTCGCAATGCGGATGGGATCAGGAGTAGTTCCCCGAGGTCTGCGAAACGAACTGACTCGCCGCCCTCATGAGCGATCAGCGGCGACATGGCAAAGTCGGGATTAAGAGTTCCCACCACGTGATAGATGGTCGAAAAGGTATTTGTAAGCTCGCTGTTATCGGCGACAGTCAGGGTGACCGTGTAATCTCCAGTGGCGGCGAAGGTATGAACCGGATGGCGCTGGGTGCTCGTGCTCCCGTCTCCAAAATTCCAGGCCCAGGAAATAATCTGACCATCCGCATCGCTGGACCGGTCGATAAAGCGCGTGGTTGCACCGATCGTGTCTGACGAATAGATGAGGAAGTTGTGCAGCGCGAAACTGCGGAAATCATTCGGGCCCTTAATCAGCAGCAGCCGCACATATCTCGCCTGCACTGGAGCGAAATAAAAATCCTGCATTTGGGCTGAGCTGACCAACGTTCCTGCAAGAACAGTGGAGAACGAAGAATCTGCCGCATCAGTCGTAGACACTTGAAGCTGAAAATCTTTTGGCGCTGTGTAACCAGTGGGCGAGAGTGCCGGTCTTAGCGCGATGTGACTAAGAGTCGCGAGCTCGGCCCGGGGCAACAGCAACTTAAACGCTACGCTTGAATTTTGATTAGTGGGAGTAAGCCACGGTAGATTTGTTGGATCCAGATCTAGAGCAGCCTCAACATTACCTGCCCCACTGGAGAAAGCAACCACGGACGATCCGCGATCCGGCGCGGCCAGCACCTCCAGTTCATAAACGCTGATTATTTGCCCGCTGTAGCCATTCTTCCAAAAGAACTGCACGTACTTAGCGTCAACCGGGTTACTTAGGAGGATTTCCTGCGGACCGAATGTCGCGGCGAGCGTGCCGGTGTAGACGGTGGTAAAGGCGCTGTCATCGGTCGTGGTGGTGGACACAAGTATCTCAATATCTTTCGGTCCACGCAGTCCCCCATTGTTAACTCCGCTAATCCGAAATCCATAAACTTTCTGGGTCTTGTCATCCATCAACGCCGTCTTGATCGAGACGTTGGTGGCAACGTTGGCTGGAGAATTCCAGATGGTAGTCGAATCACCATCAAAGGCGGCCTCAGGGGGAGAGGGCGTGTTTCCAAGTTCACCGGAGGACGACATCACTCTGGCACCGGTTTCGACAATTACATCAAAGGCCGCGGTGTTGATAACTGTTCCGGTTCCCTGATTATTCAGGGGCACGTATTTCACATAGCGTGCCGGTACCGAGCCACCGGGAAAGATGAAGGTCTGAACATTGCCAACAAAAGCCGCCGTCGCCGACAAGACCTTCGTGAACGAAGCCGGATCGGGAGTCGTCGCGGACACCCAAACTTCAAAGTCCTTTACCGCGGTTGGCTTTGCGCTCGCAAAGCCTGAGTCGAACCAGGTCGCGACTCTTACGCCTTTCAAGTTGTAAACTTTTCCCCCGCCGAGTCGGATAATCGCAAATTCATTGGCCAGACTGGAGGTGATGAAGCCGCCGCGATTGTAGCCAAGCAGACCATCAGCCGAGTTGGCGCCGCCACCATAACTGGAGCTATAGATCGCCGCCCCATTAATTACGAGTGCCGGAGACTGGCCACGCGCCACATTCGCCAGACCGGGCAATGAGAGCAGACTGTCGACGCTGCCTATGGCGACCGGATTGAAAGTGGCGAGTGAGACACTGAACGTGGAGCCATAATTGTTCTTCAGCAGCAGCTTGAGATAATGCGCGCGAATCGAACCACCGGGAAACACGAACTCCTGAAGTTGTCCGTTGTTGAGCATCGTTGCGCTCAGGACTGTTACAAAGCTCGCATCGTCGGTGGTGGTCGAGGAAATCTGCACGTCGAAATCTTTCAGATTCGTCGGACTGATGCCTCCCTGGTTGCTTTGCAGGCGAACGCGGTCGATGAAAACATTTTGCTGATCGTAGAACTGATATTTCGCAAACTGGTTAGTAGTCGCCTGGGGGTTCCAGACCGTAGCGTTGTTGTCGTCCAGCAGGTTGTCCGCGAGGGGAATGTTGCCCGCGGATCCCGAGGCAGCAATAGCAGAAGCCCCAGCGGTGCCGGTCGATTCCGGAACGACGAAACTAGCCACGGGTGGCACTCGCGGATCGATCACGGTAATCGTAACGTCGTCGTTGGTCGCAAGCGCGGAATCACTGGCCGCCAGCCCCAGGACGTAGGTACCCGGTTCGCTGAAGGAAGCGGTAGTGACGGTGATGGCTGGATTGGCGAATGTTACCGTGCCCGGCCCACTCACTTTGCTCCAGGCGGTGGTGATAGTGCTGCCCGTAGGAAGACCATCATCGCTGACGCTGCCGTTTAGGTTTGCACTCGCGGGAACCATAATTGTTTGATCCGGCCCGGCGTTCGCCGTAGGTGCGAGGTTTTCAGCGATGACATTGATCTGTACGTCGGCACTGGCGCTGAGTTGTGAATCGGTTGCGGTCAGGCGCAGAAAGTAAATGCCTGACTGACTAAAAGCCGCGGTAGTGACGGTGACGTTCGCATTCGCGAATGTGACTGTGCCCGGACCGCTCACCTTGCTCCAGGTGCTGGTCAACGAGCTGCCCGCGGGCAAACCATCATCGCTGACGGTCCCATTAAGCTTCGCTGAGTTTGGCAAAGTGATCGTTTGACCCGGCCCGGCGTTCGCCGTGGGTGCATGGTTCTCCGGAATCACCGTGACCAGGACTTCATCGCTGCTGGTAAGTTGCGAGTCGCTCGCTGTTAAGCGCAGCACGTAAGCGCCCGCAATACTGAAAGTGGCGGACGTCAACTCTTCAGTCTGGGTGCTGAAGGTGACATCACCCGGTCCGCTCAGTTTGCTCCACGTCGTCGTCAGTGTGCTGCCCGCCGGCAAGCCATCATCACTGCTGCTGCCGTTGAGACTTGCTGCGTTAGGCAAATTGACAGCTTGATCTGTGCCCGCATCAACCGCAGGCGCATGGTTCTCCGGCAGCACGGTGATAGTAGTCTCGTCGCTTGCTGCAAGTTGTGAATCGCCGGCGGTGAGTCGAAGCACATACGTCCCGGCTTCGCTGAACGTGGCGGTGGTGACGGTGACGTTTGGATTCGCAAAAACGACGGCGCCCGGTCCGCTGACCTTGCTCCAGTTTGTTAACACGCTGCTACCCAGCGGCAAGCCGTCGTCGGAAATTGTGCCATTTAGATCCGCCGTGTTGTTTGGCAAGGTAATCGCCTGGTCCAAGCCGGCATTTGCGGAGGGAGCTTGATTGGGTGGAATGACGGTGATGCTCACTTCGTCAGTGCTGCTCAACTCGCCATCGCTGGCGGTCAAACGCAGTACGTATGTCCCTGCGACAACCAACCTGGCAATCGTGCTTGGCGAATTGGGGTTGTCGAATGACACTGAGCCAGGGCCGCTGATGAAACTCCACGAGAGGCTTAGAATGCTGCCGGCCGGCCACGCATCGTCGGCGGCGGCGCCGTTCAACTGCGCAGCGGCCGGCAAGGAAACAATTTGATCCGAGCCGGCGTTGACTATAGGCGCCCGGTTTTCCGGCTGAACTGTGATCGTAACGTCGCTCTGACTGGTGAGTTCCGTATCGCCGGCCGTTAATCTCAGTACGTATGTGCCGGAGATACTGAAGCTTGCGGTTGTTTCAGCCAGGCTCGCATCTTCAAAAGTCACCGCTCCGGGACCATTCACCTGAGTCCATGTAATCGTCAGGGTGCCGCCCGCGGGTAAACCATCATCGGTGACCGTGCCGTTAAGGGTCGCTGTATGAGGCAGCGCCAGCGTTTGATCCGGACCGCCGTTCACAGTCGGCGGTTGGTTCTGCGGCTGCATCGTGATGGTAAGGTCATCTGAGGTTGACAGCGTTCCATCACTTGCCGTTAGGCGCAGCACATAGGTTCCCGCGGCGCTAAAACTGGCGGTCGTGTTAAGCGTGCCGTTATTAACGAAGGTCACAGTTCCGGGACCACTAGCTCTGGTCCAGATCGTCGTCAAGCTACTGTTTTCAGGCAGACCGTCATCCGTTGCTGTACCTTGCAGCAAAGCTGTTTGCGGTAACGTCAGCGTTTGGTCCAGACCGGCACCGACGGTTGGCGCCTGGTTTGTTGGCGACTCGCGGGTGACGGTGATACTGGCAATGGCTTCATTGCCGGCTTGATCAATCGCGCGCGCACTGAGTTGGTTAGCACCCAACGCGAGCGCGACGTTGGAAATCGTCCAGGTTCCATCACTCGAGTTGTAGGCGGCTTCGGAATTATTCACGTAAACATGCGCCACGCCTGAGGCGCCCGCACCGAGGTCCGAAGCTGTTCCGTTGACATTGGTTTGCGTGGCGGTCGTGGTCGAATGGTCGGCGGGAGACGTGATCGCTATCGCGGGTGCGGCTGTGTCGCCGCCCGGTAAGATGCCGGCGATGTTCATGATCAGATAAGAACCGGGGGCGCTCTGAAGGCGAACATCCAACTGGTTGTTGGCCATAAGGACGATTGTTCGATCCACACCAGCAATGTTCTGATTGAGATCGTTTGGCGTTAGGAGGTC
Source organism: Blastocatellia bacterium (assembly GCA_013697915.1). GTDB lineage: Bacteria > Acidobacteriota > Blastocatellia > Pyrinomonadales > Pyrinomonadaceae > PSRF01. The sequence continues at coordinate 12,403 of JACCVY010000030.1, read as the reverse complement.
AACACCATTCAATTTTATGGTGGCGCTGGATATTCGGTTCGAACCTTCAGGCTCACCGTTTTGCATGTGCAGCGTGTAAGGAGAAGTCACGCCGGCGGGCAACGCAAACTGTTCCAGATACTGATTCGGCGGTCCGGTGGTACGGTCGAAGCGGCGTGGGCCAAATACGGTTAGACTGTTGCCTGATTGCAACGGCCAAACAGCACCAATAATCTTGCCGCCGCTCAGCGTTAAACTATTTGCGATTACCTGCCCGCGAATCTGACTGCTTCCCTTCAGAGTAACGGTGCCGTTATAGGCACGAATCAATCCTGAAACTTGACTGCTGCCGTTGACAGTCACAAACGATCCCAGCACGTTCAAATGCACGTCACCCGGAGAAGTGTAGCTTCCCAATACCAACGCGCCGCTGTTTACGGTTAGATTTTGCGCGACATTGATTGTTACCAGACCGGTGGCTCTTAACTTAGCGCTGCCGTCAAGAATAATAGTATTCGAAAAATTGTAGGTGCCGGCGGTGAAATTGAGTTGACTATTGCCGTTGACGGTAAAGGTGCGGTAGTTACCAGGTGGCACATCGAGCAAAAGGTGAGAGCCTGTTACATTCAGGTCGCGCACGGTTTGCCAGTTTCCGATTCCGGCGACATCCGACTGGGAATTGATAGTCACATTGCGGGTTCCAGTCGGTGACGGAACGGAGTTTGGAAAATCGGCCGGCAGTTGGATCGCATCAACGTTAGTATGGATCTCTCCCGGCAGATTAATTCCGCCAGTTAAGCTAACGGTATAGTTCGCGGGATTCGCCGCGCCGCCGTCGCTAATAGTTCCCGCGTATTGCGCACCGCCGCTGAGCTGAATTATCGGAGTTCCTGGCAAATACAAATCGGAAGTGAGGTGCGTGCTGCCGTTAATTGTGAACGACTCGCCCTGCATTACACGCAACGTACCCTCAATCCGCCCGCTATTGAGGGTTGGCTTGTGCCTTGAGACTACGGCGTCGGTAATCGTTGCCGGCAAGACATTCGTGCCACCAGATATTGCTGAAGCCGCTTCACTCCAGGCGCCGGCTCCCGCTTCAAGAGAGACCCAGGAGAAATCGGTATTACTCTTTTCCCCAGTTTCCGCAGACCGCTTCGCAAGCGGCGACTTAACGAACTTGGCTGGCGCGCCGATCGCAACGTGCGGCACCAGTTGCAAGAGCAGCGCATAGGTGAGCAGCAGCGAGAGTAGGCGGCAAGAAATCCACCTCCAGCTTGTGTTGGCTGCAATAAAATGTCTTTGTTGTATTAGACGAAGAAAGAGTGGGCCAGGAGGATGGGAGGAACGGAGGGTCACAATCTGCTCCTTTTTCTACGTTGAGCGGCGTAGGGCTATTTCTGATCTGAGGCTGCAGGACGGGAGGGTGTTCACCGTATGCCGCTTGGACTAGTAGCTTTTTAGAGTTCTGTAGCGACTGAGTTTGCGCAATGTTTGGCGCATTACTTCGGGAGTTACTCAGATTCTGTTTAGAAATTTGCTACAGATCAAAAAAAGCTGAGCTCGTTTGGAATGAGAAAAGCGGCGAGTTGTAAAGAAAAAATACGAAGGGTGAGCGGCGGACTTTATAACAGCAATAGTTTTATGTCAACAGCCAAAACTTTCTTCGGTCGATGTAAAACTGCTTGCATAAAAATGCGAAGAAAATGTGTGCAGCGCGGGCCATGCGCGCATTCAGGTGCAGGCACTAATTGGGCACTTGAAGGAAAAATATTTCGTGGACAAACGTGTGCCCGCGACGTGGATTTCACGTCGCGGGCCTGGGCTGCCTTCCGGAACTGCTTAGAAATTCAATTTCAAACCAAATTGAATGTTCCTCGGGTCGCGCGTGCCGGTAATCACACCAAAGGTGGTGTTCGTTTGAATGTAGCGCGTCGGAAAGCTCCCCGCAGGTGCCGTGGGATCCACGTTAAAGGTGGCTGCCGTTCCTGGATTCGTGTACTGCGGATGATTAAGGAGGTTGAAAAATTCTGTGCGAAACTGAAGATTCGTGTGTTCCGAGAAGCGGAAGTTCTTGAAGACCGCCATATCCCAGTTGTTGATTCCCGGGCCTCGCACAATGCCGCGCCCGGCCGAACCGTAAGCGGTAAAAGCAGGGGCAAAAGCGGCGGTATTGAACCACTTGGTCGGGCTGCCGGTGCCATGTGGATCACCTATTAAATTTGGTCTGAGCGTACTGCCAGTGCCCAGCGGATCCGCAAAGGAGAAGAGAGAGCCTGTTGGTGTGGCAGCCGCTATCGTTTGAGTAATCGTCAGAGGTGTCCCGCTTTGAGCGGAGAAAACGCCGGTAAGCTGAAATCCACCAAGCAGCGTACGCGTTAGGCCGGTGCTATTCCGGAAGAACGGCAATTCATAGACTACGTGCGCGGTGAAAATGTGCGTGCGATCAAACTGCGAGGGTGCACGTTCTAAATCAAGGTTCAAAGGATCCTGGGGCGAATCACTGCGGTCGGTTGACGCGTTGGTCATATTCTTCGACCACGTATAAACAGCCCCATACTCCATTCCTTGTGACATCCGTTTGTTGAAAGTCACTTGCATTGAATTGTAATCGCTTTCCGCTTCGGTACGCCGGTCATTAATCGCGGCATATCCTAGGAAGGGTCGGGCCGCGTTAATTGAAACGCGGGCATTGCTGCCCAGCGTCCCGCTTGACCGCAACGCCGCAGTCAGAGCCGTCTGCACACCGGGGACAGGCTGATTGATATTTACGAGGTGTAATAAGTTGCGGCCCTTCGTGCCTACGTAAGCCACCTCTAATACGGCGTTCTTATACACCTCGCGCTGAAGCGAAAGGCTGTACTGCGTTGTTCGCGGCACCTTAAAGGGATCGCCTGTGCTGCTGAGCGTGATAACCGGAGTCGTTGTGCGGGGAACGCCGTTAGCCGGGTTCGATAGTGGAGGATTGTCTATGGTAACCCTGCTGTTAACCATCGGATTAACGAAAGCGTTTTGTTCAACGATTCCTACGAGAGTGCGATCGTAATAGAGTCCATAGCCTCCGCGCACAACCGTGCGTCCATTGCCAAAAATGTTATATGCAAAGCCGATCCGGGGACCAAATGTATTTCGTTGATTGCTCTGCACCCGGTTGCCGTAAGGCGAGTTTTGTCCGGCGAAAATTAGCCCGTTAAAGCGATCCCCTGACCCGGTGATAATATTTCCACTGACGGGATCGATTTTCACGGCCGTCGCGGGCTTATAAAAATCAGGACGAAACGCCGTCAGCAGATTATGCGTATCAATCGGATTATTGTATATCGAATAGCGTGCACCGTAATCCAGTGTCAGCCGCGGCGTTATCTTCCACGAGTCCTGTCCGTAAAACTCAGCGGTATTGTATCGGAGAGTTACCAATACCTCGTTTTGGTCTTCCAAATAAGTCCGCGGAGCGCCCAACAAAAAGTCCGCTAGATCGTTGCCCGAGCGCGAGCCATCAAACGCAAAACTCCCGTTGAGTGCGTTACCCGCATTTTCGTTCTTAGCCTCGCGGGAGTAAAGGCCACCAACCTTGAACGTGTGGTGAGCGTGCGAGATAGTTAGATTGTCACGGAAGGTGTGGCTGGGATTCTCAATTTGCGAGGGACTCACAAAGGAAAAGTTCGAGGTAGCGCCGCTAAACGTAAAACTTGGCAACGCGCCCTGGAGAGTACTGGGAAAAAGCTCCGGAGAGGTAAAGCCTGGAGCGTTGGACCGCAAGCCAGTCCCGGCAAACGTAGTAAAGATGCCGTTATAAGCGTAGTCATAGGCCACTTCGTTAATCATCGTGGGAGAGAGAATGGTTTTCAGGCTTACTACGAAGTTCTTGCCCGGTGTGTTGGTCTTCTGTGCTGCCACGTATGGATACAATGTCCCCGCGACCGCACCGAGGGCAAACGGGTCGTTAAACTGGTTTCCACCTGGATCATTGCGGCTAAAATCCTCGCGGATATAGCGGCCGAAGATCGACCAATTACTGTTGAAGTTATGATCCAGCCGCAATATCTCCTGCCGTATGTCTGAACCGACTCCGACTGCACGACGATAGCGATTAAGATTTGTGGTGCCTGGGGTCACTTCGTTGGGCAGTGGGATAAAAGCCAGAATGGCTTGAGCATTCGGATCAATGAACGAGGTAAACACGGAGTTGCCGCCCACGGTGGGGAAGTTTACGCCGGTAAAAGGATTCTTTATGGTCCCGGCAAAGATTCCGTTCCGCTGATCGATGGTCGGAACAGTTCCCACCGCAGTGTTCACCGAGCGTGTCTTTTTCCACTCCTGCGAATAAAAGAAGAAGCTCTTGTTTTTGCCACTATAGAGAGATGGACCGCCTTCGCCAAAACGTGGAAAGTACACCGGGCCGCCAATCGTGAATCCGTAGTCGTTGTAGCGCAAAGGTGCTTTGAAACGCGGTTCACCGTTTGATTTGTTAATCCCTGCCAGCGGTGTTCGCTGAAAAGTGGGTCGGGCATTGAGCGCATCGTTGCGGAGAAACTCATAGAGTGTGCCGTGAAACTCGTTGGAGCCTGAGCGCGTGACCACATTGATAACACCACCACCGTTACGGCCAAACTCAGGTGCATAGTTGGAAGTCAGGATGGTGAACTCCTGAATGGCGTCGATACTCGGCGTTGTAAGGAGCGTCAAATTCGATCCGGTGTCAACATTACGAGCGCCGTCGACTAACCAATTAATAGCTGATGTACGGCCGCCATTTATTGAAAGTTGGACGACCGAAAGCGCGCCCGATCCAATCTGACTGGTATTCGCCGAGCTTACTCCGGCACTGAGCAAAGCAAGGGCAACGAAGTTGCGAGTATTAAGAGGCAACTCGCGTATCTGGTTCCCACTAATCAACCCACGCTGAGTGGGGCTGTCCTGAATGAGTGAGGTCTCACTAAGCACGTTAACGACTTCGGTCACCTGTCCTGGCTCAAGCACCACATCAAGAGGGCGTCGATCATTGACATTGAGGGTTAGATTTTCCTGGACGTACTTCTTGAACCCCGTCATTTCTATGGTCACAGTATAAACGCTGGGCTTCAACTGCGATGCCGTGAAGGTCCCTTCATCGCTGGTCTGATAGCTTTGTTGAAAACCGCGAGTCGGATCTGTGATAGTAACCTGCGCACCGGAAACGACCCCGCCGTTCTGGTCCTTCACATGGCCGTTAATCGAGCCGGTAGTTTCTTGCGCCCACGCCACAGTAGCGAAGCTCAGCAAGAGACATACACTGACTGACAAAACTGACAGCGCAATTCTAAAAAGCTGGTTCATGGAGTTGTCCTCTCGTCTAACTATTTGGAATGGAAGCTGAATGCCGTGGGAACACCTATAGAGAATAAAGCTTATACACCGGTTCAGGTACAAGTAATTGGCCTGTATGGTGATCTGATCGGCTATTAATTTCTGAAGAAGGGACACAGCTTTGAGTGTTACCCTCCCCTGGTTTTCGGGCTGACTTAAAAATTGAACTTTACCGGCACCTGAACTTCACGCGCTGAAGAACCCGAGAAAAGGTCCGGCTAAAGGTTGAACCGCTATTCACGTTCACTCCTGAATCGACCCGTTGCTGCTGGCCTGGAGCAACTGCGGGGAATCCTGAACATAAGGCGACGTATGAAGAAAACCCGTATTCTCCGTTTGTGTAACACTCCTTATTTCGAGGGCAAGATTATAGCCGTTAGGGTATGACATGACTAGAAAAACTTTTACTAAACACGGAAGAGTTGGAGTCCAGGCTTAAGTTTGCTGTCGGAGTAAGCAAGGACAACAAGACTCGAACTCTAAATCGGCCTTCATTGATAAAGCAGGATACGAGTGCGTGCTTTGCGAAACTCTTCCAAACTACCGGACCATGAACGAACGATGTCAGCCGCGGATTCGCCGCGTTTCAATCTTTCAAGCGTATCTGAATTCCCCATCAATCGAATGTAATCGTCAATCTTCCATTGCGCGGGATATAGCTTGCGCAATGCTACGGCGATCTCAAGACCCGCGAAGACGGCGCGAAATCGCGAGCGGTCGGTGACGATGATATTCACGCCACCGCATTCCTCGCCTTTGAACATAGAGCTTTTAGGTGTGAAGCGAACGGGCACAAACCGCAGACCGCCGATTCGTTGATCGTTTAGATAGGCAGCGAGTTGTTGAGCATCAATCCATGGCGCGCCAACTACTTCGAACGGCGTATCCGTGCCGCGTCCAACCGATAGATTAGTAGTTTCCAGCAGGCCGACACCGGGATAAAGTGTTGCCTCGTTGAGACTGCGCATATTGGGTGATGGGTTAACCCACATCAGTTTGGTCTCATCGAGCCACATTGAGCGTGCCCAGCCCTCCATCTTAATAACACGCAAATCGCAACCAATGTGCCCTTCGCTATTGAATAATTGTGCCAGCTCGCCAATAGTCAGTCCGTGCCGCACCGGAATCCTGCGATACGCGGTAAAGGACAGTCTGTCGGAATCAGTCAGGGGACCCTCTACTTCAACGCCTCCTATTGGGTTTGGACGATCGAGCACAAACACCGGCCGCTGGGCTTTCGCGGCTTCTTCCATCACATAACCAAGTGTGGAAATGTAAGTGTAAAAGCGGGTCCCGACGTCCTGAATGTCAAAAACCAGCACGTCCAGTCCTTGCAATTGATCAGGTTTCGGCCGTCGCGTCTCTCCATAGAGCGAATATATAGGCAGTCCCGTCGCTTCATCTTTCGAATCTGAAACTCTCTCGTCGGCCGCTCCGCGTATGCCGTGTTCGGGGGAGAAGAGGGCCACCAGCTTTACGTTCGCCGCCTTGGAAAGCACGTCAATAGTTGAACGGCCGGCGCGATCCCGACCCGTTTGGTTTGTTATCAGACCGACACGTTTCCCTGCCAATTGTTTGAAACCATCACGTTCGAGCACGTCAATTCCGGTCAACACCGCGTGGTCCATGCCACTCGGGATGAAAGCAAAACCATTCGCTTGTTGTCGCGAGGCGGTGAAACGCCCGAGGTCAGCATTTAATTGTTCGTAATACCGGGACAGCTCTAAATGCGCGAGCCCGACCATTGCTACATCCGTAACCGCGCCTGCGGCAATAGAGGCAACACGGCCCCGCAGAGGCCCAACGTCACCCTTGCCATCTGGATGCACCCGATTGCTTAGAAAGATCACAAACATTCTGCTGGCTGGATCAATCCAGAGGGACGTACCCGTGAAACCTGTATGGCCAAACGAACCACGCGGGAAAAAGTCTCCCCTGTTTGTAGAAAAGCTTGTGTCGATGTCCCATCCGAGGCCACGGGTCCAACCACCTTCCGACACTAATCGAGGGCGAGTCATTTCTGTAACCGTTAGCGGCGACAGAATTCGCGCTCCCGCATAACTACCTCCATTCAAAATCATCTGGCAGTAAATGGCGAGATCGTCCGCGTTAGAAAAAAGACCGGCATGCCCGGCGACACCACCCATCCGCCAGGACGTAGGATCGTGAACCTCGCCGCGCAGCCATTTATCTTCCTCGGGTTCCGGGTTGGCCGGTGTGTCGCCCAAATAACTCAACTGTCCTCGTCGTTTTTCTGTGGGCGCCGTGCGTGCGCGCAATCTCGTGTTGGGCCGAAAACCAGTGTTGCGCATTCCCAATGGTTCGAAGATATTTCGCCGTGCAAACTCATCAAGCGGGAGTCCGCTGGCACGATGGACAACTTCACCGAGCGCTATGTAACCAATATCGCTATAAACAAATTTGGCGCCTGGGGGATTGCGAAGAGGTTCGTAAGTCAAACGCTTCATGGCCTCGTCGTATCCGCTCCAACGCTGTTTCAAATCAAAATCCGGCGCATAACCCGCTCGATGCGTGAGCAGCAACTCAATAGTGATGTTGTCCCTTCCCTCGCCTTTGATCTCGGGAATGTAATTCGAGAGAGGATCGCTTAGCCGCACCTTTCCGCGTTCAATGAGAATCATGATGCTGGTCGCAGTCGCCACAACTTTAGTGAGACTCGCCAGATCGAAAACTGTGTCCGTAGTCATGGCTTCGCCGACTGGCTCGAGCGCGCGCGCGCCGTAGGCTTTGCGCCAAACAATGGTCCCCTTTCGAGCCACCAGCACTACCGCTCCGGGAAGATGATGTTGGGCGATTTCTGCATTAACGGCCGTATCGATAGCTGCAAGTCTTTGCGATGAGACGCCAACCCGGGAGGAATGGGTCCGTACTAAACGCGCGGATCCATTAGTTGACAGGACAGTAGTGCCAAGCGCTGAAGCCAGGAGCAGGACAGCGACGCAACACCTGGCAGACTTAGTCAGTTTGAATCGAGAGAGAATCGAATTTAGGTTAGTCAAGACAGCGACTTTGGGAAACCGTATGAAGGCTTGCTGTTAAGTCAGCTTGATTTTCCGTTGCGAGCTTGCCTCACAATATCAATCAAGGCATCCAGCCGGCGATCGATATGGGCTTCAGATTCGGCTAACTCTGTTTGGGCCTGGGCTAATTTTGCGAATCGTTCTTCGTTCTTGATCTGCGCGTCGATCATGATCGTGATTTTGTCATCTTGCTGGCGCATCTCGCGGCGAGCGCGCAACCCGGCGCGCACCAGCAATTTGGCAATGCGCTCGAGCCGATCAAGTCTTTCTTCAGGCTGCTTCATGAATCTTCCCCTCAAGATAAAACAACTCCTGCTCCTTTGTCACATTGAAGCCGCTTTTAGTTGGAGGCCGGCGCCGCGTGGGTAAAGACCAGGCAAAGAAATCGGTAGCTTGCCGGTAATGTCAATGTGCCCTGACAACGCGCCGGCGGCAGCCTGTTGCAAACTGGGCATGTCGCCGTAGGCAACCAAGTATGTGCGTAACTGAGGAAAGCTAAGCAGCAGGTAAGGGTTTCCAAAACTTACGCCGACGAGTGGAGTCTTATTTGCAATCAATGTGGAAAGTGCTTTTGCTCCAGGTTCGGGCAAAGCGACACTGCGGGCCTGACCTGTTCTTACCCGACCATATAGCGAAGCAATCACAAGGTCGGCATTCTTCGCGTGGTCAAGAGCCTTTCGGACCTCTTCTTCAGAAGAACGATCGTCCAAAACGATTGTCTCAACTCTCCGCCCAAAGCGCGCCATGGCCGCGGTAAAAGAGTTCGCGATCCATAAACGATCGTCGCCGTTTGTGATGGCCAGGTTAAAAATGCGGGCGTTCGACTTCAGCGAGGTCAAAGGCACAAGATTTTCGTCGTTGCGGACCAAAGTGATCGCGTGCTCTGCTATTTCTTTTGCGAGTTCGGTGGACTCTTTACCGCCAACGTTGATATCGATGGCATCGAGTGGCGTCACTCGTTGCGTAACCAAACCCAGATCATATTTGGCAGCCAGGACCCGCCTAACTGATTCGTCGATACGCTGCTCCTTTAAGCGACCTTTAAAGACCGCGTCTCTTACGCCGCGAAACGCCGCGTCTGGATCAGCCGGCTTTAACAGCAGATCGGCCCCGGCTTCAAGAGCGCGAACGGAAGCTTCTTCCTGCGTGAAATAAAGCGTTAAGCCACTCATGCTCATCGCATCTGTAACGATCAGTCCATTGAAACCCAGATCACGGCGAAGGATTCCGTTGATGATTGGCGAAAGAGTCGTCGGCATGGTTCCCTTTTCAACCACGACTTCACCACCCTCATCCGTGTCGATAGGCCCCAGCTTGACATCCCGCGGGAGTGGATAAACGGCGGTTGAATCAATCCGAGGAATGCCGATGTGCCCGGTCATCACGGCGCCGACGCCCGACTTTACTGCGGCCTGAAATGGGACAAGCTCTATCGCATTTAGGCGTTCACGACTGACGTCGATTTCCGGCAAGCCCCGATGTGAATCAGTCGCAGTATCGCCGTGACCAGGAAAATGCTTGGCGGTAGCGATTACTCCGTTTGCCTGGACTCCCTCGATGAAAGCAGAGACGAAGCGACCGACCTGCGCCGGATCCTCGCCATAGGATCGAACATTGATTACTGGATTCGCAGCGTTATTGTTAACGTCAGCCACGGGCGCGTAGATTTGTTGGACACCGAGCGCGCGCGCCTCGTGCGCCGTCAACGCTCCCTGGCGCCGCGCATAGACCGGATTATCTGTGGCGCCAACAGCCATATTCCAGGGAAGGTTGACGGTGTCATCGAAGCGCATTCCGGAACCGGCTTCAAGATCTGCTGAGATTAGCAATGGATAACGCGCCAATTGCTGCATTCGATTCATAAGAAGAACCGATTCATACACGGGCCCGCGAAACAGAATGATACCGCCTACGTGATTGTCTTCCACCTGATGGCGCAGCGCTTTGTAAGCATCACTATCCTGATTGAGGAAAGTGGCGTTGACGGCTACACAGATCAATTGCCCGATCTTTTCGTCGACTGACATGCGCCGTAATTCTTTGTCCGCCCATCTGAGCGCTTCCTTGGATGGCTTTGCAGAGTATGGCTTGATGTTTGCCGTTTTTGTGGTTGTCGCGATTGCGTCGCGATGTCCATGAAACTGGGCTAGAGGAGTAATGGACAGTGCGACCAAAAGAAGTAGCGAGCAAATTCGTCGAATCGCAGATAAAGATTTTAGTTTCATTACGGGTTAACCGACTAAAGGAACCTATGATCGTGGCGCAGTGTGATCAGCTCGAACCGAAGTGGACCTCACCTCTTCAAGAACCCACTTCTAAGCAAGTTACGCTGTAGGTGAAAGCTCGTCGCGACGATCCGCGGGAGCGGGCGCGAAGGCTAACGCCGCCACCCACGCAACCACAAAAGTTATCAGACTCCCGAGTAGCACATACCACGTCCACGCGATTGGCGTCCAGAAACGGATGTAGAGCATCAGCACCATGCTCGTCAGCATTCCAATCAAAGCCGGAGTTTCACTTACGCGCCGCAGGAATGTTCCCACCAAAAACACTCCCAGCACTGGTCCGTTAATCAATGACGCCACCGACAGCGCCTGGTCCAACGCGGATCGGTTTTGACGCATTGCTATTAATGCCACTCCAATTTGAATGACGCCCCAGAGGAGAGTCAACCAGTGTGACACCCGCAGATAGTGTCTGTCATCGCGGTGGGGTCTGAAGGGTTTGTAAAGATCATTTACCGCGGTGGCCGCAATTGAGTTGAGCGATGACGAGAGTGCGGCGGCAAAAATCGCCGCCACTACCAAACCGGATAAGCCCGATGGCATAAACTTTGTGATGAAGTCCGGGAAGACCCGGTCACCGCCAACCGTCTGAAATACTCCGCCGAGCGGAAGTGTGGCTGCGCCATTGGCTAGACTGCCATAGGCGGGGTCGGTGTGAGGGGCGTAAAACGCGAATAGCAACACGCCGATAAACAAGAAACCGACGAACTGAGCAAACACAACCGCGCCGCTGGTAAGCAGCGCTGCAGCCGCACGTTTCGGTTTGTCGGTGCAAAGGTAACGCTGCACCAGGTATTGATCAGTGCCGTGCGTACTCATTGTGAGAAAGCATCCACCTAGTAAGCCCGCCCAAAGGGTGTAAGTCTTCGTGAAATCAATCGGCAATGTGAACCTGAGCGCGCGACTCGTGAAAGGTGCTGTGAACGCGTAAGTCGTTGGTCGAACTCCAAAGTCGACAATGCTGAATTTGTGGTACTGCTCTCCGAGAGAAATGGCCTGCCCCCAACCACCCTTGATCGCCATGATCAGAACAAGTGCTGCCATGGCCGCCCCTGCCAGATAGATTCCCAACTGCACTACCTCAACCCAGATAACAGCCTCCATGCCGCCGAAATAGGTGAAGATGATCATTACCACGCCGAGCAGTATTACCGAGCCGATAACAATGGTTTCGGCGTTTGCCTGCGGTTGGAACGCGGTGTAAACCGCGGCCAGAACAAACGCAGTCAACAGGAGACGAATGCCGTCCGCAATATTACGCATGACGACAAAGAGAGACGCTGCCAGCATTTTAATTCGATTGCCGAAGCGTCGCTCGAGCAGTTGGTAGACCGTCATCAACTCGCCACGAAAATACGAAGGGATGAAGAGCAGCGAGATGACGATGCGCCCCAGCAGGTAACCAAATACAAGTTGAAGAAATTGAAAATTGCCGTTGCGCGCAAAGGCAATCCCGGGCACAGAAATGAATGTAATTGTGGAAGTTTCCGTAGCGACGATAGAAGCAGCAATTGCCCACCAGGGGACAGTGCGATCGCCCAGGAAGTAATCACGCGTTGTATCTTGCTTGCCAGAGAACCAAACACCAAACAGCGTGATGCCGATTAAGTAACCGAAGATGATGACCAGGTCAATCGGCTTCATTTCACTTTCCTAAACCATCAACCAGAATTTCTGAGAGTCGCGACATCAAGAGCAGCGCGGGGTTGTCGACGGTCCCTCCTGTCCTCCGAACGTGGCGAAGTAACGCATCTG
>JACCVY010000135.1 GCA_013697915.1 Blastocatellia bacterium | reverse complement strand
ACTTGATCCGCTCGGGTTAAAAGCAGCCGGGGTTGATCAGTTCAAGACAGGTTTTGGTGGGGAGATGGTGAAACATCTTGGCGAATGGGAATGGGCCACCGATGGATGGCTTCGCTGGGGATTCAATGTGGCAGTCCGGTCTCGAGGCAGGAAATTGTGAGCTGGAAAAGAGCGATTGGCAGAGCCCTTGCGGAGGCAAGTGCCCTTACCAGAAATAATCGTCCCCGCCCTGGCGTTCGCATTCTGATGTATCACGCGGTCGGTTCGCGCCTTGCTGACGATCCGTACGGAATCAGCATTTCACTCCAAGGCTTTCGGCAACAGATGGAAATCCTGGCTCTTGAGCAACCGACCCAGGTTGTTAGCTTTGACGCGCTTCAGTCTGCGTCGTATTTTGGTCAGCTACATGGCCAGGAAAAGCGACTGCGAGTGGCAGTGACCTTCGACGACGGTTACAAGGATAACTTGTTTGCTGTCGCTCCAATCATGATCAAATTGCAAATCCCTTTTACGGTCTTTGTTACCTCTTCATTTATTCAGAACGGTTCGTCCGATTACCTGAGTGCGAGCGAATTGAGTGAGTTGGCAGCTTTGCCGGGAGTAACAATCGGTTCTCATGGAGCCACGCACCGGCCGCTCGCGAAATGTGACGACGCTACTTTGCGCTGGGAACTTGACGAAAGTCGTCACTATCTCCAGGAGATGATCGGAAAATCTGTGACCGCGCTTTCCTACCCGCATGGTTCGGTGGACGAGCGAGTGCGGGATGCGGCGCGTCAGGCCGGTTATGTGCTGGCGGGAACCAGTTGTTTCGATATAAACGGGGCGAGTCATGACCCGCTCATGTTGTGTCGGTGCGAAATAGTTGCGCAGGACTCTGAAAGAGTATTCCGGCAAAAGCTGAATGGAAATTGGGACTGGAAGCGGTGGCGTGCGAGTTTTCCGGCCTGATCGTTGCACCACATTTGCAGCCAACAAGAAACTCTAAATGAAATACACTATCGCGACAAAGCCGGCGATTGAGCTGTGGCGTCATCCTTCGCCGGAAACTAACACTAAATGAAGATCGTTCGGGTTATCGCGCGCCTCAACGTCGGCGGCCCCGCGAAACACGTCGTTTGGCTTACCAAAGGTTTGTCCGCCCCGCAATTTGATTCTCTTCTGATCGCCGGCACAGTTCCCCCGGGTGAAGAAGACATGGGCTATTTCGCGACCGAGTTGGGCGTCGTCCCTATTTTTGTTCCGGAGATGAGCCGCGAGATTTCGCCAAAAGATGCAGTTACCGTTTGGAAGCTCTTTCGCCTCTTTCGCCGCGAGCAACCTGACATCGTTCATACACACACCGCGAAAGCCGGGACGGTTGGCCGTTTGGCAGGATTACTTTATCGCTGGCTTACTCCGGGCACATTATTGGGACGCCCGCGTCCTTGCCATTTTGTGCACACTTACCACGGCCACATTTTTCACAGTTATTACGGACCAGTAAAGACTCGCTTGTTCCTGACGATCGAAAAGATGCTTGCGCGACTCGCAACCGATCGCATTGTAGTTATCAGCGAACAACAGCGCCGTGAAATCAACGAGGAGTTTGCGGTCGGTCGCGCCCAACAGTTTGCAGTGATACCGCTGGGATTGGATCTGGGCGTCTATGCTCAATGGCAGGTGCGTCGGGACATTTTTCGCAAAGAGCTGAAGGCCGATGCAAACGACATCCTGGTGGGCATAGTCGGGCGCCTTACTGAAATCAAGAATCACGAACTTTTTCTGCAAGCTGCGGCGCTCTTCAAGCAAGAGTATGCCGTTGGCCCATCACGCGCGCAGGTGCGTTTCGTGGTTATCGGAGACGGACATCTGCGCCACCAGCTCGGGCAACAGGCCCAGGCCAATGGGTTGGGTGACGATGTCACTTTTGTTGGCAGCCGTCGCGATCCGGAAAACTTTTATCCCGCCCTGGATGTCGTGGCGCTTACCTCGCGCAACGAAGGCACACCGCTGACGCTGATCGAGGCAATGGCGAACGCGCGACCGGTGATTTCCACGGCGGTCGGCGGTGTAGTTGATCTGTTGGGCCCACCGCTTTCGGCGAGTGATGATGGAGCATTTGTTGTCTGCGAGCGCGGTGTTCGGGTGCGCCCTGATGATGCCCGCGGGTTTGCTGCCGGCCTGGCGCATTTGATCGGCAACGAGTCGCTGCGTCGCGAAATCGGCGAGCGTGGTTTACAATTCGTTTTGACCCACTATTCGAAAGAACGGCTGTTAACGGATATCAAGAGTCTTTACGCGGAGTTGCTGACGCGTGGGACTGGGGCATCGTAGGCGAGCGGGGCATGCCCTCCTTCCCGACCATGAGCTGATCAGAGTTGCTTCTTATGTTGATCGAGAAGCCTTCAAAGCACGGAACCTATCGGAATGTTAGGAGTCTCTTAGGTTGGGAAGGCGGGCATGCCCCCGCTGTGTGGCTAGCATTCAGCCACGAAATCTTGAGATCACTGACGATGCCACATGATTAACCCTTTCCAATTTATCAAACAAAGGAGCGCATAATTTTGCGTGTACTCATAACCGGCGGCGCCGGCTTCATTGGATCCCATTTAGCCGATGCATATCTGCAGCGCGGCGACGAGGTGCTGATCATCGACGACCTGTCGACGGGCACCATCGAAAACATTCGGCACCTCAAGAACAATCCGCATTTTCAATACACGATTGATTCCGTGCACAACCAGCCGGTCACCGCCGAGCTCGTCGATCAGTGTGATGTGGTGGTCCACCTGGCGGCAGCCGTCGGCGTAAAGCTGATTGTTGAAAGCCCGGTACGCACAATTGAAACGAACGTGCGCGGCACCGAAGTGGTATTGGCGCTGGCGAACAAGAAACAAAAGCGAGTCCTGGTTGCTTCGACCTCTGAAGTGTACGGCCTGAGCACTGACGTTCCCTTCAAGGAGGACGGCAATCTCGTAATGGGCGCGACTACCAAAGGGCGTTGGAGCTATGCCTGCTCCAAAGCTATTGATGAGTTTCTGGCACTGGCTTATTGGCGCGAGAAAAAGCTGCCCACCACCATCGTCAGACTTTTTAATACTGTCGGCCCGCGCCAGACCGGCCGCTATGGCATGGTGATCCCGACCTTTGTCAGGCAGGCGCTGGCTGGTCGTCCAATCACCGTCTATGGCAACGGCAAACAAACGCGTTGCTTCGGGTATGTTGGCGACGTGGTGGGGGCATTGATCAAGTTGATGGACCATGCAGACAGCGTGGGCCAGGTTTACAACATCGGCTCAACTGAAGAAATCTCGATCGCCAGGCTGGCGGAAAAAGTTAAAGAGTTGACCAACTCTAATTCTGAGATTGTCTTTGTGCCTTACGACGAGGCTTACGAAGAAGGATTCGAAGACATGCCGCGCCGCGTTCCCGACACCTCAAAGATCAAACAGCTCGTCGGCTTCCAGCCAAAGATGCAGCTCGAAGGCATCCTGCAAAGCGTTATTGATTATCACAGCGGCCGCCCCTCGTCGCTGGATGATTAGTCGTACTTTAGTTCATTCCTGACTTGATTTGACGTCTGCTATCGATTAGCTTTCCTCTTACAACTTCTTAGCTTGAAACTGTCTTCAGATCTCGCTTTCGGAGTATGCCCTTTAGCTCACTGAATTTTCTGGCCGTGGCCGCTGCCGCTATTTTGGCACTTGCACTGACCCCGCTAGTGCGTCTGCTGGCGCGGCGCATTGGCATGGTCGCTAAGCCGAAGACTGACCGCTGGCATAAGAAACCAACGGCCATGCTCGGCGGCGTGGCGATCTGGCTATCGGTGGTAATCGGTTATTTCGCTTTTGTTCCGCGCACGCCTTACGGCCTGGTGATCATTGCCGCCAGCACTTTCCTTTTTGTAGTTGGGCTGGTCGACGACTTTCTGCATACCAAGCCTTACCAGAAATTAATTGGGCAGGTGATGGGCTCGGCCTTTGTGATCTATTACGGGTTGAGTTTGCCCTGGACCAGTTACCAGGCTCTGAATGTCGCGATCACGATCTTCTGGTTGATTGGCGTGACCAATGCTCTGAATCTCCTTGACAACATGGATGGGCTGGCGACGGGCATCGCGGTGATCGCATCGGGATTTCTCGCTCTCAGTTTTCTCAGCACTGGTCAACTTACCGAAGCGCTGATGCTCATGACTTTTGCCGGTGCGCTGCTGGGTTTTCTGGTTTACAACTCCAACCCGGCATCGATTTTCATGGGGGACTCCGGCTCGATGTTTATCGGCTTCTTCCTGGCGAGCTCCGCACTGGTAAATGTTTCCGGCGGACGCTCGCGCAGTTTGTTGCCGGTTTTGGCGGTTCCTATCCTCGTGCTCTTCATTCCCATATTCGATACGACGTTCGTAACCATCCTGCGCAAATTTTCCGGGCGTGCAGCTTCGCGCGGTGGCCGCGACCACACCTCGCACCGGCTGGTTGCGCTCGGCATGTCCGAACGTCACGCGGTCTGGATGCTTTACGGATTTGCGGCGCTGTCGGGTGTGCTGGCGCTGCTCGTGCAACAGGTCAAACTCGATGTGAGCCTGGCTGCCATTGCGGGTTTTACCGTTCTGCTGACGCTGATCGGCGTTTATCTGGCGGGCGTCAAGGTCTATGACGAAACAGAAGAAGCGTTGGCGCTGCGCGACAATTCGCCATATGCGTTTCTGGTCGATCTTTCGTACAAGCGGCGCATTTTTGAAGTGCTGCTGGATGTGATTCTCATACTGTTATCTTACTGGTGCGCTTACGCCGTGAAGTTTGGCGCGCTTTCGGGTAGCGCCGCGTGGAGGCTCTTCCTGCGCACTCTGCCCGTACTGGTGTTCGTCAAGATGGCTGCGTTTTTGGTGACGGGTGTCTATCGCGGCATCTGGCGCTATACAAGTCTTGACGACCTGATCGTCTTTGCCAAGGCAGTTGTACTGAGTTCAGTGCTGAGCGTGCTGGCGGTACTTTTTGCCTTTCGCTTCGAAGGCTTTTCGCGAACGATCTTTATTATCGACGGCGTCTTGATGTTTATGTTTCTGGCCGGCAGCCGCATGGCTTTTCGATTGTTCCGGCAGATGCTGCCGGCGCCGGGAGCCGGCGAGGGCAGGCGCGTGCTGATCTATGGCGCGGGCGACGGTGGCGAACTGTTGTTGCGGGAACTGCAAAATAATCGCGCCTTGAAATATGCGCCCGTTGGTTTTGTGGATGACGATCCGGCGAAGTCCGGGAAAGTCATTCATGGTCTCAAGGTTTACGGCGGCAACGGCGATCTGAGCGCGATTTGCCGGCAACATGAAGTTGACGAGGTGTTGATTTCGAGTTCACGGATGACTGAAGACAGGCTTCAGGAGATCCTTGGCTTTTGTCGGGCGCAGGAGATTGCCGTCAAGCGCATGCGGATAACTATTGAGGACCTGACGCAGTACTAATTGTTCTAACCCACACCCGAGCCCAGCTCCTGGAAAAGTTCAAACGCACCTATGCCTGACCAGCTAATGCAACTAAAGGCGCGCGCGCCTCTGAAAGTGATCATGGTCCTCATGGTCCTGTTGGCGACGTTTGCATCCTGGTTTGTGGTGCGCTGGTATCTTGGTAACACCATCGCGGAATATTTCTCTCCGGAAACGCGCCGCTTGGAAATTGCGCAAATGGCCGTTGCCTGGGCACCGAAAGATCCGCTGCCACATTGGCGGCTCGGCAATATCATCAAAACTGAGCTGCCGCCCGATCAGATTTCTCTCAGCGTGGCTGAGTATGAGAAGGCTGTTAGTCTGTCGCCCAACGACTACCGGTTCTGGATGGCTTTGGGCGAAGCGCAGGAACAAGCGGGTGATTTTGAGAATGCGGAAAAATCGTTGCGTCAGGCAGTCAAGCTCGCGCCGGCCTATGCTTTTCCGCGCTGGATTTTGGGAAATTTATTGTTGCGTACCGACCGCTATCTGGAAGCGTTTGCGGAATTGCGAACGGCCAGCGAGGCAAACCCCGAGCTGCAGTCGCAACTTTTTAGTCTTGCCTGGCAGATCAACAAGGATGACTTTGAAGCGTTGAAGTCTGCGATCGGAAATACCCCGGGAGTGCGCGCGCAGTTTTCGTCCTACTTGATCAAGCGCTCGCGTTTCGAAGAAGGCCTGCGACTTTGGAATTCGTTGACAGAAATCGAAAAGAGAGAAAATCGCCCGGCCGCCGATTTGATTATTGCCGACCTAATTAATGCAAAGCATTTCCACCAGGCAATGGATGTTTGGAATGACGTAGCGCCCGGAACTACGTATCGTGCGGAGCTCGGTCAGATTGGCGATGGTGGCCTGGAAGGTAACCAGGCTCATAGCCCCGGTGCCCTATTTGGTTGGCAAGTTCAATCTGCCCCGCAATTGCAGATAGGCATAGATGCGCGTGTCGGTCATTCAGGAACTCACAGCCTCAGACTTTTTTTTCAGGTGCGTTCGCAGATCGAAAACATTGACGTATCGCAGTTGGTACCGGTAGCGCCTAACACAAAATATGATTTCGAATGTTACATACAAACGGAGAGGTTAGAGAGCGCGTCCACGCCGATAGTGGCAATTATAGATGCTGCAGACGAAACTAAAGTGTTAGCGAGTTCAACCGCAGCGCCCACTGGCAATAACGCCTGGCAACGGATCGCGTTGTCGTTCAAGACCGCAGCCAACGCCGAAGCGGTCAAGTTAAAAGTTTACCGGCCGGGTTGTCCTGACCAGCCGGTCTGTCCGATTTTTGGTACTGTCTGGTATGACGACTTCGATCTCAAGTCCAGAAAATAGCGTCCTGGTTTCTCAGGAAACTGAAGTGCGCCTTGTCGAGGCAAAGGGCTACGTTAGCTATCGTATTCGTCATACACTCGCCAGCCGCTTTTCCTTTTTGATTATTTGTCTGGCCATTATTCTCTCGGCGCTTGCGTACGGGACTGTGCATGCCTGGGCTCTCGCCACATTCTACCTTGGCAGCGTCGTGCTGTTGGTCCTTTGGGTCGTGGATAGCTGGAATTTGGGCTCGGTGCGCATCAGCCGAAATGTCTTGCAGCTCCCGCTTCTGGGCCTGCTGGCGTTGGGTCTGATTCAGCTTCTGCCGCTGAGAAATCCTGAGACAGTTGGAGGAATCGCCCTTCCCCTGGTGCGGAGTTTGTCTTTCGACCCGTACGCTACGCGGTTCATCGTCATAGAAATAGTAGCGTTGCTGATCTACTTTGCGGCCACGCTGGTTTTTGTCGATACGCCGAAGCGTCTTCGCCTGCTCGTTAGAACGATCACCATATTCGGATTTTTTCTAGCCATTTTCGGCTTGACCCAATCCTTTACCAGCCCAACGCGGGTTTACTGGATTCGCGAGTTGCCGCAAAGCCAGGCCTTCGGTCCGTTTATCAATCGCCATCACTTTGCCGGTTACATGGAATTAACCATAGCGTTGCCACTGGGCTTGATCTTTTCGAACTCAGTTGAAAGAGAGAAGAAGTTTATTTACCTGTTCGCGGCGGGCTTAATGGCTGTTGCATTGGTGATGACAAACTCCCGCGGTGGCATCATTAGCCTGGTCGCCGAATTGCTTTTCCTGGTTTCGCTGATGGGAATTAGACGACGTCATCGGAAGAAACATTCGGAAAAAAAACCACGCATAAAAGGTGCTGCTATGAAGGCGGGACTGGCGCTGGCGATGGTGCTCGCTGTGTTTGGCGGAGTGGTGTTGCTGGGCGGAGAAGAAGCACTGAGCCGGTTCGTAGGCTCGGTCAATGCCGATGATCCAACCACTGGCCGCGCGCATTTTTGGGGCGTGACAGTTGACATAATAAAGAACCATCCAGTAATCGGAACCGGGCTGGGAGCTTTTGGGGTTGTTTACACCGGCTACGATTCGCGGAACGGCCTCTACAGATTAGAGCAGGCCCATAACGATTATTTGCAGGTGCTGTCTGACGCCGGTATTTTGGGTGCCGTTCTGGGACTCGCTTTTCTGGTGGCGTTGTTTCGCATGGCATTTGCTCGTCGTGAGTCGCGCGACGATTTCAGACGGGGTGTAGCGACCGGCGCGCTGGCTGGCTGCTTCGCAGTATTGGTGCATAGCTTTTTCGATTTTACGTTACATACGACTTCTAATACGTTGCTGTTTCTAGTGCTGGCGGCCCTGGCAACAATGAATGGCCGGGTCGAGGAAGTGCACTCCAGACGCAAAAAGAAACGGCGAGAGAGCACGAACGAGAGTCTGCAAACGGCTGAACCCGCAGCCGCGGCTTGAAGGTCCCATTAGATTGTGAAGCGCGGTCGTATTATGATCGTGCGCTAGGAAAATTGGGCAAATAAAACCGATAACGGGGTAGCTTGGCATCTGCCTTTCTTAAAACAGAAAAGTCCGGCCGTGGCGAATCGCCAACCGCTTCCTCGGTGCCTGAACTTTGCCTGGGCGCGGCGTTAAGGCATGGGAAAGATGACGCGCTCAATCACAAAACCGGGAACGAGTGGATAAATATTTCTGCTGTTGAGTTTGTCGATCGCGTACGCCACGTAGCGCTCGGTCTGGCTGATCTCGGCGTTAAGCCCGGCGACCGCGTGGCCTTGCTTTCAGAAAACCGGCCCGAATGGTCCATAGCCGATCTCGCTATCCTAAGTTTGGGCGCGATTAACGTGCCGATTTACACCACCCAGGCAGTCGACCAAATTCGTTACATCCTTACTGACGCCGGCGTTCGCGCAATCTTTGTTTCCAACAAAAAGTTATTTAAGCATGCGGCCTCGGCACTCGATGGTCTCGACTTTTTGGACAGAATTATTTTCTTTGACGCGGGCGCTTACGAAGATATCGAAAGGTCAACCACCCTCGACTCGCTCGAGCAAGCGGGCCGGCAGCGTGACGGGATCAAGCCCGCAGCATTCGAAGCCTATCTCAAGGCAATCAGACCCGAAGATCTTGCCACCATCATTTACACTTCGGGAACCACCGGCGAACCAAAGGGCGTGATGCTGACCCACGCCAATTTCATCTCAAACGTGCTGGCTATCACCGCGGGTTTGCCCATCGCCCCCACCGATGTAGCGCTATCAGTGCTGCCGCTTTCGCACATCTTTGAACGAACTGGCTTTTACATTTTTTGTTACAACGGAGTTTCCGTTTACTACACGGCATCATTCGATCAAGTCGGCGAAAACCTGCGCGAAGTGAGACCAACAATCATGACCGCGGTGCCGCGGCTTTTCGAAAAGGTTTATCACCGGATTGTGAAGAAGGGGCTTTCGCAAAAGGGAATCAAGCGCAAGATTTTTATGCGGTCACTTGAAATCGGCCAGCTCTACGCGGAACGGAAAGACAAAGGCGGCAGGGTTTGGCCAGTGTTGTCGCTGCAACAACGTATGGCCAGCTGGCTGGTCTTTTCCAAATGGCGCGAAGGCGTTGGCGGGCGTTTGCGATATTTTGTTTCCGGCGGCGCGCCGCTTTCGCCCGCGCTTACGCACGCATTCCTTGCTGCCGGAATTCCAATCCTGCAGGGCTACGGCTCAACGGAAACCTGCATCGTCTCAGCTAACCGGCCCGAAAATAATCAGGTAGGTTCGGTGGGCTTGCCATTTGAGGGAGTCGAAGTCTCGATTGCCGCAGATGGTGAAATTCTTTTGCGTGGACCCAACGTAATGCGCGGCTATTACGGCCATCCCGAAGAATCTGCCTCGGTTTTGACCGACGGCTGGTTTGCGACTGGTGATGTGGGTCATGTCGACAAGCAAGGGCACCTTTACATAACAGATCGCAAGAAAGATCTCTTCAAACTCTCAAACGGAAAGTACATAGCGCCGCAACAAATTGAGAGTCTCTTAAAACAGAGCGAATTTGTAAGCCAGGTAGTGGTGGTCGGCGCTGGTCGCAAGCAACCCGCAGCGCTGATTGTGCCGGAATGGGAAGCCTTGAAGCAGGCCCTTACTGAAAAAGGCGAGGAGTTTCCTGCTAGTCGTTTCAAACTTGCCGAGTC
>JACCVY010000181.1 GCA_013697915.1 Blastocatellia bacterium | reverse complement strand
GGCACAATTCCGACAAGAAAATCAGCCCGACGCACTGGGATATTCCGTACCGCGGACAGCCGTTCTTCAACAGTGAATTCGGCGGCATCTGGTGGAATGCGGCGGCGAAGCAGGGCGAAGATAGCTGGGGTTACGGCGAACGCCCGAAGACGCTAAAAGAATTCTACCAGCGCTTCGAAGGGCTGTGCGCCGCGCTGCTGGATCACCCGCAGATGTTCGGTTACTGCTATACGCAGCTTACTGATGTCTACCAGGAACAGAACGGCATCTATACCTTCGATCGCGCGGAGAAGTTCGACATGAAGCGAATCAACAAGGCGCAGACGCGCAAGGCGGCGATTGAAATCAGTAGTCAGTAGGCTTGGCGGTTGAGCGACGACATCGGATGCCACTGGTCTCAACATTGAGACCAGTGGCATCCGGCGGATTTTTTTTGTGGTTGGTTGCATAGATAGTTCCTGTTTCCGAATTGATGAAAACACAATTTACTCCGGCAGACAAGCGTCTGCCGGGAGGCTGTAACGCTGTGGTTGCTGCGTTGCAGCGGGGTTCAGCGGGGTTCTGGCATGCTTGGGGCAGAGCATCTCTGCGGTTCCTCTTTCTTCTGGATACATGACATCACCGCTCTTCGTTTACGTTCGCGCCAGCAGCACGAGGTTGTGAGCGAGCACGCCCGTGCCAGCCCAACTCTGAAAATGCGCCCAGCCTTCGCGCAGGCAGCGCCACAGTCCAAAGACTCGCTTCAGCACTGAGATCGTGCCTTCAATGCCAGCGCGAAACGCCTGCGCCAGCTTGAACCAGCGGCTTTTTTCCCGCTTCTCCTCCTGCTCGTCGCGCCGCCCTTTCTTTGGCACGCACACCTTTTTCACGCCCAACTCCTCAGCCCGTTCCACGGCCTGCCCCGAGTAAAAGCCTTTATCCGTTGCGCACACGTCTGGTACTTTTCCAAATAGATCTTTGTGCCGCGCAATCGCTTTCTCCAACAACGGCGGCTCTGCGGGACGCTTGACGTGGGCCGCGTAGTGCGTAATCAGGCCGCCTTCAATCTGCTGCAATTCAAGCATGTGGCCGAACTCCACGTCCTTGCCCGCCTTGCCCCGGATCAACAGTTCCGTGTGCGGCTCGAAGATGCTGAAAATCTTCTGGTCGTTCGGAACGGGCTGTTCGTTCAGCACCCGCTCCCGCGCCTGATACACGCACTGCTCCGCCAGCGGCAGATACGTCCCGATCTCATCGGCCAGCGATTGCAACGCGATGACTTCAAGCGGGCCCGTGACGCGGGCTTTTCCCGCGCCGATCTTCTCGCGCACTTCCGCCGCCCAGGCCATGGCCCGTTCGGTGGCGGCGATGAGTTTGCCGTACCATTTCTTGCGCGTGGCCTTGTGCAACGCCTTGCCGCCGCGCGCGATCTTCTGCGCCAGGCGCTTGGCGTGGCGCAAGCGCGTCCGGCGGTTCCCGACCAAACCCGCATCGATCTGCCGCACGTAACCCAGCAGCCGCGAAAGCACTTTCGCGCAGTCGCACAGCAGCGATGAATCCGTTGGAAAATGAATATCCGTCTCCACCGCCGTCGTGTCGATGCGCAGTTGCTTGCCCTTGAAACCTTTCTTGTCCCGCGCAAATTTCACGATGAGCTCGTTGATCTTCTCCCACGTCAGCGGCGCGATCATGTTGACCAGCGTCGCGTACTTGCTGTGCGAGATGACCGGGTCGTCGTAAAAGCGGCAGAAGAAACTCAGCATTTCCGAATCGTCCACGCGCACGATGACTTCGCGGAAAGACAAGCCTTCAATCTGCTGCACAATCGCCAACCGCAGGATGCTTTCCGAGGCGATGCCTTCGATGTTGCGCTTGAGTTTCTTCTCGCCCTGGGTCAGGTCGGCATGGACCAGGTCGGTGATGGCCGGGGTGGCCTCCAGAATCTCGTGGATGTTGCGGTACAGCTTGTACCACTCTTTTGTCAGCTTCTGCGTTCCGGCGAAATCGAGCGGCAACTGGCGGACAGCTTTCTTGCGCATTTGAGCTTATTCCCCGGGTTTTCCCGCATCGTCCCCCACATTACCTGTAGAATAAGCTCGTCATTCTCAGCCACGAAAATCACATTTCTCCTGCGTATTTTTCGCCGTCACTCTGCCTGAAAACAGGAACTA
>JACCVY010000133.1 GCA_013697915.1 Blastocatellia bacterium | reverse complement strand
GAATGCTTATTGTGCGCGGCGGTAAATCTTACCAACTCAGCTTTCAGGGCCTTGACGCTGGTAAAGACGCCGCGTTCCAAAGCACGTCGCTCCAATTGGGAGAACCAGGACTCGACGGCATTGAGCCAGGAAGCACTGGTCGGTGTGAAATGAAGCTGGAAGCGCGAATGTTTGCTAAGCCAGGCAGCCACTTCTTTGGTCTTATGAGTACTACTGTTGTCGAGTATCAAGTGCAAGTCCAAATCCTTTGGCGTCTGCTGATCTATGGTGCGCAAAAACTGCAGAAACTCCTGCGCGCGGTGCCTGTCCGTAACTTTGGTAATCACTTTGCCGGTGGCGATGTTGAAGGCTGCATACAAGTCAGCCGTACCATGCCGTTTGTAGTCATGCGTGCGTCGCTCAATTTGCCCCGGCCCAAGCTGCAGTTGCGGTTGCGTGCGATCAAGCGCTTGAATCTGCGTTTTCTCATCCACCGACAGCACCAGAGCATTAGCCGGGGGATTGATATAAAGCCCCACCACATCCACTACTTTCTCAGCGAAGCGCGGGTCCCGGCTAATCTTGAACGTTTTCAGACGATGAGGACGCAGGTCCGCAGCGGCCCACACCTGGCGCACTTGCCAAGTAGTCACTCCCGCAGATTCCGCCATCAGTCGTACACTCCAGTGCGTGCTCTGGTGCGGAATCTCTTTGACTGTCTTGCGCAAGATCCGCTCTACCACCTTCTTGCTCAGCACCGTGGGACGGCCCGGTCGCGGCTTGTCATCCAAACCCACGACTCCTTCCGCCAGATACCGCGCCCGCCAATCGTGCACTGTCTTGCGCGTGGTCTGCAGTTGGGCCGCCACGCTGCTGACCGACTGCCTCTGCGCCAGCAGCAGAATCAACCGCGCTCTAAAGCCAAGTTTCTGAGTCAGGTTCTGCCGCCTCAACCAACGCGAAAGCTCGGCGCGATCAGCGGCGGGAACATTGAACGGCATTGTTTTTCCAGCCATGCCGCATTATACAATTGCCCGTGAAAACATGTATATAGATATTATCCGCACAGGACACTAGTCTCCTGTCCCCGTGGTTCGTGACATAAGTTGTAAAGGTGTCGCGGCGAGCGTGCGCCGCGCGTAACGAGCAATGCTGTCCAGAATTTGGTCGGCCGTTTTGGTCCAAACAAAGGGCGTTGGATCGTCGTTGTGAACCTCGATGTACTCGCGGATGGCCGCTTCCAGTTCTTTCACGCTGCGGAAAACGCCACGGCGAATTCGCTTGTTGGTAAGTTCGGCAAACCACCGCTCCACCAGGTTGATCCAGGAACCGTAGGTGGGAGTGAAGTGGAGATGAAAGCGGGGACGTTTAGCGAACCATTTCCGGATCAGGGCCGTCTTGTGAGTGCCGTAGTTATCCAGGATGATATGGACCTCCAGTTCGGCGGGCACCTGGGCCTCGATCAAATCGAGGAACTTGCGAAACTCCAAGGAGCGATGACGATGGTGCAGTTGGCCGATCACGCGGCTACTCTTGAGTTCCAGGGCTGCAAACAGCGAGGTCGTGCCATTGCGCTTGTAGTCGTGCGTGCGGCGCTCGACTTGGCCCGGGCGTATTGGCAGCAGTGGTTGGGTGCGGTCGAGCGCCTGAATCTGGCTCTTTTCGTCAACGCAGAACACCAGGGCGTGCTCGGGTGGGTTTAGATAGAGACCCACAATGTCGCGCACTTTCTCAATCAGCAACGGGTCGGGTGATAGTTTGAAGGTATCGGTACGATGAGGTTGCAGGCCGAACGCACGCCAAATCCGGCTGATTGTCATGCGGCTGAGGCCGGTGGCCCGGGCCAATCCGCGCGTGCTCCAATGCGTCTCTCCACGCGGTGTGCTTTCCAGAGTTTGAATGATCACCTGTTCGACCTGGGCATCGCTCACTCTGCGGGGCGCGCCCGGTCGTGGTTCGTCATAAAGCGCCTCGCAGCGGGCCTTCAAAAACCGCGCGCGCCACTTGCCGACCATTCCCAGCGAGACGCGCAGTTTCCGCGCTACTACTTGATTGTCGAGTCCTGTGGCGCAGGCAAGTATCACGCGCGCGCGCCGCGCCAACAGTGGTTGGCTACGTGCCCGATGGGCCAACGATTGAAGCTGAGTCTCCTCTTCTGGCGTCAAGATCAAAGGTTGTTTAGGTCGTCCCGTTCGCATCTTAAACCTCCTGATCGTTAGACGCTCGACGGGTTTACTTAGCTCACTTATTTCCGGGACAGGAGACTAGG
>JACCVY010000118.1 GCA_013697915.1 Blastocatellia bacterium | reverse complement strand
CTCCGGAAGATATATGGATTGGTCTCCGGATTCCGCCACCGGAACTGCGCCTTTGGGCTGGATACCATTCGGCGCAGCGCCTTGCCGACACGTTCTCCTCGTTCATTTCGTCCATAAACAAGCCAGGTTTTCGCCTTGCCTGTTGCTGGCGCTCGATACCAATTCCGCATCAAAGGTTTGATGCGTGACCGATATTTCTGCGCCAGCCAGTGCGCCAGTTTCCAGAACACGACATGGTCGATGCGCCGGAAGGTGCGCGCTGTGAAGTCGGTGAACTTGTAGAAGGCAGCCCATCCCGCCAGCTGGCGGTTCAGGCTGCCAATCATGTCGACCATGCCAACATCATGATTGCCGGAAAGGGCTTCGGTCAGTCTGTAAACAAACGCCTTGGCCTTTTCCTTGGGTATCGTCGTGACGACGGACATGCGCCCGTTCGACCCTCGTTTACGAATGATCCGGTGCCCCAGAAAGACAAACCCGTCATTGACGTGAGTGATATGGGTCTTCTCCATATTCAACGTCAGCTTCAGGCGATCTTCCAGAAAGGCACGGCATTCCTCACGGATTTCCTCAGCATGAGCCTTCGTCCCTTTGACGATGACGACGAAGTCATCCGCATAGCGACAATAGGCAACGGCAGGCTTCCATTGCCGGTTCTCGCGAACCGTAATGGCGCGTTCCTGCTGAATGCCGAAGTTCCACGCCCAGCGATCCTTGCGGGCTTTCCGATTCAGGTATTTTGCCTCCAGCCATGCATCGAACTCGTGGAGCATGATGTTGGACAGGAGCGGCGACAGCACGCCGCCTTGCGGAACACCTTCGCTGGAAGCCGCAAACAGGCCACGGTCGATGTGGCCTGCCTTGAGAATACGCCAGAGAAGACCGACAAACCGCCCATCCCGCACTCGCCGCCGAACACCTTGGAGAAGCAGCCGGTGATGAACCGTGTCGAAGTAGCTCGCCAGATCACCTTCGATGATCCAGCGGCCCCTCGTGTCGGTTCCATCCTGGAGCTGTATCTTCACGGTCCGGACAGCATGGTGCACGCTGCGTTCCGGCCGGAAGCCGTAGGACAAGCGATGGAAGTCGCTTTCCCAAATCGGCTCCATGACCATCAGCATGGCGCGTTGGACAATGCGGTCTGTCAGGGTCGGTATACCCAGTGGTCGTAGCTTGCCATTCGCTTTCGGGATATAGATTCGCTTGACCGGCTTAGGGCGATAGGTGCCTTTCAGCAGGCTTGTCCGCAGGTCGGCCAGATGCTGATCCAGTCCCGCCTGCATCCGTCGCTTGTCCATTCCGTCAATGCCCGACGTTCGAGCGCCGCTTGACGCCAGAACAATCCGAGCGGCTTCGGCAAGCCATTCCCGATCGGCAATGAGACGAACAAGACGATCGAACCGCCGGTTCGGATCGCTTTCGGCCCATGTTGCGAGCTTGTGCTGCATTTCGCTGATTATCAAAGGTCTTCACCTCGTTTGGTCAGGTAATTTGCACACCAAGCAGTTTGAACTGTTCCCCTTCGCCATGTGGCAGGCTTTCCCTGCCGCGGACTACTACGGGAACTCCGTCAGCATGATGGACATCAGGGTCAACTCCCTTAGCATTCCACCATGCCTTCCCTCGTTCATATGCCGGACGTAAAGCGTATTGGTGAGGCTGCCGGTCGCAGTCTTTTCCCTTGCTTTCCGCAAGTTGATGCCGATGCCATGGTCTGGCTGCGTTCTCTCCATGACCCCAACAGGCGTCCTACCTGTCCGCCCGTATTCGGATGCGCGCCGACTTACATCTCCGGCAGCATCATCAGCATTCCGCCTGTTAAGCCGCGTAGGCGGAGGCGACATTCCAGCCCTCAGATGCGGGTGAACCGGTTCGTGTTCCTCAACCTTCCAATACTACAGCCTCGGGAACCATCTCGGCGTAACGGCTTCGCCTCAACTCCCTTTACCTGCGGGCTACGTCACCCCGCCAGTTGACGGCAGGTCACCGCCGCTTGGGCTCATGCCCCCTCACAGCAGGAGGCAAGGCATTCTTCAGATCCTCCTTTCTCAATGCATTCCAGGCATATGCACCCCGGTCCATCCGGGACGAGGCGCAC
>JACCVY010000180.1 GCA_013697915.1 Blastocatellia bacterium | reverse complement strand
AACACCCTGCTACAACGCCAGCGCGAACTGCAGGTGACCTCAGGCGACAAATCAAACGAAGTGAGTATTGCTACCTACAGCCGTCTGCCGAAGGCGCCAATTGGTCCACAGCGTATGCGCAACGTTGTGATCGCTTTTTTGCTGTCGTTGGCGGCCGGCATAGGCCTCGCGTTTCTGCTCGATTTCCTTGATGACACCGTGAAGTCGGTGGATGACATCGACCGCTATTTGCATCTGCCGGCTTTGGCTGCAATTCCGGCAAGCCGCGATCGCGGGCGGTTGATAGCCATTGGCGGTGGACCTGCAACGGCGCCGGCGGACTCTACGGCCCTGGCGCTGATCAATGATGCGCGCTCTCCAATTGCGGAGGCCTACCGTCACTTGCGCACGTCTTTGCTGTTATCTTCCGCAGGTCAACCACCAAAGACCATACTGGTTACTTCCAGTCAGCCATCTGAAGGAAAGACCACTACTGCGATCAATACTGCGTTTATGCTCGCACAAACCGGCGCCGAAGTTCTGGTGGTGGACTGCGACTTGAGACGGCCGCGATTGCATGTGCATTTTGACGCCCCAAACACCAGGGGACTAACTAACTGGTTATCAGGTGAAACCAACCTGGACAACTTGGTGCAAACGCTCGAGGCCCAGCCGAACCTCAAGTTTCTTACGTCCGGCCCCGTTCCGCCTAATCCCGCTGAGCTTCTCGGTTCAGATGAGATGCGGAAACTGCTGGGAATTCTCAGCGAGCGTTTTAGCCACATTTTGATCGATTCACCGCCGGCAATTTCTTTTACAGACGCTTCAATTCTATCGACCATGGTGGACGGTGTGGTGCTCGTCGTTCATGGTGGCAGAAGTTCGCGCGCGGTGGTGCGTCGTGCCAAGCAACAACTGCTCGATGTGGGCGCGCACATTTTTGGCGTGGTTCTAAATAACGTTAAGCTCGAAGCTCAGGATTATTATTACTCGGGATATTATTCGAGTTACTACACCGAAGGGGACAAAGCGGAAGACGCATCCGGCGAGACTGCGCAACCGTAACCGCGCCGATCAGAAGTTTTTGCTCGCTTCAGGCGGCAGACTCAATTATCACGGGCCGGAGCGAGAACTTCGAAGCTTGCCAGCTCTGTCTGGAATCATTAGGCTTATTTCCAATTCCAACCGAAAATTATCAATATGAAGGTCCCGCTAATAGATCTGAGTGGGCAGCATCAAGCTTTGCGCCCCAACCTGCTTGACGCCGTAGCACGCGTGATCGATTCGCAACAGTTTGTGCTCGGCTCTGAAGTTGCGGCGCTGGAAGAAGAGATTGCCAACTACTCGAATACAAGTTTCGCTATAGGCTGTGCTTCCGGATCAGACGCGCTCTTGCTGGCGCTGATGGCTTTGGACATAAAAGCTGGTGACGAAGTAATCACCACTCCTTTCACGTTCTTTGCCACGGGTAGCGCAATCGCGCGTCTCGGTGCCCGACCGAGATTTGTGGATATTGATCCGCGGACCTATAACATCAATGCCGACCTGGTAGAGGCGGCAATCACTAAGCGCACGCGAGCAATCTTACCTGTTCACATGTATGGCCAGTGTGTGGATATGGATGCCCTGCTGGCAATCGCCAAAGGTCATGACTTGCCGGTTGTTGAGGATGCCGCACAGGCCATTGGGGCTACCGACCGCGAACGCCGCGCGGGTTCGATGGGCCAGCTAGGCTGCTTCAGTTTTTATCCGACAAAAAATCTTGGTGGCGCCGGTGACGGCGGCATGGTGGTAACCCAGGATGAGTCGCTGGCAACGCGCGTGCATAAACTCCGCGTTCATGGCGGCGCAACCGAATATCAGCATGATGAAGTCGGAATCAATAGCAGGCTCGACGCGATGCAGGCAGCGGTCTTGAGGGTGAAACTAAAACATTTGGAAGAGTGGTCGGAAGCGCGGCGTGCCAAGGCAGCTTTTTATGATGAGCTGCTCCAGGAAGCGGATGTCGCCGGCAGGTTTGTGCGTCCGTTTGTCAGGCCCGAAGCTCGTCATATCTTCCATCAATACGTTATACGCGTGCCCGGGCACCGTGATGAATTGATCAAACACTTGTCGCAACACGGCGTCGGCAATAAGGTTTACTATCCCGTTCCCTTACATCTGCAGCAGTGTTTTGCCTACCTGGGCTATAAGAGGGGAGAGTTTCCTGAAGCTGAGGGAGCCTCGCTCGAGACGGTTGCGCTGCCGTGCTTTCCTGAGCTAACGGAGCAACAGCAGAATTACGTTGCCGAGGTGTTGGCGAAGTTCGCCATCGCCGAGAAGGTCAGCGGGTAGTTAACCCGCGTACAGCTCAAACGTACAGCGTTTTACCGGAAGTTCAGGGGCGCGCTTGCGGCAGATGAATTAATAATGAAGAAGAGATCTTTTCGGCGCGAACGCGAGTTTGGACTAGTGGTCGGCGGTGTCCTGGTTCTGCTTAGCAGTTGGTGGCTATACCGGGGAAAGCTTGCAAGTGTTTCCCACATTACGCTCCCACTTGGCTCGTTATTAGTCCTTCTCGGACTGCTCTGGCCTAAAGCCTTAATCTGGCCTAATCTAGGCTGGATGGTATTGGCCGAGGGGTTGTCCTTTGTGATGACTCGAATCATCCTCGGTATCGTGTTCTTTCTGATCATTACGCCAATCGGAGTGGTGAAGAGATTATCAGGGTGGGATCCGCTTGACCGGCGCAGCGGTCGCCGGGCGTCTTATTGGAAGCCATACTCCGAACGCCAGCGCGATCCGCGTCACTATGAAAAGATGTTTTAGGAGTTGCGATGTCAAAAGTACAAGTTTTTAGCGAGCTCTGGCAGTTCATGCGAGAAAACAAGAAGTATTGGTTGGCCCCGATCGTGATAACGCTGGTGTTGGTGGGCGCGTTGCTCGTCCTCGCCAAGAGTTCTGCAATTGCACCCTTTATCTATACGCTGTTTTAGTCGGAGTCGTTTTTAGTGGTTAGCATTCTTGGCATTTCCGCCTTTTATCACGACTCCGCAGCATGCCTGGTGGTTGACGGCGAGATCATCGCCGCCGCCCAGGAAGAGCGATTCACGAGAACTAAGCACGATCATAATTTTCCGCTCAACGCGACTCGTTACTGTTTGAGCGAAGCGAACCTCAAAGTCAGCGACCTGGATTACGTCTGTTTCTATGACAAGCCCCTCCTGAAATTCGATCGTTTACTCGAAACCTATCTCGACTACGCTCCCGCCGGATTTCCTTCATTTCTAAAAGCTCTGCCGCTTTGGATGAAAGAGAAGCTGTGGATGCCCGACCTGATACGCAGCGAACTTGCCAAAGCGGACGGCGAAGAAGATGAACGCGCGGCGAAGAAGGCAGGAAAAAAGTATGTGTGGAAATTGCTGTTCGGCGATCACCATGAAAGTCACGCTGCCAGCGCATTTTATCCTTCTCCATTTGAAGCAGCTGCGATCTTAACAATCGATGGGGTGGGCGAGTGGGCCACCAGTTCCATCGGCATCGGCAGGGGAAATGAAATCACGTTGCTGAAGGAATTGCGGTTTCCTGACAGTCTCGGCTTGCTCTACAGCGCTTTCACTTACTACACCGGTTTTCGTGTCAACAGCGGCGAATACAAGGTGATGGGACTGGCGCCTTACGGCGAGCCGAAATACGTTTCGCTTATCAAAGATAAGTTATTGGAAATTCGCGATGATGGTAGTCTCAGGATGAATCATGACTACTTTGGTTACTCGCAGGGCTTGCGAATGACGAACCGCGCCTTCGACAAGCTTTTGGGAGGGCCAGCACGAAAAGCTGAGTCGCTTATCACTCAGAAAGAGATGGACCTGGCGCGGAGCATTCAAGTAATCACGGAAGAAGTGATGCTGAAGATGACTAAATATGCTCACCAGGAAACGGGCCTGCGGAAACTTTGCCTGGCGGGCGGCGTGGCGTTGAACTGCGTAGCAAACGGCCGGGTATTGCGCGAAGTGCCATTCGATGACATCTGGATTCAACCCGCGGCCGGTGACGCTGGCGGCGCTTTGGGAATTGCACTGGCGATCTGGCATCGCTACCTCGGAAACGCCCGCGTTAGTGCTGAGAAAACTGGGAAGTGGCAATCGTCACGCGCAAGCGCGAACAACGGATTACTGCCTTATTCCGACGCCATGAAAGGTTCGTATCTTGGTCCGAAACATAGCGAGGCCGAGATTGAAGAATTACTTCGGTCCCGAGGCTTACCTTACACGAAGTATTCTCGACAGGAGCTGCCGGCTGCTGTTGCGGATCTGCTGGCAGCGGGGAAGATAATCGGCCTGCACCAAGGCAGGATGGAGTTTGGCCCACGCGCGCTCGGCGGACGCAGCATCATCGGCGATCCACGGTCACCTGAGATGCAGGCGGCAATGAATTTGAAGATCAAGTACCGCGAAAGTTTCCGTCCGTTTGCGCCGAGCGTTTTGCGAGAACATGTCGCCGACTGGTTCGATTTGGACCGTGACAGCCCCTATATGTTACTGGTGGCGGACGTTGCCGAATCGCAACGACGAGAGATGACGGCCGAAGAAAGGTCGTTATGGGGAATTGAGAAGCTTAACGTCAGCAGATCGAAAATTCCCGCCGTCACGCACGTTGACTACTCCGCGCGAATACAGACGGTGCGGCATGAGACAAATCCTATCTATTGGGAGATCATCGAGGCCTTTCGGCAAAAGACCGGTTGTCCGGTGGTAGTGAACACCAGCTTCAACGTCCGGGGCGAACCGATCGT
>JACCVY010000068.1 GCA_013697915.1 Blastocatellia bacterium | reverse complement strand
GGAGCAGGCGATAGCATAAAGCCTTCTGGGGTGAAGCGTAGCGGAACCCCAGGACCGTGAATTGAAAATACCAGAGCCCGCGGCGCGGGCGACAGCCGCACATCACGCCAAAGGCTATCGCCCACTACGCGGGCTGGCATCATCTTTGGTCCACTAACCTGGGGTTACGCTACGCTTCACCCCGGGGCGGGTCCCCATCCGAGCAGCTCGGCTGGGGTGCGAGACTTTATGCTATCGCCTGCTCCGCAGGCTGGAGTCTGTGACGATCGTTAAAGTTTTGCCTAACTTTGTGCAAAGTCATGAGTGAGGAATTAAGAACTACCAGCAGCGACGGCTTGATGACTGCCAACCGGCAAGAGGTAGTGGCGGTCGATGACACGTCGAGAGTCGACGACGACTTGATAACTGCAGATCGGGGAGAAGTTGCGGCTGCGCAGCTCCGAGTCGTCGATAACAGGTCGAAAAATCGGGCGGTCGTTAGCTATTGGGTTCTGCCGTTCCTTTTTCTGACGGTGGCGCTATTGGGCGGCTTGCGGGTCGGCTCGGACGATCACGCGTTTATCTTTTTTCCACCGCCACTGATTGCGCTCATTCTCGCTGTCCTGCTGATGTTGCTTTTTGTGCGCGGTGGCTTAATTGAATTGCGTGCGTGGATAGCGGGAAATAATCCACCACTCACTAACGTTAGCCACATCTGGGTATTGCTCACGCTCTTCTTCGCATCTGCACAGGCGTTTAATTCAGTTTTGCCGGAACGCGGTTTGTTGCACTGGCTCTTCTCATTCTTTTTTCTCTGGACGCTTTGGAACAATCAGTTCTCATCTTTTGATGCTCGGCGCCTGCTGCGCAGCCTCGTAGTTCTTTTTGGCACCGCATTCATCTTGAAGCATCTGTTGCTGGCAAGTCTTTATGCGCCAGACGGCGGTTGGCTTAAGCGCGCGGCCGGGTTGTTCGCACAGGGCGTTACACTCGGCGCACTGGACGCGCCGGCGTTCGCCCCGGCGACCGGTTACATATCCTTCTTCACGCTTGGGCTTTACATCGCGGGTTTGATGCTCATGAGCGTTAATCAGCAAACAGTGAACAGTAAACGGTAACAGGAAGACGAATTCCAGATTTCGCAGATTACACAGAACGTACAACGCTATGACCCACCCGCTACCGCAGGTGGTACTCACAAGAGCGGGGGCAAGCCCGGGGTCCCCAGCGGGGCAGGCCCGCTGGGGTGAAGCCCACCTTCCTGACCACGAGACATTCCAACTTGAATCGTGAATCGTGAATACCTAGAGGTCGGAGATCAGAAGTCAGAGGTCACCAATTGAATAGCATCACCCCAACTAGTAACATCGTGGCCCAAAGGATAGAAGTCAGAGGTCGGAGAGCGGAAAAGATGACTACCAATACGGAAACAATGAAGGGCGAGCAGATGACTGGCGAGGAGATTGTTGAGTTGTGCCGGCGGCACACGCTGTTTGAGTGGTCCGCGCAGGCGGCGGTCGATCCGATTCCGGTGGCGCGCGCGAAGGGCATCTACTTCTGGACGCCGGAAGGAAAGCGCTTCATCGACTTCAATAGCCAACTGATGTGCGTGAACATCGGGCACGGCGACGAGCGGGTGGTGCGCGCCATTCAGGAACAAGCGGCGGTGCTTCCGTATGCGAATCCGTTCATGGCCACCGAAGTGCGCGCGCGCCTGAGTTTGAAGCTTGCCGAGATCACACCCGGCGACATCGATGCCTTCTTCTTTACCAACGGCGGCGCCGAAGCCAACGAGAATGCGATCCGCATCGCGCGCATGTTCAGCGGACGTCATAAGATTGGCGCGCGCTATCGATCGTACCACGGCGGCACCGCGGGCGCGCTGACACTGACTGGCGATCCGCGCCGCTGGGCCGCAGAGCCCGGCATCCCCGGCGTCTTTCGCATTCCCGATTTTTATCATGGCATTCAAAAGGGATCGGACTCGACTGAAGAAGTGCTGGCGCGCACTGAAGAGATTCTTGAACTCGAAGGCGCAAAGACCGTCGCGGCAATAATTGTCGAGCCTGTTGTTGGAACTAACGGCATCCTGATTCCGCCTGACGGTTACATGCAGGGACTGCGCGCGCTGTGCGACAAGTACGGCATCCTGCTGATTGCCGACGAAGTGATGGCCGGCTTTGGCCGCACCGGCGAATGGTTCTCGGTGGATCACTGGAAAGTTGTGCCCGATCTGATTTCGATGGCCAAGGGCCTGACGAGCGCCTACGTGCAACTGGGTGCGGTGGGCATGCGGCGGCAGATTGCCGATCACTTTGAGAAGAATGTTTTTTACGGCGGGCTAACTTACAACAGTCATCCGCTGGCTTGTGCCGCAGCGCTGGCAACGATTGCGGTTTATGAGGAAGACAGGCTGATCGAAAACGCGCGGCGTATGGGTGAAATAATGCGCGGCATGCTCGAGGATCTACAAGGCCGGCACCCGTCGGTGGGCGCGACGCGCAACATTGGGCTGTTTGGAATAGTCGAAGTGGTGCGAAACCGTGAGACGCGCGAACCAATGGCGCCTTTCAACGGCAGTTCGCCTGAGATGCAAGCGCTTGGGAAGTTTTTCCGGGCCGAAGGACTATATACTTTCGTGCGCTGGAATACGTTCTTCACCAACCCGCCGTTGTGCATTACCGAAGCTGAGCTGCGCGAGGCGTTCGCGATTATTGATAGGGGCCTGGAGATAACCGATCGCGCAACGGTATGAGTTCAGAGGTCAGAGGTCGGAGGTCGGAGAAGAGGGGTCAGAAAGCGGGCTGCGCTATTGTCGGTCGTTCGCTAACGCGGACCGGGCTGGATTACTTTTTGTGCAAACCCACTGCGCGGGCGGTGATTACCCAGACAGGAGAAGAGCGACGGCTTAAGCTGTTCAGAAGGTAAATGGCCTCTTCAGCAGCCGACCGGTTGTCTTCAGGAAAGCAACAAGCTTTGAGTCCTTCGCATGATGCATGGATTCAGTATTATTCCCCGCACCATTGCATCCCAGCCGAGATGCCCCGCACTTCCCCTTAGCTATCCGGGCAACACTGTGCCGCTGTTGGACCAGCTCCGACGCTCCCAGTCTTTTCTGATTCCTGGTTTCCAGTGAGTTGTTGAGATTCCTGTGCCTTGTGTTCCCAGCTGCCAGTTGGGAGTTCGCTGGACCATGCCCCGGTCGGGAGGATCGCAGGCGAGGTTTTTCTGACGGCCACTTGATCATCGAAGCAGGCATTGCCGGAGCACCCCGGACAGTTGAGATACGCCGCTGCGTCGAGATGCCTATCGGCCTCTCAGGTGGTGTCTTGGCCTGATCGCGCGTATCAACCTGAACCGGAGGAATTAGAGTTGCGCCGGAACCGCGTGTTTCGCTGTTCGAGCTGACGTTGACACTGGATTGGTTCGCAGAATCGTAATACCCGATCAGCAGCGCGCTTGATAACACCCCCACAATCATCACCAGCGCCAGCGGAAAAGAAGAATGAAGCGCATTCCGGCGTGCCACGCGAATTGCCGGGGGTTGGGGGACGGCAACTAGTTCCGTGCCGTCGAAGTCGCAAAACTTTTGCTCGTCGCCAAAGGTAAACTCACACTGTGAACAGCGCTTCATAGCCAAGCTCCTCGAAGAACTAAGTTTTCAGGGCGTTCGGGCGGAAGGGAAAGCGGTTCGCGTCGGGGGGTTGGAACCGTAATGAAAGCCGCAAATACAAGATACATACATCGGTCGAAACGGACAACGAAAAAACACTAACTGTCCGGTGGCCTTAAATAGAGCAATTGTTTATTTCCAAAGCCCGCCAGGGACCTGTTTTTCTTGCTTATCGCCTTGCGTACTCGCTAGGATGTAACCTCAGCCCCAAACCTCATCGCGCTTGTCCCAAAACTCAAGCTCGCAGTTTTTTTGGGGTAGGTGTGTCTATGAAAAAGCAAACAGTAAACAGCCATCAGCATTCAGCCGACGGCAGTTACGGTTTCCGGTTCACGGTTTCCAGTTTACTTTCCTTCGCATTGTTTCTTGTCTGCGCGCCGTGGGCCACAGCGCAGACCTGTCCGGATCCGCCGCCGCAAACTGCCGGCGCCCACAGTTTCCGCCAACAAGGTGAGAGCTTTGATATTCCCATCAGCTTGGCCGATTGTCAGGCGGTGGCACTCGAGCTGCGCTGGTCCAATGGCCGCAACAATGGCAGCAACTTTCATGTGACTTTTCTCGACAGCGATAACCAGGCAATCTACACGAAAGAAATTTCCGGTTTTCTCACCGGGAGCTTTCAGTTTCCCTTCGCGACACTTCAGCCGCAGCCCTCGTTGGCGTCGATGTCGCTGATTTCAGTTCCGGTCAAAGTGACAATCGAGGCGGTGCGACCTTTTGCCTTCCCGGCCATGATTACTTATAGAGTCACGCGCGTTGCCACTCATCCCGTAGAGAAGCATGCTACGGAAACCGTGAACCGTGAACCGAAAACGGAGAACAGTCGGAAGACGGAAAACATGAAAGCTGAGTCGGTGGAATCCACGGATGGGAAGGCCAGAAAATCGTGAATAGTGAATGGTGAATGGTGGTTCGATGAGGTGAACGCTGAGAGCCAAGTTCTGGTTGAATCGTCCCTCACCATTCATCCGGCGGATTTGCTAAAACAGCTTTGGTCACGCGGCTTTGCCGCCTTCCCTGCGGTAAGGCTGTGCCTTACCGAAACTTCTGGAAAGGTCTTGAGGCTTCGCCTCAACCGCGGAGGCATAGCCTCGCAAAGCTATTGGTACATCTCACCGGTAAGGCAGAGCCTTACCGCACAAGAGGCGGCAAAGCCGCGTATATTCACATTCGTTCACGACTTACGATTCTCAAACTTACGACTTAAACGGCTTGGTCAGTATACGTCCTGTCTTTTTCAGAAACGATCCAAAGCGCGAATCCTTTTTTGTGTTGCCGCTTGTGTTCACAACGATGGCTTTTCTGCCGGCGTTCACCGGTCCGCTTCGGTCGGACAACCTGGGTATGGGCTTCAGCGTGGGTAGTGGTTTCAAACGCGGTAGCGGTTTCAGCCCGGGCAAAGCCGGAAACGCAGTTTCGCGTTTCGCGCTTGGAGTTTCGGGTTCGTTAGACGACCGCAACGCGTCGCGTTTCGTTTCTTGAGTTTCGAGTTTCTCAGAGCTCGCTGCCGCTCTCGCCACGGCGACCGAGGGCGTTGGGTGGGACGTTTTGGGTTCCGAGTTTTGCGTTTCCAGTCTGTTAGACGCGGTTTGGTTTCCGGTTTGGAACAGACGCGGTGTCGCGTAAAAAGCCATAAAGGAAACAGCCGCTAACACCGCGAGGGCCGCGATTTGTAACGCCAACCTGCTGCGGTTGGCAAAGACATGGGGTTGCGCGATTGAAGTTTCCGGCTGCGGCAATCTTGATAAGGGAATGACCAACCTCGCCGGCACCCTCCGCTCCAGTTCTGTCGTCGCCTGCAATGCGTCGTTTTGGAAAACGTGTTCCAGCGTGGGCTCATAAACGAGTTCCGCTCCGTCCATGTCGCAACGTTCCTGGTCATCCTCATAAATAAATTCGCACTGTGAGCACAGCTTCATTGCGTTCCTCCCTCGAGATCTGAATTGTCGTTTGGGGCACGAACGGAAGTGTGGTCGACGTTGACCCGCGTATGGTGAGATCCGCTGATTACAGCTTACATAGATGGCGACGCAGAGTAAATAGGCAAGTGAAAAGCGGTAAATCCAGACTGGAAATCAGTGAAACAGCGGCTTCCAAACGCGTCGCCCTGCCCGTCCCAACCAATAAATTCGAAGTCTAACTCGACTCGAAATCGAACGGCTCGGGGTCGAAGAATGGATCATGCTCGAGCGGCTCGCCGCGAGCAAGGCGCTGCTTGCGTTCTTCCCACTTCCGATCGAACTCTTTATTGAATTCTTCGCGGCGGCGGTTTTCAACCTCCCACTCCTGACGCGTTTTGAAAAACGAGAACGCAAAGTCATCGTTCATGTTTGATCCGTCGAGATGCCAAAAACCTACGCCCATTCCCAGCGGGCTGGTCTCGTCTGCAAACATCTGGCACATGGACAATCATCGTCAATGATCATGTCGTGCGGACGCATCGCCTGCGGAAGACGCTTGCGCTCATTGTCGATGAGGATCGCGGGTATGCGTCCGTCAAGGTCCGCTTGGGGGCTTTCCAGCCAGTCAGTCTTGATCTGATCAAGCGTCGTAAGCAATTGGTTTGCGTCCTCGTCGCGGCCAACGTAGGCGGTTGGCTGCAGCTCGAAAAGGCTATGAAGCAAGTGGCGCACCAGGTCGTAATATAGAATCCACTCGTGCGTGCCAAACCCCGCAAAGCGATAAGCAAAAGAATTTTGCGCTAAACATGGTGGACCTTCGTTCTGCAAACTCCGTTGCTCGGAACGCGTGTGCAGATCAAAGTCGATGAAGTGCTGATGCGCGAGTAACACATCTCGCGGTGACTGGCCGCGCAAATCGTCACGCGGCGTCAACAGCCAGCGCGCGTGAATGGTGCTTATCTCGTTCGCTACCTATCCGGCGCGGGTCCCGCCTATGGGCTCCGCCGTAGAAGTCTTCCACTCGGCGCTTCATCCGTTTTTCGTGATGTCTTCTGAGAGCGCGCAAATGAGATCTGCCTTGTCCCGTTCGTGCTTATGACACTTGATTCATCTGAAGGGCAAAACAGATTCTGCACAGACTTCGCCTGTCGTCCAGAGCGGTTGTGAGGTATTGGGTTTTTAGTTTATGAAAGAGTTTATGCAGGGGGCTGGGAGGTAAGCACCGGTGATTCTCGAGAAACTTTGCTAATCTTCTGGCCACTCTTCTTGATGGCGTTCAGAATGGATAACAGCAAAGGTAAACATGATGAGCGAAGACAGTCTCCAGAAGTTGTTTGGAAACATTGATATCTATCTCTTCGATCAACTGTTAAAGGGTCGGCTCATTCCCGGGATGCGCGTGCTGGATGCCGGTTGTGGATCGGGTCGGAATCTCGTTTATTTCCTACGCAATGGCTATGAGGTTTTCGGTGTCGATCAATCAGAGGAGGCGATAGGCGAGGTTCGCAAGCTTGCTTCCGTTCTTGCTCCACATTTGCCGGCGAATAATTTTCGCGTTGAGCCGGTGGAACAAATGTCGTTTGGAACAGAAGCAAACAGCCAACAGCAAACAGTGAACGGCAAAGCAACCTCCGCTCCAGCCGGCGCCGAGGAAAAGAACGCAAGCGAGGCTTTTGATGTGGTGATAAGTAGCGCTGTGCTTCACTTCGCGCGTGACGAAGAGCAGTGGCAGGCGATGATCGATGAGATGTGGCGGGTGCTGAGGCCCGGCGGAATTTTCTTCGCGCGCCTCGCGTCGACAATCGGCATGGAAGATAGGATTGAGCTGATCGAGGGGAGACGATTTCATCTCCCTGACGGATCGGATCGCTTCCTGGTCGATGAAGCGATGCTGAGAAGAGTAACGGCCACGGCGGGTGGAAAATTTATTGAACCGATCAAAACCACGGTCGTTGAGAACCTGCGCGCGATGACGACCTGGGTGGTAAAGAAATAGTTGAGTACTGAGTGCTGAGGGATGAATACTTAGTGCGGTTGCTGAGTCCTTTTCCACTTGCCACCGCCCACTGCACACCGCTCACCACTCACTGCTTACCACTCATGCCTTCTTCCCTACTGCTTTCTGCCTACTGCCTTCTGTTTTTTCGGGATCAGCGGCAGCAATTGCCCCTCTTCGAGGGCGCGGCCCTGTTCGATGCTGCGCGTATCGACAACGAATTGCGTGCGCCGAGTAATTTGGGACAGCATTTTTTTGATCGTTTTGTCGTCGAGTTTTGAAACATCGACGCCTGACGACAAAAGTTCAGCACGCAAACTTGCCGCGCGATTCAGGCCGCGGTCATAAACGTCTGCGTAAATGTGCAGCACGCCGCCTTCAACGACGAGCGTGTCGTACTTGATATCAACCGGCAGTGGGTCATCGAGTTTTGCATAGAGTGTCTTAAAACTGTGCTTCGCGGCTTCAATCCGCTTCGAGGAGATCGGCACGGCGCGCGCGGCAATAATCTTCTCGGCGAGATCGTAAAGATCTGAACGCAGCACGCGGACACACCCGTGGGAGACCAGATTACCAACGTCATTTGTTCCGGCCGCTTGATGAATCAGATAGCTGTTACCGAGCGGAATTTTAATTTTGCCAAGCGGATTGCGGGGGTCGCTGGCCTTTATTACTTCGCCGGGCCGTACTCCCTTATGACTGCTAACCCAGTCGCTGTCGGGCGGTATCCACGCCGGGTTCCAAATAACTTCGGTCGCCTCACGCTCACCGATGTAAATGGGATACGCCTTCATGCCAACGCCGACGTAGTAAGACTTCACCTCTTTGCTGTTCTGCCAAAGCGTCAAACGAAACGAAGGCACGTTCAACGTCAGACGAATGTCGGGCTGGTTCGGCTCAAAGTCCGCGGTTTCAATATGGCCGCCAGTCAGTTTGTCTGAACGTTCTGATTCAGAGCGATCGGTCGCAGTTTGCGCGTGAAGGCGGGACGAACCCGCAAGCAAAAGCGAAATGAAAATCGTCGCCTTCGCGACGCGCAGTAATTGAGAGTGATTCGGTTTCCGATTGAACATGATTCGGTGTAAATGTCCTGAAACTTAATCGGCACAGCCTATCGGGAACTGGATCTTGCGGGGGATGAATGAATGTAGCTTACGGCAGTGAACGGTAAACTGGCAATTGGTAGCGAAATCAGAACCCTCGATAGGATTATGAATTTGCCTACTGGGTCTATTTGCGTTGTGGGTCGACGAATACAGAACCGGAAGCGGTAGCGACCGGGTTGGACTTGCGATAAACACACCTCCATTTCATGAATCGCCGAGAACGCTAGCTTAAAATGACGGTGAACCCAACATTGCGCAAACCCGGTCGCTACCGCCTCCGGTTCTGTATTCGTCGACCCACAATAAGGTAAAAAAGAGGCGAGCAAACGCCCGCCTCTAAGCAAATTCTGACCAATTACAAAACTGCCGTCTCGTTACATGTTGGTGTTCTTGTTCATCATCTTATGCATGCGATGACGCCGGTGGCGGCGATGACGCATGCCGTGCCGGTGCATACTCATATTCATGTTGCTCATGTTGCCGTTCATGGTCGTGCTCGAGTTTGTGTTTTGTGCGGAAGCAGATTCAATTGCCAGACCACCTAAACCGATAGTGGCCATCAGCGCTAACGCAAAGAAAAATCTTTTCATATTTTTGCTCCTCAAGAATTAAGTAAGACGTGTCGGGGAATACGTGCAATTTATTCGCAACCGAGAGCGAAGTCAAATGATTTTGCGACAGCTGTTAAAATTGGAAACGGAAGAAACGCAAGCGGAAAAGCTTCGCTCTGCTCCTTGTCCTTTGCTCTCCGAGTTCCTCTTACCCTTCTGCAACTAGCGTTCTCAGGCGCGCGGCTTCACGCGAGAAACCCGGCGACTGGCAATCGTTAACCAATTTCTGGTAACGCGCCAAAAGCTCTTTCGCCTTTTCACGCTTCGCGGCGGCTTCGTCTGCTTTGCCCGCAGTAGCGGCGACGCTTGCCGCTTCAAGCAGCACAACAATATAGAGCGGCCCTAGCCACAGCTGGCTCACGCGCGATTCCGTTTCCGAAACCAAATCGGAAGCTTTCCCGCACACAGCCTCGGC
This sequence comes from Blastocatellia bacterium, assembly GCA_013697915.1. Classification (GTDB taxonomy): domain Bacteria; phylum Acidobacteriota; class Blastocatellia; order Pyrinomonadales; family Pyrinomonadaceae; genus PSRF01. The sequence goes on along the minus strand of JACCVY010000068.1, from coordinate 46,848 downwards.
CTCATCCAACTCGCCGCGCTGACGTCGTACTTCCGCGAGGCAGCGGTGCCCCTCGAAGCGCGAATAGAGAAGTCCCGAAGCCTCCGCTTGCTCGAAATTTTCCAGCGCAGTTTGCAGCGCTTCGTCAAATCGTCCCTGGCGCGCTTGTAACACCGCGTAGTTTCCCTTCATCAATGTCGCTACTCTTACTTCGCCCACCGATTCCGCCAGCGCGATTCCTTCCGTAAACTCTTTATCCGCTCGTTCAAGATCCCCGCCGTGAAGCGACGATAAAGAAGAAACAAGATAAGTCCAGGCGCGCCTTTCGCGGGAATGCAACTTCTCTACGATCTCAAGCTCATGCGCTGCATATTCGAGACCCTTTTGATACTCACCCTTGTGCACCGCGTCTTCACCGAGAAACTCGAAGCCAATCGCCTGAGCAAATTGGATATTGTGAGCAACACCAAATTCTATAGTGCGGCGCGCCCAGCGATCGGCATCATCATACAAGCCGGAGTGCTGATACCCGCCAGCCAGGTATGCATAAACCTGCGAAATCATCGGGGCAGCAAACGTCGAAACAGTCTCTGCCGCAGCGGCCGGCGCTACCAAAGCCGCTGCGCGCTCAAGCAGTTCGATTGCCTTCAAATGACGTCCAGCCAAATGATGAAAACGGCCTTCTATGGATAACGCGTTGGCAGTCTCCAGCGGATTAGTTTCCGGATTTAGAACCGCCAGTGCTTCACGTATGTGTTCCAGCCCGCGTGGGTTTCCGGTTGCAGCCAGCGAAGCGGCCGCCTGGCACTGCAACCGTGCCCGCACTGCCGGTTCAGTTGTGAACGCGAGCGCGCGTTCGAAATGTTCGCCGGCTGGAATCATCTCGCCGTGCAGCAGGTACGATTTTCCTATCGCCTCTTCCTGGGCCAGTTGCTCATCAATTAGTCCCAGCGCTTCGGCACAATCGCGGGCGCGGCCGTAAGCAGCGATGGCTTCGTCGAAAGCAAAAACGCGCTCAGCTTCAGCCGCGGCCTGTTTTGCATAGTTGAGGCCGCGCTCGTGATCACCCGCCTGAATGTAGTGATGGGCCAACTTCTCGACGGCGCCGTGCGAGCTGGGGGTGCGCGTGCGCTCTAAACCTTCGGCGGCCTGTCGATGCAAGCGTCGCCGGCGAATCGGGTTCAGCTCTTCATAAAGCACTTCGCGAATCTTGTCGTGAGTAAAAGTAAACGAGTCGCTGCGATTGGCGGTGATCAGTTGCGCGCCAACGGCTTCATCCAGGGCATCAAGCAGCGCGTCTTCACTCTGCTCTCCGGAGGCTGACTGTAACTCAGCAAACGTGAATGTTTTTCCCAGCACAGCGCCCGCGCGCAAGACTTCGTTGGCTTCCGGGCTAACGCGATCGAGTCGACTGCCAATGGCTTCCTTCATGCTTTGCGGAATGACGAGTTGATCGACGTCGCAGCGTTGCCAGCGGCCACTCTCGCGGCGCACCGAGCCTTTTTCGATGAGCGCCTTGAGCACTTCTTCCACGAAGAAAGGGTTGCCCTCCGTCTCGCGAAATACGGCGTTGGTGAAATCTCCGCTTACGTTTTCGCCGAGCAGCGCGCCAAGTTGCGCTGAAGTTTCTGCCGCATCAAAGCGCTTGAGCGCGAGACGCGTAACCAGCCGTTCGCGGTTCCAGTCAACCAACGATTTAGCCAACGGGTGCGCGCGGTCAAGTTCGGTTTCACGGTAGGCGCCGAGGATCAGCACACGTTCCTCGCGCAGTTGCCGCAGCAGATGGCCCAGCAGCCAAAGTGTGCCGCGGTCAGCCCAGTGCAAATCGTCGGCGTAGAAAAGCAGGCCTTTGGGACCGGCGAGATTCACGAAAACTTTTACGACCGCGTCGAAGAAAAGCAGGCGCTCTTCATGTGGCGGCAGTTCCGCACGCTCGGGAAATGGACCGAGCCGGGTCTGAATTTCGGGAGCGAGTTTCGCAATCTGCGGTGCAGTATCGCCCAGCTTGGCGCGCAACGCAGCGTCGTCTTTTTCTTCGCGGACAAGACGACGAAAGGCCTCGACGAAAGGTAGGTATGGCGTCGTGGCTTCGTATTCATAGCAGCCGCCTGATAAGACGACGGCGCCATCGACAGAAGCATGGATCGTAACTTCGCGCGCCAGCCGCGTCTTGCCGGCGCCTGGCTCACCGCTGAAAAGCACTGCATGGCCATGGCCTTCGCGCGCGCGATGCCATAGCTCAATTGCCTCGGTGAGTTCAGCGGCGCGACCCACTAAACGTCCGCGAGAAAGTGCGTCGAGGATCGCGACGGTGGCAAGTGCATCATCGTCAGTAGCGAATTCCTCGGCAGTTAACGAATCACGCAAGGCGTTCGCGGTTTCTGCGGCCGTTGCAAAACGTTGCGCCGGATCTTTGGCCAGCAGCCGCAGGATGACGGCCTCAAGCGCGCGTGGCAGATCGGGACGTAACATGCGCGGCGGCACAACTGAAGCGTGAACGTGTTGCGAAACGACTGAAAGCGGATCGTCGCCGATGAATGGCAGCCGGCCCGTCGTCATTTCATAAAGCAGGACGCCCAGCGCATAGAGATCGGTGCGACCGTCGACTGTCTGGCCCAGTGCCTGCTCGGGCGCCATGTAAGCGGCCGTGCCCACGATCAGTCCTGCGCGGGAGATGCGCGCGGCGTCAGCAGGCAAAGCGAGGCCAAGATCGGCGAGCTTCACACTGCCGTTGAGACCCGAGGACAGCAATACATTGTCGGGTTTTAAATCGCGATGAACGATGTTATTGGCGTGCGCGTGTTCCAGCGCGGCGCAGAGCTGGCCGGCTATATCGACAACGCGGGATAGTTCAGCCGGCCTTGCTTTCGCGAGACTGGGACCTTGTGCCAACTCCATCACAAAGAAGGGCGCGCCATTCGCTTCGCCGACGTCGTGAACTGAGATGATATGCGGATGATTGAGCGCGGCGGCGGCGCGAGCTTCGCGCATTAAACGCTGGCGAGCTTCAACTGAAGACGTAGCAGTTGGCAATACTTTTACTGCCACTTCGCGATGCAACTCCAGGTCGGTGGCGCGATAAACGATGCCCATCCCGCCACGGCCGATTTCACTGTCGAGCCGATAGCGCTCACGCAGTATCGAGCCAGGCACGATCGCGCTGTTGACGATAGCGTCGCGGCTAAGAATGCGCGTGGCTTGCGAATCGTCACTCATTTGTTCACCGAAACACCTTTCTGCGAAGTAGCCGCAGCACGGACTTCAGAAAGCTCTGATTAAGTCTCCTCGACGCGTTGCGTCGGTATGAATTTAGCCCGGCGTTTTAACGCCGGGGTCAGGTTCTTGCTTGCTGCCGTCGCGTAGCGACGATTGAGTTCGCGTTGGTTTCAAGCGTCGCTACGCGACGCGAACACTTTCTTGACTGTTCCCGGCCTTGAAAGGCCCGGCTAAATTCACACCGACGCTAACGCGTCGAACGACGCATGCCGACCTATGCGGCTTACTTGATCATGAATTCCTAAAGTCTATGCTACTGGTTCAAACCCGCGCGGCGTTCGTCAAGTATTTTTCCTTGAGCACCGCAGCGTGATGGGCAACGTGTCCCGCCAGAATGTAGGCGAGCGCACGCACGGTAACTCGGTTGCCGCTGGCAATCCCGCTGCGCGACCACGCATCGTCAGGCAAGTTCCGGAAGAAAGTCAGCGTGCTTCCCCGGACTGCGCGAAAGTCCTCGATGTGGCTCGCCCACGAAAACTCATCGGCATTAGCGGTCGCAGCGGCTACTTCCTGATCGTAGCTCGGCAGCTCATCGGGGAACCCGCGCGCAAACCAAAATGCCCGGAAGAGGAAAACGCGCTCGGTGTCGTTGACATGGTTGAGCAACTGGCGCATGGACCACTTATCGGGTGCGTAGCGGTAAAGCGATTCTTCCTCGGAAATAGCCTGCAGAAAGTTGATTGTTTCCGTCAGTTGGCTTTCAAGGACGGCGACGATGTTGTCGCTGGCTATGCGATCGATGTAGAGAGAGTAATAGGAGGTGGCTTCGTTTGCTTCGGGACGTGTGGTCATGAGGAGATCGTAAATCGCGGGGGAAGAATAGTAAAGAAGGCGTGATCTTTGACGAGCCTTTGATTACCTGAGAAAACGCCAAACGGACCGGACAGGTCCCGCTTCACGACCGAAATCCAATAGGTTTCGTCCTTCGCACAGGAGGATTCATTAATTGCCGAATCGCTTCAAACACGACCTTGAATTGGGTGTCGTACGTCTGTTCTAGTGCATCAACTTTGCGCGCAAGTTCGGCGTTTGAGGAAACTATTTGACTCAATTTCACGAACGCACGCACAACCTGAAACGCTAGCCCTAATCGCCTGTTCGTTGTTTAGAACGTTCGCCGCCATAATCGCACCATGTTCAGTAAAAGCATAAGGGAGATAACGACGCCCGCCAGAACCCTTTGAGATCACAAATTGTGATCTCAAAGAATCAAACTCCTCACGCGTCAGCTGAAACATAAAGTCCCTTGGAAACCGGTTAATATTTCGCTTCACCGCCTATACCCAATGCACGCGTCTCAGCTTGGTAAAGTCCTGCCAAGTCAGAATCTAGTATTACTTTCTCGCCGCGAATAGTAAGAATCAGATTCTCAATGCGTTCCTTCGGCACTTTCGCCAGTGATTTGTTCATGAGGATTTCCCATTGCGGCGGGGTGATGGTGGTTGCCTGGGCCGTTAGCGTTGCCCAGCACGTTTTTTAAGAGATTGCGTATCTCGTCAGCGCCCGCGGCAACACGGCTCGCGATACGACCATCGGGACTAACGACTACTCCGGTCGGTGTCGCCAGCCCGCCGTACTTTTCACCAACTTCTCGTTCCTTTTGCAGAAGCACTTCGCCCAGGCTATTGCGTGCGACATTTACAAAGTTATCCTTGATCGTGCCGCGCGTAATAACGGCGATTGTCAGTTGATCTCGATGCGCGTCTTGCCATTCCTTGATCTCCTTAAAAATAACAATGCACGGTCCGCAGTGGGGACTGGTGAAAAGCAGCAGCAACGGTTTGCCGTGTTCGAGCAACGACGCGAGCGATTTCGTCCCGCCGTGATACGCGGGCAATTCAAAGCCCGGCGCGATGGAATCAATCGGCAAGCCCTCTGGGCCAACCCTGGCAGCAAGCGCTTTCAGGTGGCGCTGCTGAAGATAGAGAAACACCGCAACGATTACTGCCACAGCCAAAGCCAGCAGCGCCCAACCTGCGGCACTTAGTGTGGCCAGCGTGGAAACAATGCCCGGACTTGCAGCGACTGTTGCCTGCCAGAAAACGAACCCAGCACCCAGCGCGAAAACGACATTGCGCACCAGCGTGGGCCATCCAAGCGGTCGCGAATACAGTTGACCAAAGCAATGGCAATCATGCGTTTGGCCACGCGCCAGATTCACGCTTATGGCCAGAATGAATACGCCAAGAAGCAAGAGCCCGCTGATGGAACTAACGGCTGTCGTCTCGCTAAAGAGCAAACCGATCGCGATTGCCAGTTCCACGAAGGGAAGGATAAGAGCAACGGCAGGCGCGGTCGCTTCGGGCGCACCGAAATTCTTCACGGCCTCGCGAGTGCCGGCCTGGTCCATCAGTTTGGTGATTCCAGCCAGGCTGAACACGACGCTGAGGACAATCCGAACTAGTACAATTATCAGCGGCATAAAAGCGGTCAATTGTTAGTTATTGGGGTTTGAGACATTTTCGAGCAAGCAGGCGCCGCTCCAGGGGCGGTTGGCCTGAAACGCGTCGGATTTTTGCAGGCGATAGAAGAAACTTAACATGAGCGGCAGACGTTTCAAACTGCCGGCAGTATGAAACATTGAACGCACCTCACGCGCCTGCCAGCCGTGGGCCTTGAAAAAATCCGGTCCTTCAGGCGGTGCAAACTTTAGCGGAGCCGATGCCTGCGCCAGCGGCTGGCCCATCTTCTTTTGCATCATCTTGAGCAAAGCCGGCGAAGCAAGGTCCAGCAGCCAGTGCCTAAACGATGCCTGCTGAGAGAGATCTTCCGCAAGCGCGCCAGCCGCTTCGGCGGTCAAGTAAACTATCAACCCCTTGCTGACAACCAGCGCTTGACGCGCGTCGGCGCCCACCCGGCTAAACAAAGCGCGCCGCGCCGCCACGTCCGCAAGGTCCAGTCGCACGCGTTCCAGCACGCAATGTGGTTGCTCGTCGTTTAATTGTTCTTCCTTGTAATCGGTTATCTCGAGCAAATCGACTTCAATCCATTTCAAGGAAGCCGGTAGTGCCAGGCGATAAGGACGCGCATCGAGGCCGGCGGCGAGGTTAACTACCAAATCGCAGCCCGCAGCAATCTGTTGGTTGATTAGCTGATCGAAAACGTACGTGCGGGCAAACCACGCCCAGGCATTCTTCTCGCTGAAAACAAGCGAACGGGCGATCTCTTCGCCGCGCTCGCCGGCAAGGCGACGGGCAAATGGATCGCGGAAAAGCGGGTCAGCACTTTCCGACTCGCGGGCGCGATAAATCGCAGCGAGCAAGGCAGTATCGGAAATATTCCTAATCAAAGCCATTACCAGAAATTGTAGTTCGCGCAGAGAAAAGAGCAAAGAGCAAAGGACTGAGCGAACAGTAAAGGGCCCCAAGTGCCAAGCGCAATGCTCTTTGCTATTTTGTCTTCTGCTTTTGTTGTTTGGTGAATTCAACTTCCGAGTGCAACAGTTGAATTCGTTTTCGCTCCCACGGAGCTTCGGAGCAAAGAAAGAACCGTCAGGCTATAAACATCTCGCCCCCGTCCGACCCTCTCGGGAGAAGCAACAAATAATGTTCCGTGCACTTCGAACTTGAATTCGCGTTTTGCTCTTTTGCCCATTCCCTTTGCTTCGATTCTGGGATACGCTGCGGCCACAGCTGGGTTCAAAGGGAGATGGATCTAAAATTTAGTTGAAATACGGCCAAAATCGCCGGAACTTGCCGGCTATCGCGACCGTTTCTCTATGCGGGGAAACTTTCTTCAAGACAATTCGCGGGAAGGACCTTTTATGTTCTGTTCCACTTGTGGCACCACCATAACGCCTGGTCTTAGTTTTTGTAATCGCTGTGGCGCGAGCTTGAAAGAGCCCATTGAATCAACGGTAAGGACAGGCGCCATCATTGCTTTTTTGATCGCTATTACCATTATCGGCATAGGCGGCTTGGGCATCATGCTGGGCGGCGCGGTTACATTGAAACGCGATGCCTCCCTCGGTGAGGACGTGGTAGGAATGTTCATGTTCTTCACCTTCTTCATCCTATCGCTAACGGAATTCTTTTTGGTCAGGCAGTTATCAAAACTTATCGGCGGCACACAAGCGAAGCGCGTCTCGCCGCCAATACCAACGGCAATGCCACACGAGCTACATGCTGCTCAGGCGCGCGGTCTGCCGGAAGCTATGCCGAGCGTGACAGAGAACACAACCCGGACGCTCGAGTACTTACGCAACGAACCGCCTCGTTAACGAATCCTGCGAAACCGGAAAAGGTAACTCAACACAATGCACATTCTCACCAGCCGAAAAACGTATTTGCTGTTGGCGCTGCTTTCCCTGGTTGCCGGCTGCCATCTGCAAATGCACGACGAGATTAAGGGCTCGGGCGTGCGCCTGAAACAGAAGCGCGAAGTTGCATCGTTTAATTCGATCGCGACCGAGGGAGCTTTCGACATCGACGTTGTTTGCCAAAAACCGCAGAGCGTCGAAGTGGAAGGCGATGACAATCTGCTGCCACTGATCACCACGGAAGTTTCCGACAACGTCTTGCACATCAGGAGCAATCGCAGCTTCTCGGTTAACGATCCCGTTAGAGTCACTATTTCTCTGCCTGAACTTGAAGGCATCTCAGTTTCGGGAGCGGGTAAGTTCGATATAGTCGGAATTAAAAACGAGAAGTTTGAGATCGATGCCAACGGCGCTACCACCATTAAGGTGGCCGGCGAAACGAAGGTTATAGACATTGATAGCAACGGCGCCGGCAAAATCGATGCGCACAAACTGCGGGCGGCGCGCGGTGTTGTTCAAGCGAAGGGCGTAGCGCGCGTCGATGTAAACGTTGCTGAGCAACTGGATGTTACTGTTTCGGGACCGTCGCACGTCACCTATCACGGCGATCCGGTTTTGAATAAGACCATCCATGGACCAGGCAGCGTCGAGAAAAAAGAAGCAGAAGCAAGTTAACCAACTCGTGAATCGAAAATCGCAGATCGTAAATCGAGCTTGCTCCGCTTTTTCTAGCGCGCTTCCTCAGATGCTCAACATTAATTCACCATTCAGGATTCGAGCTGGAAGGTCCTATGGTTGGGAAGGGTGGACTTGCCCGCGCTTTGGTTGAGTGGCTCCAACGAGCGGGGGTAAACCACCCTTCCCAACCTAAGAGACTGTTTGCCTTGAGTTATTTACCACATGGCTCTTTGCCCTTAGCTTTTCGCTCTTATCGATTTACAATTTACTTTTGTTTTTTCTGTTGACATTCGACTACCTGCTGCCTGACTATTTGCCATCATTCGAAAAGGAGCTTATTGCGCCAATGACCTATGTAGTTGTTGAGTTATGCGTTGATTGCAAATATACCGACTGCGCGGCTGTTTGTCCGGTGGAAGCTTTTCACGAACTCACTGATCGTCTTTACATCAACGCCGACACTTGTATCGATTGCGATGCGTGCGTGCCTGAATGTCCGGTGGAGGCAATCTTCGCCGACACTAACGTTCCTGAAAATTATGCTCATTGGACGCAGATCAATATTGATGAAGCTCCTAACTATCCGGTCATCAGCCAAAAGATACCTGCGCTGCATGGGCCAACCTGCGCCGGCCCCGAAGAGTAACAAGCCATTTAGTAGAACCATCAAGGCGGGCCTCTCTCGACTTTTGCATTCTATGAACCTGCTTAATCCGACTCTCTGACTTTTGCGCCCCTGCGGCTCTTGCTACAATTCAAAAGTAATGAAGTTCGGTTTCTTATTTACCGCGATTCTCGTTTTTGCTTCGCTGACCTACTCCCAATCGGGCCGGCGGGCGAGAGAAATCGCGTCAGCGATTCGCGAAAAAAGTCGACGGAACGTTACATTCCGTTGAGTTTGGACCAAAGGATTTTCAACTCAAGGCAGCGCCTTGACACACACCCGAATGTGCACGGCGAAAGGAGTGTTGCTTGATCACCTGCCGCAAGATGACCGCCGCGGATGTTGCTGACGCTTTTGAAATGCTGCGCGTCTTTCTGCGCGAAGATGAACATTACCTCGCCAGCAGCGAAGCATATGGCGACCGAGGCTTTCAGGGACTTAACAACGCACTCGATCTTTTTCTAGAACAACCCGAGCTGGGTTTTGTGTGGCTCGCCTACGACGAGCAGGGCGCGGCCGGAGTTTGTGTGGTCTGTTACGCAATCTCGACATCGATGGGAGCGGTGGTAGCCAAGCTCGATGACGTGTCAGTGAAGGTGGATCGCCGGGGTGGCGGGATAGGTACGGCGCTCCTGGAACAATTAAAAGAGCAATTGCGAAAAGAGGCGGTGACGAGAATCGATGTAGCCGTGCACCTGGAGAACCCGGAAGCGCGCCGGTTTTATGAAAAGCTTGGATTTATGGCTTTGAATGAAGAACGAATGGCCTGCGTAATCTAAAAACAATTTGCCGCGGATTTTTTGCGGATAAAAACGGATCTGGAAAGGCACTCGCGAGCGGCTTTGCCGCCTTCCGTGCGGTAAGGCTTTGCCTTACCGAAAGCGTTCTTTTGATTATTTAGGGAGGCTGTGCCTCCGAAATTCAGAGGCGCAGCCTCTGATTTCTGAAATGCGTTCTGGTAAGGCTGAGCCTTACCGCACCGAAGGCGGCTAAGCCGCAAGTCGATTCTTACTCAGATCCGCGTTTTATCCGCGTTCATCCGCGGCTAATCATTCTTCGGCAAGTTCGCGATCTCTTCAAAGTATTTCGCAAACGCAACCATCCCACCTGAAGCCTGCTGCCAATCGAAGTTTTCGTTCGGTGCGTGATAACCGTGCTCGGGAAGCGACAGGCCGAGAAACAGCACCGGACACCGCAACACTTTTTCGATACTGGTCATCGCTCCAATAGTTCCGCCATCGCGAACAAACACGGCCTCGCGGCCAAAAGCAAACTTGATCGCGCGCTTTAGAGCTTGAGGCAATGGACCAGTGAGCACGGTGCGGAACGCCGGAGCGGCTGATTCAAACTGAACCTTAACATCCGGATTTCTTTCCTTAATCGCAGCAAGCAACTGCTTCTTAATCTTTTCCGGATCCTGACCGGGCACCAAGCGAAACGAAGCCTTAACCTCAGCGCGTGGCGGCACAATTGATTTCACTCCCGGGCCCTGATAGCCGCCAACCACCCCGTGAATCTCCATCGTGGGCATGCCCCAGATGCGTTTCATCACTTCGAGCTGATCCTCGCTGCGCATCAATTTCAGATGGTGCGCTTTCTTGAAACCCTTAACCGTAAACCCGGAGTTGACCCAATCGTTCAGTTCACTTTTTGAAGGCGGGATCACATCGTCGTAAAAACCTTTGAACTTGATTTTTCCCGTAACCGGATCGTAAAGATCGCAAACCAATCGCATTAACTCGGCAATCGGATTGCGTGATGCGCCACCCGTTTCACCGGAGTGCGTGTCGGTCGCTCCAGTTTCCAGGCTGAGAATAAATCCCAGCAGCCCGCGCAAGCCGGCCGAGCTGGCCGGCCGATCTCGCGAGACCCAGACCGTGTCTGAAACGACGACCGAATTCGTTTGCAGGTCGCGCGCGTTTTTGGAAATGATCTTTTCGAAATTCGGCGAACCAATTTCCTCTTCAAACTCCCAAAGGAAACGAATATTGATCGGCACGCCCGCCTCTTGCGCCGCGCGCGCGCCATACAGCGCCGCCAGCGCCGGGCCCTTGTCGTCAGTGGTGCCGCGGCCAAAGTAGCTGTCGCCTTTGGTCGTCATAACAAACGGCTCAGTGTCCCAGGGCTCAGTTTCCTTCGAGGCGGGCTGCACATCCATGTGGTTGTAGACCGTAACCGTGGGCGCGTTTTTTGCTGAGTCGAATATCGCATGAACGGTCGGATTGCCGCGGTCGGCCTTGTAGACATCTACCTTACCGCCGAATTGCCGGAACGTGTCGACGGTCAAATCTACTCCGGCGCGAATGTCTTCCGCGTGTGCCGGATCCGAAGATACGGTTGCAGTTTCAACAAAGGTCTTCAGCAGCGTTTCATATTCCTTCCGATGACTTTTGGCAAATGAATAAAGTTGGTTGCGGTCTAAGGCGCTCGGCATGCAGGCATCCTCCGGTAGAATGTTCTTACTGGTAACGGTTCGTTTTCGGGCTTAGCAGTTTATAGTGCCCCAAGCTTTACATCAAACGGGCCTTTTGAGGGCAACTTTCTTCTACCGGCGAACCACTAAACCCCGAGCGGCAGGCGGTTATTTCGCGGGAGCTTTTGCCCACTTTCCGCGATCCTGATTAAGCTATAACTGCAAGTTCATTTACTCAGGATCTTCGTGTTATTCTGGCAACCCGCTTTTCGCGGTTGCGGACAGCGGCATTGGATTTATCTGGTCGATCTGAAGGGTTTTAGGAGGCTTTTGTGAGAACAAGATTTTACCTGCCGGGCGTGGCAATCCTTATTTTGGCAGTTTCCCTGGCTGCGAACGTTTTCTCGCAACAGACGGGAGCGGCGCGCCGCCAACCAACTGCTGCACCTGAAGGTTCGTTGGCCAAAGCCCCAACGTCGCGTGCCCCGGTAAGCGCTGCCGTCGTAAAAAGCGATCTCTCAGAAGCGCTCTCTGTAATCCAGGACAACTACATCGACGGGAAGAAACTTGATTACAACGCGGCCTTCAAGTCGTCAATCAGCGGCATGCTTAATGTGCTCGATCCGCACTCAACTTATTTCGATGCAACTGACTACGCCGCATTCAGGACTGAACAACGATCAGAATACTTTGGCATAGGCGCCACCATTGGCGACCTGCGCCAGGGTGACGACGTTAATACTTACATTCGCGCGACCTTTGAAGAAGCGCCGGCTTACCGTGCGGGTTTGCGTTTCGGGGACCGCATAGTGGCAGTGGACGATCAGTCGATGAAAGGCAAAACCTTTCCCGAAGTCAGAAAATTTCTGCTTGGACCACGCGGCACGGTTGTCAAAGTTACCGTTGAGCACGCGGCTACCGGAAAAACTGAGACGGTGACGATTACTCGCGACGCCGTATCACTGCCGTCGATCCCGCAGGCCTACATGATCAAACCCGGCGTCGGCTATGTCGCCATGACCGGCGGCTTTAACCTAACGACCGCCGACGAGTTTCAGGCCGCTCTCGAATCCCTTCATTCCAAGGGAATGAACATGCTGGTGCTGGACCTGCGCGGCAATCGCGGGGGCTTGCTGATTCAAGCAGTGCGTGTGGCCAACACGTTCCTGCAGCGAGACCAGTTGATCGTTACGCAGAAGGGTCGCATCAAGGGTAGCGGTGAAACGTTTCGCGCCGTTAACGACGCTCCGGATCAAACGCCGTTAGTCGTACTGGTAAACAATGACACTGCTTCGGCTGCGGAAATCGTCGCCGGCGCTCTCCAGGATCATGACCGCGCCTTGATTGTAGGAGAAAATACGTTTGGCAAAGGCCTGGTCCAACTCCCCATCCAACTCGAATACGATTCGGCTTTATTATTAACGGTGGCGAAGTATTTCACGCCGTCGGGCCGGTTGATCCAGCGCGACTATTCCAATAGCGGCGTCTACGATTACTACACCCACGGCGGTGTGGCTAGCAACAAAGAACCTACATTGCCAACGGGTGCTGAGAGCCATACAGACACTGGCCGCGCTGTTTACGGCGGCGGTGGAATCGCGCCTGATGAGATGGTGAAACCGGGCAAAATCACTGCGTCGGAAGCGCGCTTAAGCGATGCGATTTTCGCTTTCGCGCTGGAGCTGGCGATGGGCCGCGTGGCTGGTTTTGAAAACTATAAGGTGCAAGGCGCAATCCAGTTCGAACACGACTTACAGGCAACTGATTACCCGGTGACAGACGCTGTCTTCAAACAGTTCAAGCAGTACGTTGCCGGTAAGCCAATCCTCAAGGTTACTCCGGAACAACTGGACCGAGGACGCTCGTTTGTTGAACGCCAGTTGCGTTTTGAGTTGACTACCGCCGCGTACGGTTCGATTGCTGCGCTGCAGGTCTTTAACGACAGCGACCCGCAAATCGCGCATGCAGTAGCAGCCATGCCGAAAGCGCGCGAACTTGCGCTGGCTGCCAGACGCGCGCGCGCCCGGGGGTAAGCGAACTTCAACAAGTCAATCGTAAGAGAAAATCAGATTTTCCATTTATCATTTTCCATTTACCATTTCACATTGAAGTTCTACTCAGCTTCTGAATGAAAAATGGGAATTGTTGGATTCAAGTTCGAAGTGCAACAGGTAATTCTCACCCGATTCGTGGACGTTATTAGATGGTCCCCGATCAGAGAAATGCTCTTGAATTCGCGATCGACAAATGATCAATGGAAAATCTGCTTTTCTCTTGTAGGGAACCCAGGAAACTACATTAGCAAAACTATCTTGCCAAAGCTTTCATTCGCTTCCATGCGCGCATGGGCTTCGTCAATCTCTTCCATTTTATAAACTCGATCAATGACGGGCCGCACCTTTCCAGAGGCCAGGAGCGGCACCACTTGTTCACCAAACAACCTGGTTGCGGTTGCTTTTTCTTCCAGCGAACGAGCGCGCAGCATCGTGCCCACAATTGTTAGTCGCTTGCCCATTGCCAGTGAAAAATCCAGCGTTGCCTTCGCGCCCGCGGTAGTTCCCACTAGTACCAGACGGCCTCGGCTGGCTAACGCGCTCAAGTTGGCTTCGAGATAAGCGGCGCCGACTAGATCGATTATCACGTTCACGCCGCGGCCGCGCGTCCATTCCATAATCGGCGCGATTATTGAGAGTGGATCTCCGCCAACTGCGACTGCGTTGCTGAGTCCAAAAGCTTTCGCCCGTTCAAGCTTATCTGCGGTGCGCGAGGTGCCAAACGCCGTTGCGCCTGCGACACCCGCGAGTTGAATTGCCGCAGTGCCGACGCCTGAACCGGCCGCATGGACCAGCATGGTTTCCCCGGGGCGCAAATTTGCGCGCGTGAATAGGGCATCGTGCGCTGTAATGAAAACCTCCGGCACGGCCGCTGCTTCGGGCCAGTCGAGGTTCCCGGGGATTTCTGCAAGCTGGTTTGCCGGCACGACGACGTACTCGGCCTGCGCGCCGCCGGCAATAATTCCGAAGACGCGCTGACCAATCTTCCAGGTCTGTACTTCATCGCCTACCGCTTCCACCTCGCCGGCAAACTCCAGGCCGGGAATATTCTGCGGAAACCCAGGCGGAGCTGGATAATGGCCGAGGCGCTGCAAAACATCGGCACGATTCAAGCCGGCTGCGCGCACGCGGACACGGACGCGATCGGCTGTTGGCAGAGGCGGCGTTTCCACCTCGCTAATCTGTAAAACTTCAGGACCACCGGCCGTGGTTATGGTTACTGCCTTCATATTCGTTAATCGTAAATCGTGAATCGTGAATCGTAAAGACAGGGCCCGCTTCCCAAAGAAGGGTTTTGCCGTTTTGCGTTCGCCCTTTATAGTTCATCGCCGTGAACAGAACCTTGATTATCGTCAACAATGCCGCTGCCAAGGCGCGGCACGCATGGCCCAGTGTTAGAAATCAACTGATAGCCGGCGGTATTGAATTTGATATTCACGAAACAACTCAGGCGGGCGATGCCACTGCGAAAACTCAAGCGGCACTGAAATCAGGCGTAACTACGATTGCCGCAGTCGGCGGCGACGGCACTCTGAGCGAAGCTGCACAAGGTTTTTTTCAGTTTGCCGAAAATCCGGAACAACTGCCGGTGTTGATAAATCCTGCGGCCTCGCTGGCGATTTTGCCCGCCGGAACCGGCGATGATTTTGCGCGCGGCCTGATGGGCCGGCGGAAAACTCTACGTCACTGGATAGATGTTCTGGTGGCGCATTGCCGCAACGATAACGTTGAAGCTACACGACAGACAGATGTGCTTTACGGTACTTGCGACAATTACCGGACGCCATTCATTTGTCTTAATGCATCCACGATGGGCATTGGCGGCGAGACCGCCGGGCGTGTGGCCCGACAGGGAAAGCTTATGCGTTCGTTGTCCGGGGAAGCACGATTTGCAGCGGCGGCGCTCGCGGGTTTGCTCGCATGGCGCGAACGACACGTGCGCATAACCATCGACGAAGAGACCTATGAAGGCGAGATGAATCTGGCGGCGGTTGTTAACGGGCTCTACGCGGGCGGCGGCATGATGCTTTCACCGCAGGCTAAAATTGACGACGGTAAACTGGATGTGGTGTCTGCCTCGGGTCTATCCCGCGCACAGGTGATGCGCGAGCTGGCACGAATTCATAAAGGTGGGCACATTGCCAATCCGAAGGTGCGCCTCATGCAGGGAACGCGAGTGCGCGTTGAAACATTCGGACCTGAAGATGCGATGCCGATTGAAGCTGATGGAAATGTGCGTGGATTTACGCCGGTGAAGTTTCGCGTGATGGCTGCTGCTTTAAGGTTGGTGGCAGGGAAAGAGCGGGGGTAAACCACACTTCCCAACCCTGAGCTGATCAGTGTTGGCACTCATCCTCAAGCCCGTGAGGCTCTCAACATCATTTTGACAGTGAAAGTATAAGAGTCTCAGGGTCGGGAAGGCGAGTTTACCCCCGCTCTTTCTTTTCAATCGCCGCAATTTTTTCCAGTCTTCGTCGATGCCGCTCTTCGCCGCTGAATCGCGCCGCGACAAACGCGCGGACAATATCAAGCGCCAACTCTTCACCGACAACGCGCGCTCCTAAACAAAGCACATTGCAATCGTCATGTTCTCGTGATTGGTGACCGGAATAGGTGTCGCCGCAGAGGGCGGCGCGAATGCCGTGGAGTTTGTTGGCGGCTACCGCCGCGCCGACGCCGCTGCCACATATCAGAATACCAATCTCAGCTTCGCCGCTTTGCACTGCCTGACCAACCTTCACGGCATAATCAGGGTAATCGTCAGGTTGCGAGCCATCGTGCGTGCCGAAGTCAGTTATCTCGTGCCCCGCGCCGCGCAATTCTTCAATAACGCGCTCGTTAAGTGGATAGCCCCCGTGATCGGCGCCGATCGCAATTCGCATGATTAGATCAGAGACCGTGCGTGCTGCAAAACATTTTCCACGTTGAAGCCCAACTCGCGCATGGCGACATCGCCCGGCGCCGACGCGCCAAAGCGATCGAGACAGATTACGTCACCCTGTGGGCCGACGTAACGATCCCAACCCTGTCGCACGCCGGCTTCGATGGCGAGTCGAGCGGTAACCGTCGGGGGCAAAACTTCATCGCGATAGGCTTGCGTGTGCTCTTCGAATAGTTCGACGCAAGGCATGGAAACGACGCGTGTGGCAATGCCTTCGCTTTGCAGTTTCTCGCGCGCTTCGAGTGCGAGGGAAACTTCAGAGCCGGTGGCGATTAGGATGAGTTGCGGACTAACTGTTCCATCCGCCTCTGCAAGAATATAGCCACCACGGCGTACACCTTCAGCTTTTGCAAAACGCGTGCGATCAATTAAACCAACTTTCTGACGTGTCAGCGCCAGCGCCGTCGGCGCCTGGCGTCGCAGGATCGCAATCCGCCAGGCCTCAGCAACCTCCGCTGGATCGGCAGGACGAATGACGAACAGATGCGGAATCGCCCGCAGCGCCGCCAGGTGTTCGATAGGTTGATGTGTTGGTCCATCTTCGCCGAGGCCGATCGAATCATGCGTGAAAATGTAGATGACCTGAACTTCGGAAAGCGCTGCCAGGCGGATTGCCGGTCGCATGTAATCCGAAAACGTCATGAACGTGCCGCCATAGGGAATCAAGCCGCCGTTCAATGAGATTCCGGTTAAGGTCGAACCCATCGCATGCTCGCGCACGCCGAAATGAAGAATGCGGCCGTCGTATTGGCCGGCTTCGAAACTACCGCCGTCCTTGATGTCGGTATTATTTGAAACGCCCAGATCGGCCGAACCGCCAATCAGCATCGGCAGATGCGGTGCGAGGGCGTTGATTACTTCTCCGCTCGCAACGCGCGTCGCCATTGGCTTGGCGTCTTTGAAATCCGGCAAGTGCTTCTCCCAGTCCGCCGGCAGTTCACCCTTCATCGTGGTGGTCCATATCTCACCCAGGTCGGCGTGCTCCTGCACAAACTTCTCCACCAAAGATCGCCAGCCGGCTTCCTCCAGGGCACCGCGCTCAACCGCTTGACGAAAATGCGTCAGCGCCTCTTCGGGAACATAAAACTGTTTGTCTTCCGGCCAACCCAGATGCCGCTTGGTTTCGCGCACCGCGTCCTCGCCCGGCGCGTCGCTATGGGCTTTGCGCGTTCCGGCGGTCGGCATGCCATAACCGATGGTTGTCTTCACCGAAATCAAGGACGGTTTGGTTCCAACTGACTGCGCATCGCGAATCGCCTGCTCGATCGCGCCAAGGTCGTTCCCGTCTTCCACAGCCAAAGTGTGCCAGCCATAGGCTTCAAAGCGCTTCGGAACCTCCTCGCTAAACGCCAGGTCAGTGAAACCTTCGATGGTCACATGGTTGTCGTCGTAAAGGTAAATAAGGTTCCCGAGTTTGAGATGACCGGCGAGTGACGCCGCTTCCGAGGCCACCCCTTCCATCAAGTCGCCATCGGAAATGATTGCATAAACGTAATGATCGATTAGGGAAAACTTTTCTTTGTTGAACTTCGCCGCCAGATGCGCCGCGCCCATCGCCATGCCGACGCCGTTGGCGAAACCCTGCCCCAATGGACCAGTGGTAATTTCAACTCCGGGCGTCAGTCCATATTCCGGATGTCCGGGAGTTTTCGATCCAAACTGGCGAAAATTCTTGATTTCATCCAGCGACAGATCGTAACCAGTCAGGTACAGCAGCGAATAAAGCAGCATCGACCCGTGTCCGGCTGAAAGCAGAAACCGATCGCGATTTTCCCACTTCGGATTTTTTGGATTATGCCGCAAGAAACGCGTCCAAAGCACATAAGCCATTGGCGCCGCGCCCAACGGCAAACCCGGATGGCCGGAATTCGCTTTTTGCACTGCATCAAGCGAAAGCGCTCGAATGGTGTTGATGCATAGTTGGTCAAGTTCGGGTGTCGGTGGGTTGTTTTCCTTTTGCACGGTCGCGCTCATTTCACCATCCTGCAGTCTAAGTTTTTGCCATCACTCGGTCGTACAATTGCTGTTGGCGTTTGAGACCTTCCTGATATCGCTCGTGGCACGACAGGTCGGGCTCAAAAGTAGTTGCTACGGAAACAGGAAAGTCGCTGATGCTGTCTATTTTGCCCGCCGCTTCCAGCGCAAGCAAGGCGGCGCCGCGCGTGGACGCTTCGGTTCGCTCCGACAAAACCAAAGACCGTCCCAACACATCGGCAACGATCTGCGTCCAAGCGGGTGAAGAACGCAGCGCCTGACCGGACGCGACCAGTTTTGCATCCGGCGCAAAACGATCGAGCGCGCTTGCCACCAACGCGAAACGATAAGCGACGGCCTCCATCGCGGCGCGCAAAATCTCGATTGGGCGCGTGGTCTGTGTCATCCCAAAAATTCCCCCACGCGCGTTTGCGTTCCATCCGGGACTTCTTTCTCCCAACCAAAACGGCAAGACAGTTAAGCCATGACTGTCCGGCTGCAAACGTGCTAACTCAGCTTCAGTTGACTCCGAATCATAGCCGTAAAGTAGTGAGTCTCTAATCAAGTTGTACAAACCGCCGCCGTCAGACAAGGCCCCGCCAATCACCACTCGATTTCGATCCGCCCGATAGCACCACAGCGCTGAGGGAAGCTGAGCCGGTGGGGTATCTTCAACCAGCATGCGCATTGCTCCCGATGTGCCGATCATCAAGGCAACCGTCTCGGCGGAAACGCAACCCTCGCCGATGTTGTTTGCCGCCCCATCGCCGATCGCGGGAAACAAACGTGCTTCGCTCAATTGCGACCAACGCGCGGCGTAGTCGTTGTTTAGCTTATGAAAAGTTTGAGTGGGCGTGGCGATCTCGGGAAGTGTCTGGACGGGCACCTCGAGCGCCCGCAACAGTTCGGCGTCCCATTTGCAACTCTGCTGATTGAGTAATCCTGTGGCCGAAGCCATCGAGATACTGATCGCCGTTTCCCCAAAAAATTTGAGCGCGAGGTATTCCGAGAAAGAAAGCCAGCGCGTCGTGCGCCTCCAGGTGTCTGGTTCTTCCGTTTTCAACCGCAGCAGTTTGGCGGGCCAGTAACTCGGATGAAAACGGCAGCCGGTGCGCGCATGCAATCGCGGTTCGTCAAGCGTGGTTCGTAGAACTTCCGTCGCGTTCGCAGCGCGGGTGTCTGACCAACCCAGCAGCGGCGTTGTCGGTCGTTCCGCATCGTCGATGCCGACGAGGCTATGCCAGAAACAAGATATAGAGATTAACTCGATCCGCAGGATTGGTTCGTAGAGTTTGGCGAAAAGGGCATCGAGCGTTTGCGCGACTTGCTCCAGCAATAAGCCAGCATCGATAAAGCCCCCCGCCCCAAGCGTCAGCGAGCGGGAGTTGACGCGAATACTTGCGTTGCTGATCTCGCCGCCTTGCGCGTCAAACAACGCCGCACGCACGCCGGATGTTCCGATGTCCAGGCCGAGGATGGCCGGCAATTTAGAACCAGCCATTACAGAAACAAGTTCAGTTGCCGGCTCGAATCTTTCAACAACTTCATCCAGGATCTGGCTCATCGAAGTAGGACAGACGCTGTTCAGTGTTTCACGATGCGCTTGCCAACTCGCGCGGTGCCTTTGCCAAAATGTTTGCCAAAGCCGCCCATGCCGCGCCCGAATGCTGCACCCGCATGAAGCGGCCGCCCGTGTTTCATATGCTTGCCGAAGCGCCGGCCACCGTGGCCGACGCTCAAGCCGGCTTCTTTGTACTCGTGTTTGATACCGCGGTGCCGGCGCCTGCCAAAATCACCGCGCACGCGTCGGCGACGCCGCACACCTGAATTCTGCGACAGGACGTTTGGAGAGTTGAGGCCAACCTCCGGCAGCCGCGGCGTTGGAACTCTCGCTGAAGCAATTAACGTGTTTGAAATTGCGATCAGGAGAACGAAGCTCAGGAAAATTATTCGGCGCACTTTCTTACCTCCCTTTTTCGCGCTGAGGATGTCACAAGCAATCTCTATAGTCTAGCCTGATCGCTGCTGTTAGAATGCGAACGATGCAAGCCGAAACGCTTAACTGTCCAAACTGCGGCGCCGCGACGGCAACTGATGAACCGCTATGCCACTTTTGCGGTTCGCGGCTGGCCACCGTCGCGTGTCCGTCGTGCTTTAGCATGATCTTCGTTGGCAGTAAGCACTGTCCGCGTTGCGGCGCGGCTGCTATAGTTCCAACCACAACCGCTCCGGGAGAAATTAATTGTCCGCGTTGCAAGGCGCAAATGAAATCCGTGGCGATCGGTTCGACCAATGTTAGCGAATGCGAGCACTGTCTCGGCCTTTGGCTCAACATCGCGGCCTTTGAAAAAATTTGCGCCGATCGCGAGCAGCAATCCGCGGTGCTCGGAACAGCGTCACCGGCACCGAACAGCGTCGTGCGCGAAACGAGCAAGGTAAATTACGTTCCCTGCCCCCAGTGTTCCCAGTTAATGAATCGGATTAATTTCGCGCGCTGCTCGGGCGTAATCGTGGATATTTGCAAAGGCCACGGCACCTGGTTCGATCGTGACGAACTTAGCCACATCGTTGAGTTCATTCGCGGCGGGGGTTTGGAAGAGTCACGCAACCGTGAAAAGGAAGACATCAAGGAAGAGCGGCTGAAGCTGCTCGAGCAGCAAAGAGTTGCGGCGCGTCGATCGCTACTTACCGGCCGCGATGTTGATGATCATCGAATTCCGGCGATTGTATCCACTCAAGGGTTGTTGAAATTTTTGTTGGATTGAGCAAATCGAAACTTCGGCGGGGGTAAACCACCCTTCCTAACCCCGAGCTGATTTAGCTTGAGTGTTGGATTCGCCGCTGAAAGGCCCACAATCAGCAATTGAACCTAGAGGAAGAAAAGAAGCTCTCAGGTTGGGAAGGGTGGTTTACCCCCGCTCTTACGTAATTGTCCTTCTCACCAAAGTAATGAAGTCCTTGATGTCGTCTTCAGTGGTGTCAAACGAAGTCATCAATCTCACTTCGGAAGTCTGTTCATTCCAAACGTAGAAAAAGTATTTCTTCTGCAGCCTGGCAATGTACTTTTTGGGAATCACTGCGAAGACGCCGTTTGCCTCGACCTTTTGCGTAATCCTGATCTGCGGAATTCTTTCAAGCTCACGAGCCAGCTGTTGGGCCATGCCATTGGCATGTTCGGCATTTCGCCGCCATAGATTGCCTGTTAACAATGCCTCAAATTGCGCGGAAATGTAGCGCATCTTTGAAGGCAGGTGCGTGCCCTGCTTGCGCGTGTACTTGAAATCGTGAGCCAGTGTTTTATCGAAAAAGACAACAGCCTCGCCGTACATCATTCCGTTTTTTGCGCCGCCGAACGAAAGCACGTCTGCACCAGCATCTTTCGTTATTGCTTTTAGTTTCACTTTCAGACTGGCAGCAGCATTTGCGATGCGCGCGCCGTCAACATGCAGCAGCATTCCACGATCGTGTGCGAACGTTGACAGCGCTTTCATTTCGCGCTGCGTATAGACGGTGCCCATTTCGGTTGCTTGCGAAATTGAGACGACCCGCGGCTGAACATGATGCTCAAAACCAATCTCGTGCAGCAGCGGCTTAATGTGATCGACCGTAATTTTCCCATCCGACGTTGTGACTGGAAGCAGTTTGCAGCCAGTGAATTTTTCCGGCGCACCACATTCATCGACATTAATGTGCGCCGTTTCAGCACAAATGATCGCATGATGGGACTGTGTCATTGACTTGAGTCCCAGAACATTCGCGCCGGTGCCGCCGAAAACGAAAAAGACTTCTGCGTCTTTGCCGAGGTGCTCGCGAAACCTTTCCACCGCCCGCGCTGTGTAGGGATCGTCTCCATAGGCAATTACATGACCATCATTGGCGGCTGTGATCGCTTCCATCACGCGCGGATGGACACCGGCGTTGTTGTCACTTGCAAAACTGCGCTTCGATACTTTAGACATCCCAATCCTAAGGGCGAGCTTACGGAAAGTATCTGTAGATCTCTTTACGATTCAAAAATCGCACAAACACAAGCGCATCATCTTCGAGTGCCAAACCAATACGATAGTCACCAATTCGAAGACGATAATAATTCTTGCTACTTTTGAGTTTCTTCAGATTCGGCAGGTCGTTAACTGATTGGGCGTGCTCCACATCTTCGACAGCCTGTCTAACGCGCCTCAATAAATTCTTGTCCGTGATGCTGTTTGGATCCCTGGCAAAGCTGCTTCGGAAGGAGACATTCACGGCGTCTTTTCCAACAGTTCGAGGATCTCGTTGCGTGGAATGGGATCGCTACCAAGCCCTTGGGCGATAGCCTTGCCAAGAGCCATGTCCTCAATCGCCTCTACCAAAATATCCTTCACGAGATCCCGTCGCTCTTCAAGCACGTCGATCAGAGCCGCTTTTACCAGTTCCTTGAACTTTTCGTCTTCGGTTGATATTGCCATTGGTTTTCCTCCCCGCGGTCTTACAATAACACTGCTGGTTGAGAAGGAAGAAGCGAGCCGTGAGACCGTATAACCTTACTATTTCTTGAAAGTTTTGATTACTTCGCGCGCTGCATTCGCCCCTGGCCCACCGGTTATGCCGCCGCCGGGATGCGTGCCGGCGCTGCACAAGTAAAGTCCTTTAATCGGCGTGCGATATTGGGCCCACCCGATCAACGGTCTAAAGGCGAAGAACTGATCGAGTGATTGTTCACCGTGATGAATGTGGCCGTTTCTTAGGCCATAGGTCTGTTCAAGATCGACCGGCGTGATTACCTGCCGGCCGACAATAAGACTGCGGATATTCGGCGCATAGTCCGATAAGGTGTTCACCACAATGTCGCCAAGTTCTTCGCGCCGCGCATTCCAGTCGCCATCCTTTAGATGATAAGGCGCGAATTGCGCATGAATCGACATTACGTGTGCGCCGTTTGGCGCCAGCGTTGGGTCGCTCAACGAAGGAATGCGAATATCCAGGTAAGGTTGCGGTGAAATTCCACCATACTTTGCTGCGTCAAAGGCGCGCTCAAGGTAGTCAATCTCCGGTCCGATATGAATGCGGCCCGACAGTTTTTCCTGCGCGCGGCTCTCAGTTAATCCGGTGAATTCCGGCAAGGCAGAAAGCGCAAGCTGAACTTTTGCGACCGTGCCGTGCGCGCGGTAGCTTTGCATGTGATTGCGATAGCTCGGTTCAAGCTCGCCAGGGTCAATCAATTCTAAAAGCGTAATACCAGGATCGTGACCAGACACCGTGGCCCATGCGGGAATTTCCTCTTCGCCTCTTAGTACGACACCTACTGCTTTCCCGCCTTTAATTTGAATTTGCACAACTTCAGCGCCGGTGCGAATTTCCGCGCCCGCTTCGGTGGCTGCCTGCGCCAAAGCGTTTGTGAGTGCGCCCATTCCGCCCTTCACCATCGTCGCCGGCGCAAATGGATTGCCGCCGTTCCCCGCTTGCAGCAAGACAGCGGCGCTTGTGCCCGCCGACCAGGGCCCAGCAAATGCGCCCGACATTCCGCGCGCCGCGACGAGCGCGCGCAAGCCTTCAGTCTCAAACCACTCGGCGGCGAGGTCCGCTACTGCCATTGGTCCATAACGCAGCAGACGATACTCGTCTTTTTTACCGAGCCCGCGTATGGCCCAGCCAAGTTTGCCGAGCTGCCACATTTCGCCGGCTGAAAGATCTTCGATGTCGGGGGGCGTCATCGTAAGCATTGGCGCCAGCGCGCCGCCGATGCGTGCAAACGTAGAGATGAATTCCGGATATCTTCCGGCGTCTGCCCGACTTGTCATAGTTAATTCATCGGCTGTTCGTTTCGCGTCTTCGTAAATGCAAATTGAATTACCGTTCGTGTTGGGCGCCCACGCGCGGACGGTGGGCGTAATGAACTCGACACCGCGGCGTTCGAGTTGGAAGTCTTTAATGATTTGAGGCAGTAGTGGACCGGGACTGCCGGCCAACGTTGAGCAGCGAAACCCGGGTTGAAATTCTTCAGTGATCGATCCGCCGCCGATTATCTCGCGACGCTCCAGCACCAGCGTTTTCAGTCCTGCCCTGGCAAGGTAATAGGCAGCCACTAAGCCGTTATGGCCGGCGCCGATAATGATGATGTCGTATGGCTTCATTCGGTCCAGGTAAGCGGCTCTGCCGCAATCCGTGCGGAAAGGCTACGCCTTTCCGCTAGCTCATCCCCAACTTTTGAGGCTACGCCTCAAAGCGACCGAGGCACAGCCTCACTCTCAAAGAGAAGTAATCGGTAAGGCAAAGCCTTACCGCACGGCAGGCGGCCAAGCCGCACACGCGAGCGTATCTATCTGGCTTTCAGATTCGCGTTTATCTGCGTAAATCCGCGGCTACTTCAGATCTTTCAGCATTTGCATTGCCGCATTCCGCCCAGGCGCGCCCATGATGCCGCCCCCCGGATGCGTCGCCGATCCGCACATGTAGAGATTGCGAATCGGCGTTCGATACTGTGCCCATCCCGGCGCCGGCCGCAAAAAGAAAAGCTGCTCGAGCGTCAACTCGCCCTGAAAGATGTTTCCTTCCGACAAACCAAAATCGCGTTCAAGGTCCAGTGGCGTCAGCACCTGGCGATGTAGGATTAGATCCTTAATGTTTGGCGCGTGCTCGGCGATCGTGTCGATAACCGTGTCGCCAAACTCTTCGCGCTTGTCGTCCCAGTTTCCTTCTTTCAAGTTGTACGGCGCGTATTGCACAAAGCAGGACATGACGTGCTTGCCGGGTGGCGCGACGGACGGATCGGTCAAACTGGGAATGACCATGTCGATATAGGGCCGGCGCGAGAAGTGGCCATACTTCGCTTCGTCATAAGCGCGCTCCATGTATTCGATACTCGGCGAGATTGATACTGCCCCGCGCAAATGTGGACCAGCGCCGGGTAAGCATTTGAAGTTTGGCAAACCATCAAGCGCGAGATTTACTTTTCCCGAAGAGCCGCGATACTTGTAACGCTTCAGGTCGTTGGTGAAATCATCCGGCAAATGTTCTTCGCCCACCATTTTCATAAACGTCAGCCGCGGATCGACGCTTGAGGAAACGACATCCGCATGAATCTCGTCTCCATTCTGAAGTAACACACCTTTGGCGACGCCGTTTTTGAGAATGATTTTTTCAATAGGCGCTTCGGTACGAATTTCCACTCCCGCTTCTCTGCCGGCGTCAGCGATCGCGTTGGAAATCGCGCCGGTGCCACCGCGCGAAAGTCCCCACGAGCGAAACGCCCCGTCAATCTCGCCCATGTAATGATGCAGCAACACGTAAGCAGTGCCCGGCGAACGCACGCCGAGAAACGTGCCGATGATTCCCGATGCCGACATCGTCGCTTTCAACACATCAGTCTCAAACCACTGATCGAGAAAGTCGACGGCGCTCATCGTCATCAACTGCACTTGGTTGTACTTGTCGTCTGCTGATAATTTCTGAAATCGCTTGCCGAGAAAATGCAGATCCTTCAGACCTTTAGGATTTAAGGACGTCGGGTCAGGTGGCGTCATGCTCATGATCGGCTTCACAAAGTGGGCCATCTCGATCATGGCTTTGCCGTATTCATCGTAGGCTTCGGCATCAACTCTTGAATGGCGAGCAATCTCGCGGCGGGTTTTGGCGTGATCGTTGACGCGCCAGAGATAGTCGCCGTTTGGCATCGGCGTGAAGGTGCCGTCCAATGGAAGTATCTCCAATCCATGCCGCGGCAGGTCGAGCTCGCGAATGATCTCCGGGCGCAACAGCGAAACAACGTACGAACACACTGAATACTTGAAACCGGGAAACACTTCTTCAGTGACGGCAGCGCCACCGAGCACGTGCCGGCGTTCAAGCACGAGAACCTTTTTGCCCGCGCGCGCCAGATACGCAGCGTTGACTAGTCCGTTGTGTCCGCCACCAATCACGATGACGTCGTATTTTTTGCTCATGAATTGTTCGGTATTGCAGGTTGCTGAAGCACGGCAAGCATACTTATTATCACCCGCCCTGACAACGACTGCAAAAAAAGGCGCGCCTTTCTTCATCCGCTGATAAACAATCTTGGCGCAGACTACTAACACGGCGTATCATTCGAATAATGCTGAATGCCGGAGCGCTAACATTCAAGGAGTTTGCCATGCGCGAGCCTTTGCCGCTGGCTACCATTCACGAAGCCGTGCTCGACTTCTTGCGCGGGCGCGAGGACGTAGTTGTCTTTGGAGCTACGGCCGTCAATGCCTATGTAGACGAGCCACGCATGACTCAGGATATCGATCTTATGTCGACGCGCGCGGCCGCGCTGGCCGAAGAGTTGCGGGAGCACCTGAGCAGGCAATTCACTATCGCAGTGCGGATACGCGAGGTCCCCAGGGCGAAAGGCTACCGGCTATTTCAGATTCAGAAGAGTGGTAATCGGCATTTGGTTGATGTGCGGGCAGTGGATTCGCTCCCAAAAGCCAACCTGATCGAGAGTATTGCCGTTGCATCTCCGACAGAACTCATTGCGCAAAAGGTTATCTCTTATCAATCGCGCCGTGGTCAGCCAAAGTCGGGAACTGATTGGCGTGATCTTGCTATGCTGCTTCTGACGTTCCCGGAATTGAGAAGCGAATCTGGCGCAGTTCTCGACGCTCTAAGCGCACTCAATGCTAACAATGAGGTAATCCAAACTTGGCGTGAGTTGGTAACTCAGGAAATACGCGTGCCTGATTCCGACAGTGAATTTGAATGAACTTTTTGCCCACATGATTTAGACTCCTGCCGCATGCCTGTCGGAACCGCATTTCACGAACGAACATTTTCACTTTGCGAGAGTTTGAACTATCGCGAGTGGTCGGGATACTACGCAGTCAGCTCGTATGAACCGCACCACGAGCACGAATACAACGCGATTCGCAATGCCACGGCGCTGATCGATATTTCGCCTCTCTTCAAATATCGCCTCACCGGTCCCGATGCGACGAAGCTCGTCGATCGCGTCATCACGCGAGACCTGCGCAAAGTTTCAGTGGGCCAGGTCATCTATACGCCGTGGTGCGACGAGAACGGAAAAGTAATCGACGACGGAACGGTGTCCCGACTTGAAGAAAACACCTATCGCTGGACGGCAGCCGATCCCAGCTTGCGTTGGTTCCGACAGAATGCCAGTGGCATGAAGGTCGAGATTGAAGACATCTCGGAAACTGTATCCGCACTCGCCTTGCAGGGCCCGACCTCGGGGCGCTTGCTTAAAAATCTGGTAAGCGACGCAGACATCCTTAACCTGAAATACTTCCGCGTCACAAGGGCAACGATAGCCGGGGTTCCGGTCGAGATTTCGCGCACTGGGTACACCGGCGATCTCGGTTATGAAATATGGGTATCGAGCGATCAGGCATTGAGAGTTTGGGATGAATTGATGACCGCCGGACGCGCTTTCGATATTCATCCCACGGGAATGCTGGCGCTGGATGTTGCGCGCGTCGAAGCGGGCCTGCTGCTAATCGAAGTCGATTTCAACAGCAGCAAGAAAGCGTTGATTGAGGAACAAAAGTATTCGCCATTTGAAATGGGTCTCAGCCGCCTGGTCCATCTCGACAAGAACCGCTTCATCGGCCAGGCGGCATTGCTGGCAGAACAAAAGCGCGGGCACGCTCGCGAGATCGTTGGGCTGGAAATCGATTGGCCCGCGGTGGAAAGTCTTTACGAGAATGTCGGGTTGCCGCCGGCAGTTTCTGCAATAGCTTCCAGAGTAGCGGTGCCGGTGTTCAAAGACGGCGCGCAAGTTGGCAAAGCGACTTCCAGTACCTGGTCGCCGACATTGAAGAAGATGATTGCGCTGGCCACGATCAATCGGCAGTACACACGCGCTGGCACGAAACTGCAATTCGAAATTACCGTCGAGGCCGTTCGTCATCGCGTTCTGGCGACCGTTGTGAAGACTCCTTTCTTCAATCCAAAAAGGAAAACCGCAACGCCTGTGGTGTGAACACAACAACGCCTGCACCTAAGATCTCAAGCTTGGGTAGCTCTAGGTCGGGAAGGCGGGCATGCCCCCTTCCTAACCTAGAGACTTTCATGCTTGGGAGTTTGTCTCATTCTGCGTGATGAATTCGAGCCTCAAACAAATAATCGACAGTTACGACTCAAACGCATCGCTGGACCATGCGTTCACCATCCCGGCTTCCTGGTACACGAACGATGAGCTTTATCAGCTCGAATTGAAAAGCGTCTTCGCGCATTCATGGCAAATGGCAGCGCGCGGCGATCAAGTGAGCCAGCCAGGGCAGTACGTTACGGCTGATGTTGCCGGCGAGCCAATCGTCATCGCCCGGGGCAACGACAACGTCCTGCGCGGCTTCTTCAATGTCTGCCGGCACCATGCGGCGGCGGTCATGACTGAAACCGAAGGCACGGCCGCACAGCTTCGTTGTCCTTACCACGGTTGGACCTATTCGCTTGCAGGCGAGCTAAAGGGGACGCCTGACTTCGCCGGCGTTTGCGATTTTGAGCGATCACAGAATGGTTTGTTGCCTGTCCCGACTGCGGTTTGGGAGCAGTGGGTTTTTGTAAGAACAGGAGAGAGGGGGAAAGCAGCCCCGTCGTTTAACGATTTCCTCAGCGCCGATCTGATTGCGCAAATTCAGCCATTGAACATGCAAAGTCTTCACTGGTTCGAGCGTCGCCATTACTACTTTGATTGCAACTGGAAAGTTTTTGTCGACAATTATCTCGACGGCGGTTATCACGTTCCGCATTTGCACAAAGGCCTGGACAGCGTGCTGGACTATAGCAATTACAAGATTGAGAACGGCGAGCGCTTTTGTTTGCAGTGGAGCCCGATAGTCACCGCGGGCGCTGAGGCAGAAACAGGCGCCGTGCGCAAGGGCCAACGCGCGCTTTATTACTGGCTATATCCGAACTTCATGATCAACTGGTACGAAGGCGCAATGGACACCAATCTTGTCATTCCGCGTGGCGTGGATAAGACTGAAGTAGTTTTTGATTTTTACTTTGCGGACGTGTCGAAGGCGGCGCTCGAGCGCAACCTCGCCAGCATTGCTATCGGCCAACGCATACAAGATGAAGATACTGAGATCTGTAAGTCAGTTCAGCGCGGACTTAATTCGCGGGCGTATTCCGCCGGCCGCCTCTCAGTGCGCCGCGAAGCGGGTGAGCATTTGTTTCATCGATTGCTCGCCGCCGATTTAAGGACTTAAGACCAATACCATCCGACCCCAAATGCAGGATTTTGTTGCGTTCAATGGCAGAATCTACTAGTCTCTCGCCGTTCCTCGCAGTTCGAATCAACGCCTTATCTCAATACTTAACGTTAGTTCCGCAGCCGCGACCAAATCCAGCGTTTGGATTTTCGAAGCCTCAACAGGAGCCTCATGTCATGACCTAAGAGAATCTTTATTTGTTACCGCCGCGATGATGCCGAAGGTTATGCCGGACGAATTTACGATCGACTGCATGCCCGCTTTCCCGGTCGCGTCTTTATGGACGTCACGGGAATCAACCCGGGCGCTGATTTTAGTCGCGTGATTCAGGATACGGTCGGATCCTGTCACGTCTTGCTCGCCATAATTGGTAAGCAGTGGCTCACAATCGCGGATAGCACAACCAAGCCGCGCATACAGCGCGACGACGATTATGTGCGGCACGAGATTGCCACAGCGCTTTACAGGAATATAGCGGTCATTCCGGTGCTTGTGCGGGACGCGACGATGCCCGGCAGCGATGCGCTACCGCCGGATCTGGCTGGACTATCTACTCGCAATGCACTGGAAATCTCTGATGATGATTTTGAGCATGATGCGCAACGACTAATTTCAGCCATTGAATATGTGATGGGCGAAACACGGGTAGCGCAGCCTCCTCCACCTCCGACAAAAAGCAGCAATCGAACTTGTTTGATTCTGGCGGTGGTGGGGATACTGGTAGTAAGGCGGAGGCTTTCTTTTGATAGTGATTTTAGCGCGATTGCAACTTCGAATCGAACCGGCGGCGGGGGTGGCGACGATGGCCCATATCCCGTGCCGACCGCAACTGCCACCCAACAACCTCAGCCAGGTTACGAGCCGGCGCCAGCTACCGGTCAGTTTCCTGTCGGCAATTGGAACATCACGCTGGTGTTACCAGCCGATGGTCACGAGGAGCACTACACACTCGATATTTCATCCGATGGTACATATCAATCAAACGGGATGACCCGACGCTGGGGCCCTTTGCCTGATGGGAGCACCATCAGATTCGAGGGTTGGGGTGATATTACTTTCCAAAACCGTGCTGCCAATGGCTATACCGGTTACGGCTATCTGAATGGGAATACTTACAACGTCATGCTTACGCCGCGTAACGTTGCCGAATGAGCCCTCAGTTAAGCAGGTATGCGCGCATAAACATCACGGTCGCGTAAAACTGAAAATCCTGGTTCTTCTTTTTTGCGAAGCCGTGTCCTTCATCTCTTGCCATTAGATACCAGACCGTCGTCTTGTTTTCCCGCAGAGCGCGCACCATTTGCTGGGCTTCATTTACCGGCACACGCGGATCGTTGCCTCCGGCCACAATGAATATCGGCTTGGTTATGCTGCCGGCATTATTCAATGGAGCGATGCGCAGCATAAACTCGCGCATCTTCGGGTCCCTTTCATCGCCATACTCAACCCTACGCAAATCACGTCGGTACGATTCCGTGCGTTCAAGAAGAGAAACAAGATTCGAGATGCCAACTACCGGCAACGAAGCGCGAATCTTATTGTTGTAACGTTGGGCCACTGCAAAAGTCATATGACCGCCGTAAGAGCCGCCGGTTACCATAACGCGGTTTGCATCGAGCATCGGCTGCGTCTTGATCCAATCGAGCAGCGCGCCAATATCTTTGTAGGAATCTTCCCGTAGAAATCCGTTATCCAGTTTCAGAAAAGTTTTGCCGAAGCCGGTCGAGCCGCGCACGTTCGGGAAAATCATCGCCACGCCCAGCTCATTCAAAAAATAATTGTTGCGGCCAAGGAAACCCGGTCGCGACTGGCCTTCGGGTCCGCCATGAATATTTATGACGACCGGGCGCGGCCCGGTAAACTTTGCCGGCGGCTTGTATAAAAACCCGCTGATACTTCTGCCATCAAAGCTGTTCCACTTCACCAGTTCCGCCTGGGCAAATTGATTTGTATTTAGGCCGCCAGTTTCGCTTTCGGTCCACCGATCCACTTTTCCATTACGCATGTCGACCGAGTAGACGTCAGCAGGCGTGCGCGCAGAAGAAAAGTTGAAGCCCAGATCTCTGTTGTTTTCATGCCACCTAAGCGCCGAGATAATGCCAACCGGCAACGAAGGCGCGGTCTTTTCCCTGCGCGACTTAGTGTCGAGCAAGTGCAGCCGGCTGACTCCGTCCTCGTTTGTGACAAACGCGACCGTTTTGCCATCCGGCGAAAGGGCAAACGAATCTACGTCCCAACGGATTTGAGTGCCCAGAAAAGTTAGCTGCCTGGTCGCCAGTTCCATATAAGCCAGGCGCATAAATTCTGAGTCCTTGTCGGTGGTCAAATAAACTCCGCGTCCATCAGTGCTGAATCGAGCCGGACCATAATTGACCTTGTCCACATTACCCTTGGAAGTCAGCAGCGTTTTTTCGCCACTGCTCACATCGACGAGCCAGATGTAAGACTCGTTGGCGGAAACACTCTCGTTGAGCAGCAGCTTGCGATCGTCGGGTGACCAATCAGAAACTCCCCAACCGCCTCCGCTTAGCTGCAGCAGCAGGCGATCGGTTTTGGGATCTGATGGGTTGATTACGTAGAGATCGGTGTCGCTGCCATTGCGACGCGTTGAGTTGTAGACGGCGCGATCGCCGGCGTTGGACCAGTTCCACCCGGTGTTGCGCGACTTGCCATCCGTCAGCAACGTAACGCCGCCATCAGCAAAGTCGTAACGATAATATTGGAAGAACTCGTTACCGCCGACGTCTTTGTTGAAAACAAAAGCGTCGCCGGTTTTTGGTCGATATGATGCTCCGCCCGAACGCTCCTGTGAAAAAGTGAGTTGCGTGCGCGCTCCGCCCGGCATTTTTACCAGGTGAATTTGGTTACTATCGCCGAACCGCGTAGTGATCAGCATCTCTCGCCGCGACGGATGCCAGCTGGAAATTGCCGCGTTGCGAAACTCGGTGTAGCGACCGACTTCGTCAGCCAGGTTCGCAGGAATTGAGGGTATTCCCTCGACAACCAAATTGTCGCCCGGCGCAACCATTCCGTTGTCCGCCAAAGTGGCGCTAACAAACAGAACTCCAGTCAGACAGGTGACTAATAAGACGCTGATCAATTTTTTCATCGGCGGAAACTCCTCGGAAGTTGTAGGGCCGCAATCCTATTTTGGGTCGTGTCCTAATTTTAGTTTCAAACAAGGACACTACCCTATGGCGGCGTACTATAACTCAAAAGCATTGGCTAATGATAAAGTGAAACACAACCAACGCATCGTTCGCGGCTTCGCCAAAGCAGATGACAAAAACAATCTCCACTGACGCTGTGCGTGGCCATTTGTTTCGCGTACTCGGTGTCGGCTTCGGCCTGGCGGTAATCATCGGCAACACCATCGGCTCGGGAATCTTTCGCACCCCGGGACAGATTGCTGCGCATTTGCCAAACGTGTGGTTGTTCCTGTCAGTGTGGATGATCGGAGGGATGTATGCACTGTTGGGTGCAGTGCAGGTTGCGGAACTGGGAACAATGCTGCCGCGCTCAGGCGGCCAATACGTTTTCGCTCGTCATGCGTTGGGTGAATACGCCGGTTTCATCGTCGGCTGGAGCGATTGGATTTCCACTTGCGGAAGCACTGCGGCCGTGGCGATTGTGATTGGCGAGTTTTCCGGTGTGCTGTTTCCCGTTTTCCGTGGCCGCGAGATTCCCCTCGGCATCACGATTACCGTCCTGTTCGCCGCGCTGCAGTGGCGTGGGATTGCCTGGGGCAGCAGCTCACAAAACATCACCAGCTTGGTAAAAACGCTTGCCTTCATCGCGCTGATCGTCGCGTGCTTCATCTTTGGTAAAGGAGCGGCAGGCTCAACTGCAATTATGCCGGTTCCCGCCGGCTTCGCACTCGTAGGCGCATTCGTGATTTCTCTTCAGGCGGTCATCTTCACCTATGACGGCTGGACGGGCGTTATTTATTTCTCGGAAGAGGTGGAACAACCCGGAAAAAATATTCCGCGCTCGTTGTTTGTTGGACTCCTTTCAATCATTGCCATCTATCTGTTGGTAAACGTCGCGCTGCTTTATGTATTGCCGATTGCGAAAATCGCCGGTCAGGACTTTGCGGTCGGGGTGGCGGCAAATGAGATTTTCGGCAAACACGGTGACGCCGTCTTTCGCTCGCTCACAATCTTGTCAATGCTCAGCGCTGTTAATGCCTACCATTTAATGGCCACGCGCGTTTTGTTTGCCATGAGCCGCGATGGTTTGTTTACAACCAGGGCCTCGGCGGTCAATAAAGGGGGCACGCCGGCGTTTGCGTTGCTTGTGAGCGTACTGGTGGCTGTGCTGTTTATAGTCTTTGGCCAAAAGTTCGAACGCGTGCTCGCGGTTTTGGCTTTCTTCTTCGTGGCAAACTATACGCTGTCATTCATTTCCGTTTTCGTATTGCGCCGCCGCGAGCCCGAAAAGGAGCGTCCCTATCGAGCCTGGGGCTATCCTTGGACTACGGCTGCGGCGCTGCTTGGCTCAATCCTCTTTCTGGCCGGCGCGATCCTTAGCGACACTCGGCTCAGCATCTACGCGCTGCTAATGTTGGCGGTGAGTTATCCTATTTTTCGCCTGCTGAACCGAGTCCGCAAATAAGAATTGACTTCCGTCCGAAATTCACTTAGAAGGCTTGATGTGTTGACTCAATTCGTGGAGGACCTAATGAGAAGAACTTTTTTGATCGCCATATTCATAATGATAACGAGCGCACCGGCGGTGTTTGCGCAGACCAACGACGCATCGCGAAATCGCACCAGAGAATCGCTGGCGGCGTTGCTGGATAAGGCGGGGCCGGGAATTAACATCGCTTTTCGACAGAGCACCAAGCAGCCTTTCAACTATGTGGGCGTGCTGAAGCAGGGCTTGGTCAACGCCGACAGTTTTGAGATTGTGATTAGCGTTACGGCAAACGAAACGATCGGTTTCCGCATTTACCCGCATTACAAAAATGGGTATATCAACGTTGATAAGGTAAGGAACGGCCCCGGCATGATGCGCCAGTTGCTGCGACTGAGTGACCGCGCCTTTCTTTTCTGGGGAGCCGATGAGTCGGGCGACATTTTTACCGGCTACACATTTACGTTGGAATCAGGTTTTCCTGAGGAAGCGATTAGAATCGTCCTGCGCAGCATCGTAAACAGCGATAAGTTTATTGGGGAGATGCGTCCGGCCATCGACGGCACGAGCGCGCCGTAATCAGTCACGAGTACCGCTGTAAAATAAAAAGAGGACAGGCAGCAATGCCTGTCCTACTTTTTTGCCCTCAGGATCGGAGTGCTACTTCTGCGCGTTTTTCGCGTCCCACTCTTCTCGCGTTAACAGCTTGATTGTTTCCAGGTTCTTGCGCGTCAACTCTGAGTTAAGTCCGGCCAATTCCTGCGCCAGCCAGGCGTCGAAATCTTTTTCAATGTCGCCCAGCTCATGCGCCAGAACGTCGGCCCGCGCGACTTGCGTTGCTGAAGGGCGGCCTTCGTAGCCGTTAACATTGCCGTAGAGATCGGCCAGATTTTCACGCAACCGCTCTTCGCCGGTAATGGCGCCACCTTCCTTCGTCGCTACGATCTTCTTGCGCATATCATCGACGGCCGCAGA
This sequence comes from Blastocatellia bacterium, assembly GCA_013697915.1. GTDB lineage: Bacteria > Acidobacteriota > Blastocatellia > Pyrinomonadales > Pyrinomonadaceae > PSRF01. The sequence continues at coordinate 11,827 of JACCVY010000068.1, read as the reverse complement.
GGCTGCCCTTAGTCGAATAGCTAAAGGATCGGTGGCCGGCAGCTTTGCCGCGCGCTCCTCCAGGGCCAAACGCACATTGTTGATGCGCTCGACTGAGTAGGTCATGTTGCCCAAAAGGTTGTAGAGCTTCATCGCCAAATCAAACTGAGCGCGTCTGTCGTCCGCTGTATGCTTCGAACGTGGATCCTGAACGACCCGTAACTCTGTGGTGTAGGCTTGCTTGTCTTTCGTCATCCGCACCGTATACGTACCCGGCAATAACCGCGGCCCGATAGCGGCGCCAAAGGCCGCAGTTGCCGCGCGGGGAACTTGCGGAGCCTTAAGGCGCATGGGCCAGGTCGAACGATTTAGCCCACGACGCTTGCTGCTCGGAATTGTGCCCACCACTTTGCCAGTCGAATCGAGCACTTCAATTTTCAAGTCGCCAAAAATATGGCGCTTCTTCTGGTAGTAAACAAAAACTGCTTCATCTGTCGGATTGGGGCCAACAAAAGCGGCATCGCCGTTGGCCCAACCACCACCGGCAGGAATGACCTGCACGCTGGGCTTTGCTTGTAAGAAGAGCGCCTCTTTCGGAAGGGTGTCCGCAGTCAGCGAACGCAGAGGAGTGATGTCATCCACGATCCAGATACCACGACCGTGCGTCGCAATCACCAGGGCATGATCACGCGGGTGGATGGCCAGGTCGCGCACCGCAACGCTGGGCATCTCATCGCCCTTGTATTGTGCCCACTGCTTGCCGCCATCGAGTGAAACCCACAAACCCATTTCAGTGCCGACGAATAACAAATCCTTGTTGACCAAATCCTCTTTTACGACGTGCGCGTAGCCGTGCACCGGAGCTGCTTCATTAACAACCGGCGTCCAGGTCTTGCCAAAGTCGGCGGTCCTGTAAACGTACGGCCGCATGTCACCAAAGGTGTGCGCATCGAACGTGGCATAAGCAGTTCCTGGATCGAAATGGCTGGGTTCAACTGATGAGACCCAGACATTTTTCGGTACGCCGGGAATATTTCCGATAACGTTCGTCCAGGTCTTGCCACCGTCGCGAGTGACTTGCACGTTGCCGTCGTCGGTTCCCACCCAAACCAGATTCGGATCTTTAGGCGATTCCGCGATGGCGTAAATCGTAGTGTGCATCTCCGCCGCGGAGTTATCAACGGTTATGCCGCCCGACTGTTCCTGCTTCTGCTTTTCCGGATCGTTGGTAGTGAGATCGGGCGAGATGCGTTCCCATGTTTGTCCGTGATCGCGTGAACGGAAAAGAAATTGCGCGCCAATGTAGATGGTGCCATCGCCTGTCGGACTTAGGTGGATGGGCGTGTTCCAGTTGTAACGCAGCTTGCCTTCTTTGTAGAGCGGTAGTGGTTTGATATTGCGCGACTCGTGCGTCTTGCGATTGATGCGCGAAATTTCGCCACCCTGATACTCGGCGTAGATGTAGTTTGGATCAGAAGGATCAGCAAACATCCAGAAGCCGTCGCCACCGTACATGTTTTCCCAACGGCTGCTGGTAATACCACCCGGATAAGCGGAATCACCGACCCAGGAACTGTTGTCCTGCAAACCGCCATAGACGTGGTAAGGCATGTCCATGTCGAGGCTCACGTGATAGAACTGCGAAACCGGGAGGTTGTCTGCTTTCCACCAACGATTGCCGCCGTCATATGAATACCAAAGGCCACCATCGTCACCGGTGATCAGGTGATCGCTATTATTTGGATCGACCCAAACGTCGTGAAAGTCGCCGTGCGCGCCTCCAGAGATGTTACTAAAGCTCTTACCCCCATCATTGCTCGCAATCAGCGGTCCATCCGGCTTGTAAATTTTATTCTCATCTTTCGGATCAACGATCAAGTTTGCAAAATAGAAGGGACGCCAAACCATGTTCGCGCTGCGATCAAGCGCGGTCCAGGTCGCGCCGTTGTCATCCGACCGGTACAAACCACCTTTCGGCATTTCGGCTTCAATAAAGGCATAGACAACATTCGGTTTTGAAGGAGCAACCGCGACGGCTATGCGGCCCCAGGGTTTTGCCGGTAAGCCCTTCGCAGAGTTTTGATCGAGTTCACTCCAGTTCGCGCCGCCGTTGGTACTTTTAAACAAACCGCTGCCGCTCGCAGCATTAGCACCATCTCCACCAGAACGGAAAGTCCAGCCCTTGCGACGAAAGTCCCACATACCCGCGTAGATCGTCTGCGGGTTGGACTTGTCCATCGACATCATCGAGCACCCGGTCGAAGCATTCGCGCCCTTAAGAACTTTGATCCATGTCTTTCCGCCATCGGTAGTTTTATAGACTCCCCGATCGTCGCTGTCGCTCCAGAGCTTGCCGGGCGTGCAGACATAAACGTTGTTGGTGTTGCTGGGATCAACCAGGATTTTTGCAATGCGCTCGGAGTTGTTCAATCCGACGTTGGTCCAGTTGTCGCCGCCATCAACGGATTTGTAAACGCCATCACCGACTGACACGCTATTGCGCGTCCAGGATTCACCGGTGCCCACCCAGATCACTTTTGGGTTCTTAGGGTCGATGGTGACTGCGCCGATCGATTGCACCGGCTGCTTATCAAAGACAGGTTTGAAACTGGTACCACCGTTAACCGACTTCCAAACGCCGCCACTGGCGGCGCCAACATACACAGTCAGGCGCTGACCTTCGCGTATCGCATCGACCGCAGCGATGCGTCCGCTCATCGCGGCTGAACCAATATTGCGCGCGCCCAACCCGGATATCGTTTCCGAGTCCACCTTGACCGGCGTAGGTTGCGGCGTTTGGGCAAACGCACTAAATGTACACAAGCACAAACAAACAATTGTCGCTAAACAGCTGGTGATAGTTTTCATCGCTCTCGGGCCTTTTCTGTTTGGGATCTTCTTCTTTTAGTGAAATAGGTTCGGATACCTGTTACGGCTTGGTCGGAGGTTTGGCCGGCGTTTTCTTTTCGTCAGTTCTCTTTGGCAAAGTGTCGGCAGCGTCCGGTGGTTTGGTGCCGGGCTGCGCGCTGGCGTTCACCGCCGGCATGTGGAAACGCGTATCATCAATCGGCACGTTGGCTTCGATCTTTTGATAAGTGACCTTTGCGCGGTTGGGATTGCCCTTAACGTTGCTCTCAACTGAGAACGGCATGTACCAGCCACTTACTTCTTTGTAGTCGCCTAAAGATGTTTCGTATTCGCGCTCGGCGCCCCGAATCATTCGCTTCGTCTCGATCTTGATCGGAACGTAGTAATCGGTGTCCATAAAGTAGTAACGAACGTCGCCGCTGGCGAGTGTCACTTTCAACTTGAAAGCGTCGGTGCCTTCGACTGGCTCCATGCCGAGAAACTCGACTTTGTTTCCTTTTTGCTGGTAGTTGACGAGTGGACCATCGAAGTCAGAATCTTCGACGATCTGTTTCATCGCTTCCTCGCCGAGCGGTTCCGCGTCTTTCTTGCCCTGCCACGGTTCGATCTTCCAACCGGTGTGGCCGTCGTAAGCGTTAACCGCAGTCAATCCCTGGAGCGAGAATTCCTGGCGCACCATGTTGTTGCGCTTGTTCTCTTCCACGATAGGCGCCTCAAAACCGCCGCCGCCGTTAAAGGTACCCAGTTTTCGCAGCGTCTTTACCGACTGAATCTTATCGGCGCCGCCGACGGTCTTGATGTATTTGGCTACGATCTCATCGGCGGTCTGCGCCGAAGCAGGGACGGCTAGCAGGGCCAATCCGGCCAGCATAAGCAGGACTCTACGCATAATCATCTCCTTGGATTAGTGAAGCAACCGGGCTCAAAAGGGTTAACTGCCAACTGGCAGAACCGGAGGTCAGGGCCTCCAAAATAAAGGATTAACTTGCATCGTTTAGTACGCAGGCGGGCAGGCGAAGGTTTCCGGTGCCGTTTTTGTCGCGGACACGATATTTCTGCTTTAAAGATTCAGCACTTTTGTGTTTGTTTTTTATGGGCGTTCCCTTTCCGCTTGGGGCGTTGACGGCTTAATAGACAAAAAGGGGTTGTGCAATTAGAGCCGGGTTGAAGTACAGCTAGACGGCTACAGAGCTAGATAGCCAAACTTTTGAACGTGGTGGCGAAGGATATTTTAATTAACTGGGTCGAGTCAATCTTTCTTGGCAGTGGGTACTGGCAGTGGCGATGGGCATAATTCAACAGCTAGGTTCTGGCCCAGATCCTAGAAGTTTGACTGTAGTAAAAAATGTAGTAAATACCTGCATTCGCTGAAAGCCAAGGAAGAACATGAAAAAAGCGAAGTTGTTGTCTTTGTCCCTACTTGGTATTCTGTGTCCTTCTGTGAAAGGCGGCTGAAAATTTCTGCAAAACCCTTATTCATCGGTTCGATTCCGATCGTCGCCTTTAATCTAACAACTTAAGAGGGACAAAACGGTTTAATTTGGGCGCCTTCCTCATGCATACTCCTCACGATTAGGCTCACACCTGTTTGAGAATTCGTTTATGGAGGTCAGATGATCGGTCAAACGCTTTCGAACCGATACGACATTAGATCCGAATTGGGGCACGGAGGAATGGGCGTCGTTTATCGCGCGCATGATCCTTTACTGAATCGCGAAGTCGCGATCAAGCTTATTCCACCCACACTCCTAAGCCCGGAAACGGAACAGCGTTTCCAGCGCGAGGCGCAGCTCGTGGCTCAGATGGATCATCCCGCAATCGTACCGATCTTCGATTTTGGCAAGCACGAAGGATCGTTATTCTTTGTCATGCCAGTCGTCGAGGGAACGAATCTGCGCTGGTTCCAGCGCGAAGGTGCGCTCACGCTCGGCGAAGTTCTGGACATCGGTATTCAGGTTGCTGAAGCACTCGATTATAGTCACTCAAGAGGGGTATTTCACCGTGATATAAAGCCGGAAAATATCATGGTGGTGCGAGACGATCGCCGTCGGCTTAGAGTTCGCGTCATGGACTTTGGACTGGCGCGAGGGGCGACGGAAAGTCGCATCACTAAAACCGGAACTATTGCCGGCACGCTCTCATACATGAGTCCCGAGCAGGTCGCAGCAACCGCAGTAGACCATCGAAGCGACATTTACTCTCTCGGAACTGTCCTTTACGAATGCCTCACCGGCGAACCGCCATTCTCAGGTGAGCTGCAGTCGATTCTTTATCGCATAGTTCATGAGATTCCCCAGTCGCCGCGCTTGTTGGGCGCGGATATTAATGAACAACTCGAGGAAGTCATACTTGCGTGCATAGCGAAAGATCCAGCCAAAAGACCACAACACGCGAGTGAGGTCGCTGATTCTTTACGTCGTTGCCAAACGGGACTACACCAAAGCGACCTTGGCAAATCAGTGGTTATGACAAAAACGCTGATATTGCCGCGGGTAGCTCTGTCTCCTTTTATCGGCCGAGAGAAAGAACAAGCCGAGTTACAACTGCGCCTTAATGCCGCAATCAGCGGTGAATGCCAATTCGTCGTCGTATCCGGTGAGCCCGGCGTAGGCAAGACACGTCTGCTTGACGAAATCGAGAACCTTGCGAAGGCCCGAAAGCTGCTGGTGCTTCATGGCAGATCTATCGAGCAGGACGGCGCGTTTCCGTATCAGGGATTTTGTGAAGCCATTCAGGAATACTTCCGGCAAAGTGATACCTCCAGCTCGCCCAACAACAAGCTCGAGCTTTCTGACGTAGCGCCTGATCTCGTGTCGTTGTTTCCTATGCTCACGGAAATAAGTGAGATTCGCAGCGCCGCGATCGGCGATTCAAAGTTGGCCCAAACCGCTGCAGGCGGATCACAAGGCCCCGAGAATCGCACTCAGATTTTTGAGCTACTGGCGCGAACCCTGACGCGGCTGGCAGCGGGTAAGCCGTTGATCCTTTTCCTGGAAGATTTACACGCGGCCGAGATCTCCATCGAGGCACTGCAATACATCGTTCGACGATTAGGACCCACACCTACACTGATCGTGGGCACCTACCGGACAAGCGAAGTAGATAGCCGATCTCATCCGCTGCTCCGCATGTTGGATAGTTTCCGCGGCGATCGACGTTTCTTAGCCGTCGCCCTCGAGCCGTTCTCACCAGCGGAACATCGCTTGTTTCTCGAGACGCTGATCGGTGGCCCTAAACTGGCCGAAAGTCTCGTCGAAAAACTTTACGAAGGGACTGAGGGTAATCCGTTCTTTACGAAGGAGCTGGTTCGTTCTCTCCTCGATTCCGGAGGTATCTCAAAGGATCAAACCGGCGCTTGGAGTTTGGGTGCGGCGACCGATCTCTCAACCGGCGATTTGCCGGCGACCATTCAGCAGGCCGTTGAAAGGCGCATTGAGCGCCTTCCCGAAGAACTGCGCGAAGTGTTATCGATTGCTTCGGTAATCGGCAAAGCATTTGACGCTCGCGATTTGGAAGCCCTGGCCGGCGCAAAAGATGTTGAGGATGCGATTGACCATCTGGTCGAAGAGGGACTACTCGAGGAAGAGCGCGAGTCGCGCGGGGACCGTTTGACGTTTTCGAGCGGTGTCGTTCGCGACGTGCTGTACGGTGCAATTTCGCGGCGCAAGCGAAGGTCGTTACATCGCAAGTATGCCGAGGAAGTTGAGAAGCGACATGCTGGAAGGCTTGAACGGGTCTATCCGCAATTGGTCCACCACTTCTCTCTTGGTGACGTGCCAGACAAGACAGTTGAGTATGGGCTGCGTTTAGCCAAGGCTGCGCTCGATGCTTTCAGTCCGGAAGAGGCAGCCCGCGCCGCGAAGACTGTACTCGAGTTTCTCGATGAAGAATGGGAAGGTGATTCAGCGCTAGAGGGAGACGCGCGAATGCTGCTCGCTCAGGCGTACCGAGTTGGCGGAGATGTCGAAGCCGCATTGAAGGAGGCGGAAAGTGCCGCACGGATCCTCGAACGCGAGGGTCATAAAGCGCGTGCGGTGAATGCGCTACTGCTTGCAGCGGAGACTGCATGGCAGGCAAGAAAGGTCGAAGAGACGACTCGGCTAGTGCAGCAAGTTATTAAGGCGGCGCGCGCTGTTGACGATAAAGAAAGCCTGAGGCATGTGCTCTCTTTGGCTGCCACGCTTGCGAACCTACGTGGAGAGTATGAGAAAGCCAATGCCTATCTCGAAGAGGCTGTTTCGTTGGCACCCGCACCTAAAGAAAGTGAAACAGATAAAGAACTACCCCAAGGCGGCAAACTGGTTGTCGCGATGCCAACGCCGCTTGGCGACATCGATCCTGTCAACATGGAATTAGTTGAAGAACAGGAAATCCTGGCGAATGTTTTTGAAACCCTTTTAGCTACCGATCCGGAAGGCAACTTAATTCCGGTTCTTTGCGAGAAATGGGAAGTGTCCGACAACGGCACCTCAGTGTTTTTCACTCTCAGAGAAAACGTGCGTTTCCAGAACGACAAACCCTTGACTGCTTTGTCAGTGAAAGATTCGTTTCAGCGAAGCATCAAATCGGCGCGGGAACTTCCTCCAGGTTTGGCTGCTATCCGCGGTGCGGCGGAATTCGGCAAAAGCGAAGAGGAGGATTTACCCGCAATCGTGGCCCACTCAGATTTTAGATTGGAAATACAATTGCCTGAGCCGCTATCGATTTATCCCGCGCTATTAACAGATTACAAAACCGGTATCACTCTAAAGGACAATGAAGAAAAGGCTAATGATATTTTAATCGGCACGGGTCCGTTTCGAATGGCTTCGTATAGCCCTGATCGGATTCTGCTTCAGCGCAATGAACGATACTGGAAGGGCTCTTCCGCTCTTCTTGACGAAGTCGAATTTCGCGCGGGCTTAAGTGCTTCCGAGATAGCGTCTGGCGTGCGCTTAGGCTCCATTGATCTCGCACGCGATTTGTCGCCGCAGGATCTTGATGAGTTCTTGCGAGACGCTCGCTTCCGGGGCGGTCTGGTCGAGTCTCCCCGTAAGAATACTTATTTTCTGATATTCAATACTACGAGTGGTTCGGTCGCACAGAACGCAGACCTTCGTCGGGCTTTGGCAGGAATCGTGCGCACCCATGATGTAGTTTGGCAAACATTAGGTCGCTTTGCGCAACCTGCTGTGTGCCTAATTCCACCCGGTTTACTTGGGTACGATGCGGGCAGGAGACGCCAGACACTTACACGGGACGAGGCGATGTCTATGCTTGGCCTCACCGGTCTCAATGTTCCAATTACGTTAAAGGCAGCCGCACACCCGCTATTTCTCGATCGCTATAAATCGCTGCTGACGAGTCTGCTCTCAATCTGGTCAGACTTAGGTGTAAAAGTTGAAGTTGTGACTCCTACGATGGCGTCGTACCTGGAATCTTTCCAGAACAATACCGGCATAGATTTATTCATCGGCAGATGGAACGCGGACTATGACGACCCGGATGATTTTACCTATGGTCTTTTCCATTCACGTATTGGTCTTTACCGTTCCTATGTTTCATCAAAGGATGGGGATCAAATCCTCGAAGAGGCGCGTACCGAAAGTCGACCAGGAGTTAGAGCGTCGCTGTATAGGAAGTACGAAACTTTTTTACAGGAATCGGGAATGGTATTACCGCTGTTTCATGACGTCGATTACCGACTTGCTAACTCCAAGGTTCTGGGACTTAACCTTCGAGGTAGTGCTCCTTATGTAAACTACGGTGTAATAGGGAAATTAGAATCAGCTATTAAAGCGACGGATACTCTCCGCGCGGGCGGGGGAACGATTGAAGTACCGATTACCGGAACCCTGCATCGGCTTGATCCGTCACTCGCGGGCACGATTGAAGATGCCGAGGTGCTGCCAAACATCTTCGAAACACTAACTCGCGACATTGGTGGCGCGAGGATCGTTCCCTGGTTGGCGGCTGATTTCAAATCTGAACAAGGAGGAAAAAGATATCGCTTTCGCCTAAGAGATGATGTCCGGTTCCATGATGGACGCAAATTGACAGCGCGCGATGTTCGCTACTCGTTCGAAAGGCTGCTGCTGAATCCAGAGAGTAACGGGCGTTTCTTCTATTCATCCATTCACGGCGCCAAGGCGCTTCTTAATGGAGAGCAATCTGATCTCGCCGGCTTCCGAATTCACTCCGCCGATGAGTTTACGATCGATCTCGATGAACCGGTATCGTTCTTTCCGGCACTCATTTCATATCACGCTGCAGCTATTGTCCCCGAGGGTAATGAGAAGTTTGGCGAAAGCTGGCAAGAGGGCAGCGTCGGAACTGGACCCTTTCGCGTAGTAAAGTTTGAGCCGGGCGTTCGCCTCGATCTGGAACGAAATAAGAGCTACTGGCGTAAAGGCTATCCCAAGATCGAAGGACTCACGTTCAGCTTCGGTGTTCCACCAGCGGAGATCCTCGCTGAGTTCCGTTCCGGCCGCTTCTCGCTGGCGTCGGATCTGTTGCCCGCAGACGCAGAATCTCTGCGGCGCGAGCCTGAGTTTGCTTCCGGCTATCATGAAGTACCGCGGCTGATAACTTACTACGCTGTATTCAACTGCCACCGCGGACCCTTGAAAGACAAACACTTGCGCCAGGTGCTGGCCCAGTCTATTGATGTCGCGAGTATGGTTCGTCAAACCGTTGGCCGGCTCGCGATTCCGGCACACGGACTCATCCCGCCCGGCCTTCTGGGTCACGATTCCTCATACGTGCCAAGAACGCCGGTGACTTCAGCGGCCGTGTCCGAGCAACAAGCCGTTGAAATGGAATTGACTGCTGTCCTTAATCCGGTGTTCTTCGGAGAATACGTCGCTTTCTCGCGCGACATCTCGCGCTTTTTTCGCGAACACCACATAAATATTCGTCCTATGAATAAGACAATGGACGAATGGCGGGAAGCGACGCTGCAGGGTTCAGTCGACGTTGTACTGGGGCGCTGGGCGGCAGACTATCCGGATGCGGATACCTTCGCTAACATCCTGGACAGCAAAGCAGGATTGTTAGGACAACTTTGTGGTTCACCGGAAGTCGATCGTCTTATTGCGCGAGGAAGATCAGAAACGTCACCGGCAGCGCGGCACGCTGTCTATCGACAGATCGAAGAAATCATCGCGCGCGATCGGCTGCTTCTGCCTCTCTTCCATGAGCAGAGTTACCGTTTTGCCAGACCGGAGGTGGAGGGACTATCTCTATCTTATGGTGGCATCGCCGTTGACTACGCCAGCTTGCGACTCCACCTCTGATTGCCTTTTGCCGAATCGAGCCTGAGAGGAGGGCCGGCCTAAGGCAATCCAATTCTCCGCGCTTAGGTGTAACCCTCCCCAAAAACCGGACCGTTGAAAAGTAGAGGTTTCCGGGCGAGTATGACGCCAGGAGGCCAAAGTGAAAAAGAGCAAATTCAGTGAACACCAGATCATCGCGATCTTGAAAGCAGTGGAAGCCGGACGGACGGTCAGAGATGTCTGTCGGGGGCACGAAGTCAGCGATGCGACTTATTACAAATGGAAGACAAAGTACGGTGGGATGGAAGCGGCTGACATTCGACGGTTGCGTGAGCTCGAGGAAGAAAATGGGCGATTGAAACAAATGTATGCTGACTTGTCGCTTGAGAATCGCGCGCTGAAAGATGTGATTGCAAAAAAGCTGTAAAGCCGGCAGTGAAGCGTGAGCTGGTTGCCGGTCTACGAACTGAGTAGGGTCTGACAGAACGAAGAGCGTGCGCCGCTGTTTTGAATCATCCATACAAGGCCCATAGGTCATGGCCTAGTGCATGACCCTGCATGCCTCCGCCTAACAAAGCCTCGCCTGACCCACAGCACGCAATCAGCATGTCTCTCATGCAAGGCTTATCGCTGGCGGCGGTTCGTGCGCGCCGCTGATGCCCAGCGCTGGGCGCTTACTTTTACTTTACGGAGTTTTACGGAGATAAAACTATGGATAGCCGAATGCGTATGACCTTTTATAAATTTCGCCTCGTCCTTGCGGGCGTAGTTGGTATTTTGTTGCAAGCCCCGTTGGGTTTAGCCCAAGAGGTAACTCCCACAACTTCTAAGGTCAATCGAAAGTTTCAGGCAAAACAATTACAAGAAGATTTTCTTATCTTGCGGAAGGTTCTTGAAGAGGCTCATCCGGGTTTGTATCGTTATACGGATAAGAAGGTGCTTGATGCCGATTTCGAAAAAGCCTTCAAACTGTTGAATAGAGAGATGACGGAAAGGGAGTTTTTCCCCATTGTAGCGTCCATTGTGAGCGCAATTAAAGACGATCATACGGGCAGCCTGCCCTCCCGCGAGTTAATGAGTTATCTCAAGACGTTTCCGCTCAATCTGCGGTTTATGAAGGGAAAGGCATACATTGTTTCAAGTCCCGATAATGCAATCACGCTCGGCAGCGAATTGCTTTCCATCAACGGGAAAAAAATGTCCGGCATTACGCGCACCATCTTTGCTCATTTAGAGGCAGATGGAGACATCAAAACGGGCAAATACCAGCGATTGAGTCAACGATTCAAGTTATACTACAACCTTTTCATAGAGCAGCCGGACTCCTTCAATGTCGAATACTACGACGCGGCGAAAAGACAAAAGAAAAAGATTAATGTGCCGCCCATTATCGAAAATGAGGCGAAGGTGCTTGCCCGCATTGACGATGGTAAAAGGCCCCTGCGCTTAGAAGTTTTGCCCGAATCGCAGACCGCGCTCCTCACAATCAAAAGTTTTAATGAAAGTGTAATAACGAAAGCCGGTCAAGATTATCGAAAATTTATGGAAGCCGCTTTTCAGGAAATAAAGGAGAAGAACATTTCAAATCTGATTATTGACCTGCGCGGCAATCGCGGCGGCAAAGATGTATTCGGCGCACTGTTATTCTCCTATTTGATGGATAAAGAATTCAGATACTATGACTACCTTGAAACTTCGACTAATAAAATCACTCTCGCTCAATATAC
>JACCVY010000065.1 GCA_013697915.1 Blastocatellia bacterium | reverse complement strand
TACTCCCATCTGCTGTCACAGTGAACAACAATCTTGCCATTTTGCGTAGTGGCCAAAGTTGCGAAATAGATGATTGAGGCTCCTCTCTATTAAAGGACAGTGCTCAAGGTTTTCGATTAATACAATTGACCGAAAGGAAGCTATCTCAATGTCTCATTTAGATCCTGTCACAGTCGACACTCCCCCACGATCACAGCAAGAGATGCTGAAAGATCATAAGCAAATCCTACAAAACTACTTTGACACCTACATCACTCGTGGATTAAGCCAGAGAACAATAGACGGCGCCTGTTGGTTCATCCAGCGCTGGTTTGAAAAGATCCGGGTGCGGGACGAGAGCGGTGAACATCAACTCTACATTTGGGAAGCCATGGAGCCTTTCGAAGGGCGCAAGCGTATCAAGGAATTCTTACTGACGCTTAGCGCCGTCGATGACGACAACAAAGTTTGTCTGCGGTCTACGACGGTGAGAGCTTATGCCACGCAGCTTGAACGCCTGTTCATCAGCACACTCGCTTCCCCGTTTATTGATGGGCTGCAAACAATCTCGGCTAAATACGGCCCAATCGAAAACCCCTTCACTGGGGTCGAATACCCACTCCATAGCCGGGATATTTTGCGCGCCGAAAAGTTTTTTCTGACGCCGGAGCAGATTCTGGAGCTGCTGGTCTTCCTGCGAGAAGTTTACCCCGGCCTGACGAATAGGAATTCTACGGTAGGACGGCTCTATACGATCGTGATGCTGATTACCGAGACCGGCATGCGCTCCATTGAAATCCTCAATCTCGACGCCCTCGGTGACGATAGGGACATCTTCTATGACAAAAGAGTGATACAGACACGCTACGGCAAGGGGTGCAACTCATCAGGCCCGCAGACGCGGTTGATGCCCCTGACGGATCCGGCACTGCTCACACTTATGCAATACGACCGAGAAGTGCGACCGCGCTTCCGCAACCACTTGGTTGAGCCAGCGCTGTTTCTGAGTTTGAGGGGCGAAAGACTTTCTTACGGCGCACTACGAGACAGCTTTACACGACTGATAGAGGTTGCCCGCAAGCATGGTGTAAACCTCCCGCCGAATCTGACAATTCACGACCTGCGCGCGAGTTTCGCAACTAATTACCTTGAGGCAAACCCCGATCAGTTCTGTGAATTGATGGAGTTACTCGGACACGTCAGCCCCTCGTCGACGCTTCTCTACATCAGATCCAGGGGCAAGAACAGGTGGTCGTCAATGAAGGAAGCGCGTGGACTGAGGCCAGGCAAGATGGGTTTCCGTGCGATGGTCTACAACCGAGAAGGGAGTGGATGCAGTAGTGTGGGACCTTAAGGGACTTGCGAAAAAAAACCATCAGATCACCACCGCTCTTCAGCTTCAGGCATTGATCCAGGAGCAGTCGGGAGTGATCTTGACGGTGCAAGCTCTAAGGGCGCTCATGCGAGGCTCGCCAGCTGCACCGCGCGTAGAAACGATTCAACTGCTGTGCGATGTATTCAACTGCCGTTCTGACGCTTTCTACGTTTGCAATCCGAATCCGGCGCGAACACGGCAGTGGGCGAAAGACAGGTTAGAAGGTAAGAAGCCATCACCGTTATACGAACCTAAAGCCGCCGAGCCCGTCGACGAATTTGTGAAGGCGCCAGATGAAACTGTTCAAGGTCAGAGCACGGGAAAGCCAAAGTCCTTGCGGGCGACATTCACCGACCCAAGAACGCTTTACAAAGATAGATTGAGATCCAAGGAGTAACGGATTTGCGTAGGGCAAAGACTAGAGAGTTTCCCGTTGCTGAGTGCAAGCGGTGTCGCAGGCGCCTAAAGATCGTATCGCTCGAACGAATGATTTGCCAAACCTGCCACAAGCATGAGCCGAAGGCCATCTGCGGCGTATGCAGCTTAGAGAAGCGGTTCCTGACTGAGGGAGCTGGCGTCTGTCCAGACTGCGTTAAGAAAGCGAGACGATGTACTGAGGTCGAGTGTGCCAGGTGCGGGAGGACCAAACCGCTTGCGAAGCTGGGCGGAGAATACTGCAAGCCATGTCAGACGAAGGTCAATCGTGGTGAGGGCCGATGCTCCGGCTGCGGCAAGGACAAACAGTACGTACTAAAGAAGGCCAAGCTCTGTAATCGCTGCTACACGATCGGTTACGCGCCGAGAGGGCTGCAAAAGAACCTCGAAACAGTGAGCATATCGAACGAGTACAACCGAACTCTGTTCAGTCACCTCGCTGGGTTAATCGATTGGGAGACGGCCGACGAGGAGGCTCGCCGCCGCTTCAGGGACTTCGGCAGATTCCTGCAAACCTATCGCTTCGACGGGCCGCTCACTTGGGGGAGCATCCTCAAACTTAAATCCGAATTGCCGGGCGCGAGGTTCGTGTACGTGCGCCACTGTCTTCACCAACTCGGCGAACTCCTGTTGGATCCCTCGAAGGACGAGACCTTGGAAGAGTGCAAGAGAAGGATCAGGCCGCTCGTTTCCATTTCTTCCCTGGAGGCGGACGTCATCGCGGTCTTTGAGAAATACGATCTTTGGCTCCGCACCGAGCGTAAGAACACACC
>JACCVY010000054.1 GCA_013697915.1 Blastocatellia bacterium | reverse complement strand
AAGTCAGGCCAAAAAGCCGCCTGACTTTCCCACATTCCCACAGCTTCTACTGCTGGAGACGAAATGAACCGATCGGACACTTCACTTGCTAATAACACCGGACATTTTAATTTGCTAACAACAGCAGGTGCTCGGAAGAGGATTGGCGCGGCTTACTTTGCGTTGCATTGCGATGTCTTTCTGTTATTTGACGTGAAGTTCTTGGGCAGGAACAGCATGAGCGCTAAGGACAGCGAAAGGACCGCTAAGTACGATGACACTACAGTTGGAGCGAGAGGAATGAAAATGTCAGGAGCCGGGATAGAGGTTGTGGGTCAGGCGATCGCTGAATTTAACTTACAAGTACAACAGCTCAATTGGTTTTCGCTCCAGTGGAGCGAGATGTTTATAGCGACCAACGCAAACCCCAAAGATTCGCTCCTTTAGGAGCGAAAGCCGGCAGCCTAACCTTTGCCAGCGGAGACAAAAACGATTGCGCTCCTATCGGAGCTTCGGATTGAATGAAGAAAGGACCGCCGGGCTATAAACATCTCACCCCGCCGGGGCGAAGCACTAAACAATGTTCTGTTGCTCTTCAAACTTGAATTGAGAACTTTCTCAAAAACTTCTATCGCGCACATCAACCTTTTGCAGGGTGAAAACGACGCGCATTGTGTCCGGACGACGATCGAGCGAGGCCGGTACAAAGGCCGTGCTCTGTCGTAATGCAACTTCGAAATCAGCCAGCATCTGCCGGTCGCGTGGGGCTTGTACCACGTCCGCCAGGGACGCGGCGCCATTACTGAAAACATCTGCGACCACAATCATGTCGTCGCCTTCCTGAAGCTGGCCGATCCGCGGCTGTGCGTAGTGTCCAGTCAAGGTTGCCAGGGCACCGCCAGGATTGAGACTGGGGGATTGTTCGGCAAACGGCGCGCGTCGAGCAGAGAAGTCTTCGGGTGTAACCGGCCGGGTCAAATCGTAAATCCTATTCGTTTCAGCAACGAGAACGGAATCGTTTTGTCTTGCCGCTTCGCGTAGCGCGATGAAATGTGGTCGCAGGCCGACGAGCATGGCGGTGAAAAGAATCACGGAAGCCAGTGACCCGACGCTGTAGGGCATCAGGCGCGGCTCGATCCAGTTTATGAGCTGTTCACGCAGACTGGGGGCGGGAGACTGGCGACGTGCCGCCGCTTCGATCATCAACGCATCGTTTATCGCCGGAACCAGAGACGACGGAGCTATTGGCCGAGCAAATTGGCGCAGGCTATTTCTGATCGTGCGCAGTTCAGCGAGCTCCGCGCGACACACAGGACAGGAATCAAGATGAGTCTCGACTAGTGCGCGCTGAGCAGCGGACAGTTCATCATCCACGTAATGCGACAATGATCGATTTGTTTCGTGGCAGCTCATAACTGTATTTCCGATTTCCGATTGCCAATTTATCCGCGGTACATGAAAAGTGATTCCAATCGGCAATCGGCAATTGGCAATCGGCAATGTCCAGGATGGCCGGCCGACCCCGGCTGTTGCATAAAAAGAAGCAACTCAGGCGTCTTCTGTGGAGTCAAGCAATTCCGACTTGGGCGATGCTGTAACGGGTGTTGCTGGCCACGTTTCAAATTCGCTTCATCGTAAACTCACTTTGTCCTCAGACTCGCTTTCTCACTTCGACCCATTTGGCACCGAGTTTTGTGAACCGGGGCGGGTCGACCATCCAATGTTCGTCAGTGGTCAGTCGCCAGGTGTCAGTTGCAATTTACGCGGACAATGCCACTGACCACTAACAAATGACGACTGACGATTTACAAAGATCCTTCCAACTTCTTTCGCAGCTCGTGGCGTCCGCGCGCCAGTCTTGACTTTACAGTGCCGACATTGATTTCCAGCGTCTCGGCAATTTCTTCGTAAGTAAATCCTTCGATATCTCGGAGGATTACCGTTTCCCGATAAGCCTGGCCCAACCGCTGCAACGCCGATCGCAATGCCAATTCACGTTCGCGCGCCAGGGTTTGCTGCTCGGGATTCTGCGATGGCTCGGCGAGCGTGCCGCTAATGGTTTGTCCAGACTCGCCCTGCTTCTGGTCTAACGAAACCGTCGCATCGCGCCTGCGTCTGCGCCACCAGCGAAACCGGTTACGCGCCTGGTTGATGGCGATCCGATAAATCCAGGTGCGAACATCCGCCTCGCCGCGAAAACGATCGATGTTCTGGAAAGCCCGCAGAAAAGTCTCCTGCGTCAGGTCGCGGGCTTCTTCACTATTCTCAGTCAGGCGAAACAGCAGACCGTAAATTTCGCCAGAACGTTCGGCGACCAATTCCTCAAACGCTGCCGCTTCCCCCCGCTTTAATCTTTCAATGAACTCCTGGTTAGCCGACGGACGCAAGCCGACCGAGGCCGCAATCGCAACCTGCTCCATCTCCATTTGCCCGCCGAGGGCTATTGGCTCTCCGTAGCTCACCTGTTACCCCTCGGGCCGGAATTGGAGGAGCGGGTTCCTGCCCATTTACGGACAGGCGAGCGGTTAGACACCGCTTGGTTGCAGTTTGTTCCCAATTCGAATCCCATGGTCTCTGCTTGGATGCTAATTTTGTTTTTCGCGCCTGGAATACTATACAAGCACCCTGCTTGACAAGTTTTCTGAGCACCCACTAGAGTTACTGTTTCTCGAATCATACACCCCAAAGAACGCAGTTCACTATGGGAACTTGCGAGAGAAAAATAAGTGGCAAAGTACAACAAGAAACGCGCCCGCGAATTGCAGCACGATAAATTTCGCGATACCGCGGGAAAAGTTTTCGACCGTGTAACCGACCGTCTGGAAGGCAGAGGCAAGGCTCTCCTTTATGGAATAGTTGGCGTCATTGTCTTAGCGGTGCTGGTTGGCTTTTGGTTGAACTGGCGCCATCGCAAGACAGATGAAGCGCAGCGCGCCCTGGGCCGAGCTATTGCCATTACCAGTGCGCCGGTTACCAACCCGCTGAATCCTCCACCCGTTAGTCCCAGCGGTCCCACGTTCAACAGCGAGCAGGAGCGAGCGCAAAAAGCGATTGAAGAGTTTCAGAAAGTCGCTGCCAAGTATGGCGACCCTTACCGTGCTGAAGCCCGTTATTTCATTGCCGCAAATTTGCTCTACAGCGACCGCGAAAAGGGATTGGCTGAGCTGACTGAGATGACCAAAAGCAACGTGCCCGAGGTTTCAGTTCTCTCGACGTTTGCTTTGGCGCAGGCAAAAGAGTCGGACACAAGATACGACGAGGCGGCTCAGCTCTACGCCCAGATTGCGCAAAAGAATAGCCCCGTGATCACTCCTGAGACTGCGAATTTGCGTTTGGCTGCGGTCTACGAAAAACAAGGCAAGAAAAAGGAAGCGGCGGATTTGTTGTTTAATATCGTCGAACCTTCACGCAAAGCAAAAGACAGCGACGGACTCCCGTTGCCGGCGTCCGCCGCCGCTCGCCAGGCGAGTGAAAAACTCGAAAAGCTGGATCCAGATCGTTACGCCAAATTGACTCCCGAGGCGCCTGCCACGGATTCTCCCTTCTGATACCTTTCTAACTCGTGCTCAATCTTTCCAATCCTGAAAGCTAAGGTTGGCAGCGAATGGACAACCTGACTCATTCCCTGGTTGGACTCGCTGCCGCAAAAGCTGGTCTGGAAAAACTTGCCCCGGGCGCCACCGTGCTGTGTGTGCTCGCCGCTAACTCACCCGACGCTGACATTGTGACGCTGGTCGGCGGACGCTGGACCTACCTGCAAAACCATCGCGGCATTACTCATTCGATCGCAGGAACGATTGCCCTGGCGCTCGCGCTGCCGCTCGTCTTTCATGGCTGGGTCTGGTTGATTGCTAGATTGCGAAAGCGCAAGCCGGCAACGCGACTGCGCGGGCTGATGATTGCTTCTATCGTGGTAACAGCCACACATCCGTTGCTGGATTGGAGCAATAATTACGGCGTGCGGTTCCTGTTGCCATGGAACTCGCGTTGGTTCTATGGGGACTTAGTTTTCATCATGGACCCGGTTTTCTGGTTGGTCCTCGGTGGCGCTGTTTTCCTTGTAGCAGCAAGAACGAGAATGCAGATTTCAGTTTGGATCGTAATGGCAGCAATTCCCAGCTTGCTGGTTTTCTTCGGCCCCGCTGGTCGCGGCGGACTAGCGAACGCCCTGCCGTTGCGCATTATTTGGATAACCGCATTGGTTGGCCTTGTTATTCTCTATACACGGCAGGTGGGCCCGCGCTGGGGCGCAAAGATACCGCGCGCTGCGCTCATGATAATGGTTGTTTACGTCGCAGGTTTATTTGTGGTCCACACATTAGCCTTGCGCCGCCTTTCGGCTGTGGCAAGTGAGATCACAAAGACGACGAACGAGCATCCGGTGGCGATGGCGGCGATGCCTACGCTTGCCAATCCGCTTCGTTGGTTATGTGTAGTTGAAACTGAAACGACCGCATATCGTTTTGAATTGGCGCTGGGCGAGGGCGCAAAACCCGCGCACCTCGTTCGTTATCAAAAGCCGGCCGCGTTTTCATCTCCGGCTGTTGCGCATGCCGAGGCGGACTATCGCGCACAAGTCTTTTTAGGCTTCGCAAGATTTCCGGTTTTGCAGGTTGCAGATCCGAACTGTACAACTCAGACGCTCGTTCAGTTTGCTGACTTGCGCTACACTGAACCCGGCAGCAATGGAACATTTTCGCTGGAGGTGCCCGTCGAATGCGGCGTCACCAATGAAACCGCCAAATGAACGAAGCCGATCAAATTGAAACCCTGAATAGTCTGGCTGAAGTTGCGAACCAGCGTGACCTGCCACGAAAAGGATCGCGCCTGGCGAGCGTTCGCGTGTCGCCGGGTTCTTATCTCGCGGCTGCCAGCGTGTTGACATTTGTCTCAGCTCTATTACTGCGATCCGAACGGGATAGTTTTGCGCTCGCGGTGGTCGCCCTGGCCTGGCTCGTTATTCCTTTTCTCGCGTGGCGCGACCGCATCGAATTTGACGGCAACACCTTATCGCGCCGGGGATTTGCCCCCGCTTTACTTAGGCTGCTTGGTGTTCGGCCGAAACAATTGCGCATCGAGCATTTTGAAAGAGTTGAGACACAGGCGGTGCGAACGCTCAAAAAGGGTGGCAAGGTTCGGTATCGCTATCGCACCCAGATTATCGGCAGGAACCTTGAGTTCACATTTGCGTCCGGGGGACAAAGCTATCGCAATATGGTCCGCCTTTTATTTCCGTTGATTCACCAGGACAAAATGGATTTGAGAACGACGGAGCTACGCGATTACCTATGCGACCCAAAAGAGCTCGACGCTGAAGTGAATGAACTGCAACTCGCTTCTTCTGATGTTCTCGAAACTGCAACGCAGGATTTCAAGCTCGGCGGAAGCAAGCGGCCAGCCATGGGTAACGTAGCCGAACCGGATTGCGAACCCGCCATGGAACCAGCTCGCGCGCAGCTTTTGGGAGAGTTGGGCAGTAAGCTGAGAGTTGCCGGCAGGCTGGCAGAAGCGCGCGAGGCGTTTCGCCGTGCGCTAACAGCGCTGCCCAACGACGGCCGGCTGCTTTTTGAGTTTTCTCGATTGCTGCGTTCTCAGGCAAGTAGTGCCGGCGATGCAAAACTACTGCAGCGATCGCGCGCTGCTTTGCGACTTGCGGCACAGCGCGCCGCAGCCCAGCCGTGGTTACTGACGTCGATTGGAGAAATTTTTCTTGAGTGGGGAGAGCTCAACGCCGCGCGAAGGAATCTTCAGAAGGCCTCGGCTTTAGAGCCGCGGAACTTTAAAGCGCGCGTCGGCCTTGCGAATCTTGCTTTGCGCGACGGAAAACTCGCGCATGTGATCAATCAGTATCGCGATGCGAGCATGGCTGCTTCGGACAAAGCATTGGTTGACTACGCCCGGCGCGAAGCGGATTACTATGCGCAACTCAACGACGACGATGATTATCTTAATTCGGAGTTGCGACGCATAAACTGGTTACAGTATTCGCTGCGAATTAGGCGGCTTGCCGCGCGGGTTACGAACGTCAGCATTCTTGTAGCGCTGATAGCAGCCTACTTTGATTCGTCCTTTGCCGGTATTTGCTGGTCGCTTGCCACTTCATCTTTATTCGCCTGGATCCTCAGCTTGTTTGGCATCAAGCTCCTGGGACGGCGCAGCACGCCGCGCCTGGTCGAGTAATACCAACAGGACAAAAAGTGGCTTAAGTTGTTTTCGAACGTCCTTCTTTCCTGGTTCCGGAGCGCGACGTTGTTTTTGATTTCCGCTCGTCGGTTACGCCATTCGCTTCAGCAGCCGCCGTCGCTGCCTTCGCTGCCTTCGCCTCCGCATTCGGCACTATTGTTCGCGACTGTTGTTCGGTCCGAGAAGCCACTGCCTCAGTCTTGATGGGTGCGGGATTCAGCAAAGCGTCCCAACGATACCGAGGGCGCTCACACTGCTCGCTCAAGCGTTTACAGACTAAATCAGTTACCGCATTCGTGATCCAGTTATGGTAAAACTCGCCGACCGAAGCAAGTTCAGCGTCAGGCGCGGGGTTCATGAAATCTATCGCGTACGGAATGCCATCCTTGATTGCAAACTCGACCGTGTTCAGATCATATCCGAGCGCCGAGCAAAGCGTGCGCACGTCTTTCGTGACGCGATCGGCCAGGTTCGGCGATAGATAGTCTGGATTGTGGATATATTGTTCGCCCGACAGGTAAGGCTTGCGCGGATCGTAGGCCATGATCATTACTTCTTCCTGGCCCACGCAGTAACAGCGCACAAACTGCTCAAAGTCAACGGCTGCCTGCAAGGTCATGCAAAGCGTTCCCGTCTGATCGTATTCGGTCCACAATTCCTCGAGCGAGTTAACCTTCGAAACATTCTTCCAGCCACCACCATCGAAGGGCTTGAGAAAGGCCGGCATACCGACATAGTCGACGATCGCTTGCCAGTCAAGTGGGAACTCGAGATTGCGCAGACTCTCGCTGGTAATTCCTTGAATGTAGTCCTTCTGCGGCAGCAGCACCGTTCGTGGCACTACTACTCCAAGCTTGCTCGCCAGCGAGTAATTAAAGAACTTGTCATCAGCGGACCACCAAAACGGATTATTGACGATGACTGTCCCTTCAAGCGCCATCCGCTTCAGCGTGGCGCGATAAAAAGGCACCTCATGGGAAATGCGATCGATGACCAGATCGTACGCTGGCGGTGCATCGTGTTTGATTCCACCCAGCTTAAGATATTCGGCAACAACCTCGCCGTTGCCGCGCTCGTTTATGTTCTTGATCAAGGCCTCTGGAAAAGTCTTCTCACGCCCAACTAAGATGCCAACCTTCTTCATAACTCACTCCATCCTGCTTGAATGCTTATGCTCAAATTACACTGAACTGCCATTAGTTTCGGGCTACTTTTTAGGGTCTGCTGGAAAAGCATGGAGACTACGATTTAAGCGGAAGGCTTGTCAATTGCGCAAAGTGTGCGCCGTGTTCGGGCTGGTTAAAGCGATATTGTCTGCGTCGACGGTCACCTGGCGCTTCTCTAATTCTCAGACCTCAGGGGCATCCCGGCGACGCTAAAAAGGCATCAATTCAAGGCGTTTCCCTGCCGGTTTTAGAAGTGTGCGTATGGTACAATCCGCCCGCTTTAGTCAACTAGTCTTTGCGTGTGGACCGTCGCACTTTTTCCGGGAGATTAACTTGCATCGTTTAGGCATCACCCTTTTACTTTTTGGCGCCCTCTTTTTGGGAATTTTTTCCGGCACTGGCGGTGTGTTCGCCGCCGAGCCGCAAAAGACTGTCACCGCGGAACAAGTCGCGGAGTCGACGATACTCATTTCTGGTTCAAGGCCGGTCCTGAATCAGATTCGTCGCAACGGGATCGAGCGAGGACGGATCATCCGTTACGGTACGGACGGCAGGAACGAAGAGGCTTCATACGAGCGCCGCTTCGTTCGTGGCGAAAGCATAGAGAAGGACAAAGTCCGGTTGGATCAAAAGGCGCCGACGCTGGAATACTCCTTAATTTATGGAAACGGACACCTATGGGGAATTATTAATGGCGCGGCATTTACTCCTCGTCAGGACGCCGCCAACACTTTCCTTTCACAACAACATCACGGCATCGATACGCTGTTGCGTTACAAGGAAAATGGATCCACTCTCACTCTCATCGGTAAAGAGAAGCAGAAGGGAATTGATCTCTATGTGCTCGACCTGGTGGACAAGGAAAAGCAGTCCACTCGGTATTACATCAGTTCGAGGAGTTTTCGCATTCTCTGGCTCGAATATGAGGAACCGTTACCTGGCGGTCCGCCGGTTAAATTCGTCCGCAAGTTTTTCGATTATCGATACGCTCAAAGCACGCTGGTCCCTTATCGGACTGTGCTGGTTGAAAATGGGAGAGACACCGTGGAGACTCGTATTATGACTGTCACCTACGGAATCAAGATCGATGATTCAGTGTTTAAGAGCCCGGAGGCGTAAACCGGCCTCGCATCCACAAGCTTGCACAAAAAGTCCGATCACGGGTCGACGCGGAGCGTTTCTCATTAGCACCGAGGCTTCAGCCCGGTGACCACGGATTTAATACTGAACAGTCCAACCGTTTCAACGGTTTCGGGCGCTGCGGTAAACCGTTAAAACGGTTAAGGAAAGTGGAACCCTCTTTTATTACCGGGCTAAAGCCAAGGTGCTAATGAGAACGCTCTGCGTGATGAGACGCCAATGTTGTGAACGGTAGTAGCCGCGCCAGTCATTGGCGACTTTTTGTGCAAGGCCCACGTACATTCTTTCCGTCAGCGGCGCGTCCTTTTTGATTTGGGGCGCGCTTTTGCATGACTGACAGGGCAAACCCACCGGTTTGCCGCTGAATTCGACTAAACAACTCGCGCTCATCCTTTCGGAACCGAGCCGCCCCTCGGGCGTGTATGAACTGCGGCCAGTTGGTCGGTCAGGGTATAATCGGATTCGAAGGCCGCCTGCATACGCAGCGAATCCAACGAAAAATTAAGGACGCTCGTCAGCGCGTGGAAGAGCCTACCTGCCCTGATGGACACTGTAAGCACGATCGATAATCTCCCTTTTGCGGCTGCCTTGCGGCCTGTGGTCGCGAGCCCGACCACTGACCACGCGTTGTTGGAAGCGACGCGGGTGGGCGACGAGGATGCGTTCGCTGAACTTGTGAGTCGCTACCGGAATCAAATCACGAGCTACATCTATCGCATGACGAATGACTACGACGGCGCAGTCGATCTGGCCCAGGAGACTTTCGTGAGAGTTTATCGGGCGGCCGAGCGCTATCAGACAAGCTATGCGTTTTCAACTTATATCTATCGCATCGCCACGAACCTGGCGATTAGTGAACTGCGGAAGCGAAAACGCCGCAAGCTGGTT
The DNA here is from genome assembly GCA_013697915.1 of Blastocatellia bacterium. Lineage (GTDB taxonomy): Bacteria > Acidobacteriota > Blastocatellia > Pyrinomonadales > Pyrinomonadaceae > PSRF01. The sequence continues at coordinate 19,141 of JACCVY010000054.1, read as the reverse complement.
TCACTTACCGGATTTTTCCAGTCGCGGGATGGGGCAGAGCCTCAGGAGTTTAATCCGGCAGACGATCGGCCGTTGCAGGATAAGGAACTGGTTGATTCTGAACGGCGCAATGCAATTGCACGAGCGATCAGTACGCTGCCTGAAAAATACCGCGCGCCGTTAATCTTGCGCGATGTCGAAGGGCGTAGTTATGAGGAAATCGCCGGCATTCTGCAGACCAGTGAGGGCACGGTGAAGTCACGCATCAGCCGCGCAAGAGGATTTTTGCGAGAGAAGATGAAAGCTTATTTCTGAGGAATACCATGAAGAGAATTGACTGTAGCAACGTGCGTCGCGAAATTGAGGAAGCAGCAAGCGGCGAAATATTGGCCGCGCCGGCACGCGACCACCTGAGAAACTGCGGCGCGTGCGCAACGTTTTCCGATGAGCAGAGGCAACTCAAAGAAATGGTGGCCAGTCTCGGGACCGTCGAGGCGCCCGCTGACTTTGATTTCAAGCTGCGCGCGCGGCTTGCTGCGTCTCGATCTTCGCGTAACGGCGTTTTCTCAGGCAACGGCTTTGGCATGCGCTCGGTTGCCTTTGCCACATTGATTTTGCTGTTTGGGTTCGTTGTGGTCCTGATGAATGTGAGATCCCGAAGTAGCGAATCGGCGCCGGTAGCACAAGCACCCGCGTCCCAGACAGGCGGCCAAACAGCGCCTATCAATCAGAAGGTGCAAGCGGAACAAACGCCATCGTCCACTGAGGCGGCAGCAATACCGCCTACCAGGAATCCGGTTTCGGCGGCTGTTCAAGGAAGCGGTCCGGCCCGGAACCTGATCAAACGCAGCGGCAGTTCGCTATCACAATACGTCGCACGCAATGGACAGGTGAAGGCGACAGACCTCAGCGCCAGTGCTGCGCCAGTCTTGCGGCCTGAAAGAGGGATGGGATCAACTGTGTTTCCGCTCGGTGCTTCTTATCAGTCACTAAAAGTATCCGTTGATGATGGCCGGGGAAGCTCCCGGACAATTTCGCTACCCACGGTTAGTTTCGGATCGTCGCGCGTGTTGGCACGTAATCCCGCGCCGGTAATGGTTTCGACGAGAGATTCCTGGTAATGGTTCCAGCAACGAACTTCAGGATCGACTAAGCAATGAATACTGCTCGAACAATCCGTTCTTCGCTGGCCCTGCTGCTGGGTATGGTTCTTGGTGTTGCCGCACCAGGGCAAACGCCGTCGCCGGTTCCGCGTAGGCCGGAAGTGCCAAACACGAAACCCGCTCGACCTGTTCAAGTCGAAAACAGCGTCTCAGCGCCCCAGGTGGTTACCATCCTGCATCGTCTCAACGGACTAAAAGTTATTCGCTTGCTGCTGCGTGGCAATGAAGAACTGGGCGCGATCGCCAGCCTTGACGAGGCCTTTCAGATGTCCGGTGAAGTTCATACCAACGTGATCGCGGGATTGGCGCTCAGCGATGGTCAGACAATCGCCGCGTGGTTACCCGAAGCGGAGGCCGAATTGCCGCCGCCCGTGCCTTTTGCGCCTGTAGCGCCCACGGCCCCGGCTCCGCCCGGATCGCCGGCAGCCGGATCGGTAGCGCCCGCGCCCAGGGCGGTTCCCGCTTTGCCGCCAACTAGATTTCAGCGAAGCTTTCCTGGCGTTGACCTGAAAGTCGTCATGCGCGACGGCCGAAATCTTCCGGGCCAATACGTAGGGCTCGATGGGTTGACGGGACTCTCGGTAATCACGCTAAGCGATAGCAACCTTCCGAAAACCGCAGACGCATTGGACGATTCGATCCAAGCAGGTCAGCGCGTGCGTTTGATCGGACCTGAACCGGTTTCACAAACTGAGTCGGGTGCGAAAGGTATCTATGTTCGCGTCGGGGAAACCGAAGCTACGGTTGTCGATGTGACGCGGAGCGCGACGAAACAGTTGGCGCGCGTCAGAATTGAGTCAGCACGAATCACGCAGGCAAACATCGGCGCTGTTGTTGTTAACGACGCCGGTGAGCCGTTGGGAATTGTGAATGCTGTCGACGGCGATGAGGCATCGATCTTACCGGTCGGGTTAGTTCGCAGTGCAGCCGCGCGCGTGATGGCGCGACGGGCAAGCGTGCCGCGGCCGTGGTTGGGTGTGCGGGGCGAACCGATCGGCAGGCTCAGTCTCGAGCGCATCTTGAAGGTTGGTTGGCAGGGAGAGCGCGCACGTGCTCTCGCAGAAAAGCGCCAGGGTTTGCTGCTGACTTCGGTGATGCCCGGCAGCCCTGCTGCAAGCGCGGAGCTGAAAGCCGGCGACGTCATCCTGAAAGTCAACAACGAGATGGTTCTGAACGCCGAAGACTTTTCCATGTTTCTTCAGGACGCAGCGCCGGGAAGCTTTGTTAATTTTACGGTGATGCGTCCGGGTACAGCCGCTTCCGAAGCGTTCAAGATCAAGTTGGCGGAATCACCCAATTGGTTTTTCGGTCCCAACTTGTTTGACATAAAGACGCCGCTATTGCCGGACCGTCTCTTCGTAATTCCAGGAATTGAAACCATCGCTATCAAGCCACGGGTCGCCGCGCGGTTGGGCGCAACTGGTGGGTTGCTGATCGTTTATGCCCAGCCAAATAGCGTTGCTTTCGCTGCAGGGCTCCGGCCCGGCGATGTGATCGAGTCGGTAAACGGCGAATCCATTGTGACGCGCTCAGCATCCGGACTGATACATAAAACCACGGGCACGACAGTCGTCGTTGTGCGGAATAAGAAAAAGTTGACCATCGCTATTCCTCCCGGTAAATAACCCGGCCCGAAAAGTTTGCGCTCCACCGATAGTGTCTTTGTTCCACTTTCTTTGTGCGACCTTTGTGCTCTGTGTCTGGGTCGTGAATCTTTTTATTGGAACTGCGGGCGGGGGAACGCGAAGCGATCTCATTAGCACCGCGGCTTTAGCCCGGTGGTCAAGTTCTACAAGGTGATTCCTTGAACCGTTTCCAACGGTCTCTCCTTATACTCCAGCCCACAAAACCCGTTAGAAACGGTTCCTTGCCATGCCGGTTTTGCTACACCGGGCTGAAGCCGCGGTGCTAATGAGATCGCTTCGCGTCCCGCGCTCTCAGTAAAAGCAGCGAATCACAGCCATCCTCTTGAAATTTCAAACCCTTTGTTCTGAGACTTGGCCGCGCCTCATGCGGCTGTGATACTCTAACGCCCTCCTGACGCATCTAGTTTTACGATTCACTGCCGACGCCTATGTTGAATGACGCCGTCACGCGTTATCACGAACTGCTCCGCGACAGCGAGCTTGCCGAATCTTCGCGCGCCATGCTCGACGAAGGGCTCGAGCGAGCGAAACTAATCTTTGGCGGCCGCCGGCTGTCGCCGTATCTTCGTCCGCACTTTGTTACCGAGACTGATTTCGCGATGATTCGCAGCACCTGCGAAACGGTCTGGTCGGCGATCCAAAAGGTGAAGGACGCAGCTATCGTCGACGATTCCATTGTCGTAGACCTGGGTGTCACGGAAATTGAGCGGGAACTAATCAGCATCGATCCGGGTTACGCAGCCGTTTCACCGACCGCGCGGTTAGACTCGTTTCTCACCGAAAAAGCTTACAGTTTTGTGGAGCTCAATGGAGAAAGCCCGGCGGGCATTGCTTACGTCGACGCGGCTTACGATATTTTTTCGCGTCTTCCGGTGATGCAAAGGTTCGGCGAAAGCTATAACGTTCGGCCCTTGTACGGGCGACGCTTTATGCTCGACGTGCTTCTCGATTCTTACGAAGAGTTTCTTGGACGCACACCAGACAGCACGCCGCAGATTGCCATCGTCGATCTCAACGACAGGCCGACGCAGAACGAGTTTGAACTTTTCAAGGAGTTCTTTGAAAGCGAAGGTTATCCGACGCGCATCTGTTCACCGGATGAACTGGAATTCAACGGCAACAGGCTGCGCGCCGGCGACTTTCAGATTGACATCGTTTACAAGCGCTTACTGGTTAACGAGTATTTGCCGGTCATGCGTGAGTATCCCGCGCTGCTGGATGCGTATCGAGCAGGCGCTATCTGCATGGTCAACAGTTTTCGCTCGAAGCTGATTCACAAGAAAGCATTGTTTGCTGTGTTAACGGATCAGCGGCGCGCGTCGTTGTTTTCCCGCGCCGAACAGGAAGCAATTCGCAGACATGTTCCCTGGACCAGGCTGGTGCGCGATGAACAGAGCGATTACCATGGCGAACAAATCAACCTGTTGGAATTCATCAGAGCAAATAATCAGCGGCTGGTACTGAAACCAAACGATGATTACGGCGGTCACGGAATCACCATCGGTTGGATGGCGGACGAGAACGGCTGGAACAGCGCACTGGATGAGGCGCTAAAGATTGGCGACTACCTGGTGCAGGAACGGGTGCCGACGGCGCGCGAAACATTTCCGGCATTGCAACCGGACGGCACCTTCGAGTTTGCGGAACAATTGGTAGACCTCGATCCGTTGTTGTTTAATGGCAAAGTAAAGTCGGCTTTTACGCGTCTTTCGTTCACCGAGCTAGCCAATGTCAGCTCGGGCGGCGGCATGGTTCCCACATTCATAATCAGCGAGAAACAGGCCTAAACGTGTACAATAGCGCAACGTCTACGAAACTCAGGAGACTCACAGTGGTTGATGATCTCAACGAAAGCCTGGAACCGGAGCCGGACGAGCGACGGCGCTATGATCGCTCGCGGCTGATCGTCGATGTGTTCTTTGATGGCAGCGATGCGACCGGCGTCGCCAGCACCAAAGACATTAGCGTTGGGGGCTTTTACATGAACACCCAGGCCAGTTTGCCTGAAGGCGCGTCGCTGCTGGTTCGCATTCCGTTGACGGATGGGAAACAGGTGGTCGCGAAAGCGGAAGTTGTTTACAACAATCCCGGCCGCGGCGTTGGACTACGATTCCAGAACCTGACAAACGAGGTTCGTTCTTTGATTGAAAGTGAACTCGGAAACGTTTGACACATCCGCGGACGTTCAGCAGCTTGTATGGTCCGAGCTTGCGCCCGATTTGCGAGCTGCCCTAAGCGGCAAGCTGGCCGGCCTTTGGGACGCAACAACTGACGAAGCGGCATTCAACGTGCTCTCCGTTGATAAGCAACAAGCACTGCTGCTGATCCTGACTCGGTTGCAAGAGAAGGACGTCTGGCATCTGATCAGAAACGTGACCAACGTGTACGGTGAGGGCGGAGTTGGCATTGAATTCAATTGCTGGCCTCAGTTGGAATCGACACTAGGCCGCCGCAAAGATTTCACCAGGCGCTGGGCCAACCATCGAGATACAAGCGGGGGCTTTTACGAAAAGTCGTGCAAGACTGCGGTGCTGCATTTTCTTTACGTAAACGCGACGCCGCGTCGCTGGTACGTGCACTTTGATCTTTATAGCCCGGTGTACTCAGCGCTCAGCGCTTTCAACCATCTGCGACATGAGTTCATACGCAAAGCAACACCTGACTGGCGAATGATCAAAAAGGCGCTGGCGCGCGCGCAGAGGTAATCAAACCTTATGTTTAGTACCTTCACTCTCGGCATAGAAGAAGAATTTCAGATTGTAGATCCGCACACGCGTGAGCTGCGTTCGCACGTTGTTGAGATTCTCGAGGAAGGCACAATGCTGCTCGGCGAGCAGATCAAGCCCGAGATGATCCAGTCGATGGTCGAAGTCGGCACCGGGGTTTGCAAGAACATTGAAGAAGCGCGCGTCGACATCACCCGACTGCGCAGCATCATCTCGAGCCTCGCGCAAAAGAATGGACTGGCTATCGTGGCAGCGTCGACGCATCCTATTTCGCGCTGGCAGGACCAGAAAATTTTCGATGACGAGCGCTATGAACTGCTGGTGCAGGAACTGCAGACGGTAGCGCGTTCACTCCTGATCTTTGGATTGCACGTGCACGTCGGCATGGCGGATCGCGAGCGTGCGATTCATATCATGAACGCGGCCCGTTACTTCCTGCCGCACGTGCTGGCTCTGACTACGTCTTCGCCTTTCTGGATGGGGCACAACACCGGCCTCAAATCCTATCGCACAGAAATCTTCAAGCAGTTTCCGCGCACCGACATTCCCGATCACTTCGATTCCTACGGCAGCTTTCAGCGCTATGTCGAACTACTGATCAAGATGAAGTGCATCGACAACGGCAAAAAAATCTGGTGGGACATCCGGCCGCATCCGTTTTTCCCCACGCTTGAGTTTCGCATCTGCGACATCCCTACGCGCGTTGACGACACAATCGCAATTGCAGCTTTGTTTCAGGCGATAGTCGCGAAGCTCAACATGCTGATTGAGAAGAACCTCGGCTTTCGCCTTTACCGCCGAATGTTGATTCAGGAAAACAAGTGGCGCGCAGTGCGGTGGGGGCTGGACGGCAAAATGATCGACTTTGGCAAACAGAAAGAAGTGCCGGTGCGCGATCTGATTCTCGAACTGCTCGATTTTGTCGATGATGTACTTGATCCGCTAGGCTCACGCAAGGAAGTGGAACATATCCACACGATTCTGCAGCGTGGCACGTCGGCGGATGAGCAACTGGAGGTTTATCAGCAAACCGGAGATCTAAAAGCGGTAGTCGACAAACTGATCGAACGCACCACAGAAAACGTTCCGCTTACAAAGCAGATAGATCTAACTGCCCTCAAACAGATGACTACCGCTTCAACAATCTCTAAATGATTCAGCGGGCATCGGCGTCACGTTTCCGCCAATCTTTCCGCTGCGCCAGGTAGTACTGCCACAACATGCGCGCGGCCACGGACCGGAAAGGCCGCCAGCGCTCGACAAGCTCATTCAACTCTGCGGGACTCGGTCGTACTTTCAATTGCCTTAATTGCTTTACTGCTATTGCGAGCGCCAAATCACTCGCGGGCCACACGTCTGGCCTGCCCAGGGCCATCAGCAAATAAATGTCTGCGCTCCACGAGCCGATGCCTTTTACTGCCAACAGCTGTGACTTTGCATCCTCATCGTCCAGGCGTGCCAACTGCCTAAGATTCAAACTCTTTTCGTTCAACGATTGGGATAAGTGCAAGCAGTAAGCCGTTTTCTGGCGCGTCAGACCAAGCGATTTCAGATGAGGCTCACCCAGCGAGAGCATCTGCGCGGGCCGAAACGGGACTATACTTTTATTCAAGCGAGCGAAGAGCGCTGCCGCTGACGCTAACGAGACTTGTTGTTCGAGAATTATTTGGACCAGCGTAGAGAAGCCCGGCTTGCGCGCCCAAAGCGGCGGCGGACCATACTGTTTGAGAATGGAGGCGAGATCTCTGTCGCGCCGGGCAAGGAGTTTGGCGGCGCGCTCGAGGCTTTCTTTAGTTAGCGTATTGACGGATACCAAGAGGCTGGCTCCCTAACAGTAATGGCTCAAGAAAGAAAACCTCAGGGTTGGGAAGGGCGGCTTGCCCCCGCTTGGTTTGAATGGCATTCATCGTGGGCGGGGGCAAGGGCGGGGTCCCCCGGCGGGGCAGCCCCGCTGGGGTGCTAACCCACCCTTCCCGACCTTGAGGTTTTCCAGCTTGAGTTTTTACTTCAAAGCTTGAGCTTGTCGATCACGCCACCCGGGGCTGCCTGCCTCGGAAGCACAGTCCGCTTGATGGTTCTGCACTGGTTTCGCTTCAGGATCTACGTGCCAGCGCCAGGAAGAGAAAATTTTCGAAGAGAATGCGGCCGTCGCGCGATTCGTTTTGATGTTCCCAGCGGGTGCGGCTCTTGTTCCAGTCTTCGAACGACTTTTCGAGGTGGAATTGTACGGTGTAGATAAGCTGTTCTTTGTCGCGTTTCACCATCATCTGATTACGGCATAGATATGAAGTCGCCAGGAGCTTAAAGCCGTCCGGCACCCGATCGAGTTGCAGGCCGTGATTTTGCCAGACGCGCAGCACGCGCGCCTGCGTAGTGTAATCCTGCCAAATACCTGATTCGAGATTAGTCACGCCCCGGAAAATTGGATCACCCGGCTCGGTAATGCGAATGAACCGGTACTGGTATTCGATGGGCCGGTTTTCACGCTGCTCGTGCTGTTCCAAACGATCCAGCGTCACCACGCGAGCGCCAAAGCTCAGTCCGACCAGTTGGTGCCCACCGCATATAGCCAGCACCGGAATCCCGGTCGTTCTGATAAATTCGCCGAAGGTCTCAATTACTGAAGGGTTGTAATAGTCAAAGTCGCGCAACGTGCCGCTAAGCACAATGGCGTCGGGATTAAACTTCTTCGCAGCCGTGGCAATTGTCCCCAGATGCGTCACCTCGGTTACAGGTTCCTTAACCAGGCGTTCGAAATTGCCCAGAATATTTTGCAAAGCCAAGCCCGCGATATAGCGCTCGCGCTTGATTTGAGTGGCGGTGGCGTTGCCCCAATCCTGGCGCGCGACGTCCGAAAGATCGTCTTCATCGCGCAGCAAACAATCGACCACGAGCACGCGCGCCTTTTCGACGCGTTTCTCGATTGGCTCGTAGCGACAGAATGTGTGTTGGAAAGGAAACGGCAGCAGAACGTCCGGTTCGGTTGGCGGCGGCTCGTTGGTTAGCAATTCTATCGGCTCTTCGATCATCGATTGTTATTAAACTTCGATTCGTTAATGTACGCAAGCTGGCAAGTGGCACAGAGTTTGGTCAAGTCGCAAAGACTTCAGTCAAGTGGCACAGACTTTAGTCTGTGGCGCCGTCGGAGTGTAAAGCAAACTGTTAGTTTGCGTTGGTTGCCTCCACTTAGGTTGAGTGGGAACGATCGCCCGCAAACTAACAGTTTGCTTTACGCCGTCCGGAGCACAGACTAAAGTCTATTCTACTCCGATCGTTGTCGGGTGCTTGGCTTGAACTCTGGAACTGAGGCACCGGCGCCGGCTTCTGCGATTTGATCTCTTATCGTTGCCAGCAGCAGTTGCCTAATGCGAGCGCGAAACGCGTCTGACTTTTGCGCAGCCAAATGGTCAACAAGCAAAAGCATCCGGTGCCATGACGACTCCAGCTCGTCCGCCAGTTGCGAAATTTTGGTGATGTCGTAAGGCACCGCTACCTGCTCGCAACCAGCGCGCGCGAAAACCGAAAGATAGCGCGCCGTAGCCAGGTCGGGACACAGCAGTCGCCGCGAACCAATTTTCAATTCGACGCCCAGCAGCGTGTGTTGAATCTCGATACGCGCTTTTGGCTTGAGTTGCTCAAAGCTGTAGGCGCGCGTGCGCGTCTTGCGAACGCGTTCACGATAAATCGTGGGCAGCCAGGCTGATTTGAGCTCAGCCTGCACCCGAGCTGCGTAGTCGGCGGCGCTTTTAAGCGTTGCTGTTTCCTTATTTGCTTGAGATGTGCCCAATAGGAAAACTCGATGAACCGGAGGTGCAGAACCCCGAGCGGTAGCGTTGCTTGTCGCTTCGCCCCAGCGGCGCGAGATGTTTATAGCCCGCGCGATCCTTTCTTTACTTGGGAGCTCCGTAGGAGCGCAACCCTGTTGTCTGCCTCGGCAACTGGTCCGCTGCCGGTTTCGCTCCTGACGGAGCAAAATCTTTGTCTCTGAGGTCGTGCCTATAAACATCTCGCTCCCCTGGAGCGAAAACTAACTTAACCTTTGCTCTAGTAAGTTGAATTCACCCAGGTTTCAAGCTATCGCTGGGAAACAGAAACAGGCCGCTTCGTTTGCAACGCGTTAATGACGCGGCCCGGAAAAAGTCCAAGGTAAAGCACGCCCAGCACCGTTAACACCAAAGCAAAACCAATACTTGCCGGAATTCGCGGCGCGTCCCACGTCGTTGTGCGCTCGCGGAAAAACATCACGATGATTAGTCTCAAGTAATAGTAAGCCGACACCGCTGAATTCAGAACGCCCACGACCACCAGCAGGTAGTAACCTTGATCAAGCGCGGCGCGAAACACCATTACCTTGCCGATGAAACCCGCGGTCAACGGCATTCCCAACAAACTTAAAAGAAACAACGACAGCGCAAACGCGAGCCACGGCGCCTGGAACCCAATGCCGTTATAGTCTTCAACTTCAGTGCGTCGATCGCCGATGCGCGAGATAAGCTGCACCACTGCAAACGCGCCGAGGTTCATCACGGCATAGCTGAGTAAATAAAAAATGACCGCCGTGATGGCAGCGTTGCGTAGTTCCATATCCGCAGCGGCGCCGGCGGCAATAAAACCAACCAGCGCATAGCCCGCGTGCGCAATCGACGAATAGGCAAGCATGCGCTTGACGTTGCTTTGTGCAATCGCGACTACGTTGCCGATTGTCATCGTCAGTATTGCGAGCACGACCAAAGCGCCGAGCCATGCCGTATGAATCTGACCGCTAACCGAACCGGCCACTGCTACAAAGGGAAAGGCAAAAACAAAAACCCTGATGAAAGAAGCGAAGCCCGCCGCCTTTGGCCCAGCCGCCATGAAAGCCGTGACCGGAGTGGGCGCACCTTCGTAAACGTCCGGTGTCCAAACATGAAAAGGAGCGGTGGCAATCTTGAAGCCGAAACCCACCAACATCATTGCTGCGCCCGCGAACAACAGCGCCGGATACTGCGCGGTTGGAATTCGGCGGGCAATTTCGGCGATGTTGGTTGTGCCGGCAAGTCCTGCAGCGGTGGAGGTCGCGCCGTAAGTTAGCGCAATGCCATAAAGGAGAAATGCAGATGAGAACGAGCCGAGGATGAAGTACTTCATTGACGATTCGTTTGAGCGAATATCGGTGCGGCGAAAACCGCACATGACGTAAGTCGCGATGGATAAAATCTCAAGGCCCAGGAAAACTATGACCAGGTCGCCGGCCGACGCCATAAACATCATGCCGGCTGTTGCAAACATCAACAGCGAATGAAACTCGCCCGCGGGAAGCCGCTCGTTTTGCACCCAGACCATGGAAATCAAAATCGTCAAGGCCGACACGACAAGGAAAACAATGGTGAATCCCAGTCTCAATTCGTCTAAAACGATCATGCCGTTAAAGGCTGCGCCGACACTTTGCCATGACAGCCACAACCAAACTGAGGCGCCGGCCGCGGCGATCAGCCCGGCCATGGAAATGCCGCCCGTGACCCAACGCTGCGTTGGCTTGGCAAAGGCGTCGACCAGCATGACGATCACGCCGACCAGGCAGATGATTAACTCCGGCAGAATTAGCGCCAGGTTTACGTCCGGCTGCAAAAGTTGTAATGCGAGAAGATTCATTATTAGAATGCGAAAAAATTCATATTGAGATCTACAGGCTCAAGGTTTGGAGTAAACACTCAAATTTGAAAGCCTCAAGGTCGCCGCAATGAATGCCATTCAAATCAAGCGGGGGCAAGCCGCCCTTCCCAACCCTGAGATTTTCTTTCTCGAGCCATTACTGTTAGGGAGCCAGCCTGTCACGTCCCCACCAATCCTGAGATTTTCTTCCTTGAGCCATTACTGTTAGGAAGCCAGCCTGTCAGGTCCCCACCAACGCCGAGATTTTCTTTCTTGAGCCATTACTCTTAAGGAGCCAGCTTTTCGCGTCCTTCCACCCGCGTAACACTCGCAAAGGAGCCCCCGGTTGGTGGCGCCGCCACCCGCGTGCGAACTTCATTAACGCTCGCTGCCGAGCGATCGAGAAACACGCGCGGAAAGATGCCCATGAACAACATCAGAAGCAGCAAGGGCAGTAGCAGCCCCACCTCCCGCGCATTCAGATCCTGCAAGCCCGCGTTCTCGGGATTTGTTACTTGTCCAAAAACAACGCGCTGCAACATCCACAACATGTAAACAGCGGCCCAGATGACGCCCGTGCCTGCCAACATCGTCGCGATCCAGGCGTGCTGGATCGAATTTGAAGTCCAACTGCCAAGCATTATTAGAAACTCGCCAACGAAGCCATTCAGAAAGGGAAGACCGATCGACGACAGCGAAGCAATCACAAATAGAGTTGCAAACCACGGCATCGGTGTGGCCAGTCCGCCAAAATCGGAAATCTGCCGCGTGTGCCGGCGCTCGTAAATGAATCCGACAAACAGAAACAGCGCGCCGGTTGAAACACCGTGGCTCAGCATCTGATAAAGCGCGCCCTGCATCCCCATTTCCGTGAACGAGAAGAGCCCCAGCACTACAAACCCCATGTGACTCACCGACGAGTAGGCGACCAGACGTTTCACATCAGGCTGGACCATGGCCACCAGCGCGCCGTAAATGATGCCGATGATGGCCAGGGTAATCATCACGGGCGCGAACTTGCGCGACATATCGGGGAAGAGACCGAGGTTAAAGCGCAGTAGCCCGTAAGTGCCCAGCTTCAAAAGCACGCCGGCAAGAATTACCGAACCCGCAGTTGGTGCTTCTGTATGCGCGTCGGGCAACCAGGTGTGCAGCGGGAAGAGCGGAACCTTAATGCTGAACGCAAACGCAAACGCGAGGAAAAGCCAAAACTCTGCTCGCGGCGCTAACGTAGTTGAGCCGGCGCGCATCGCGTTAAGGATGGCAACGTAGTCAAACGTTCCGTAAATATAAAAAAGCGCGATGATGCCGACCAGCATCAACAAGCTGCCAACAGACGTGTAGATGAAAAACTTTATTGCCGCATAGACGCGTCGTTCACCGCCCCAAATGCCGATCAAAAAGAACATTGGAACCAACGACGCTTCAAAGAATAAATAGAACAGCAGCAGGTCGAGCGAAACGAACACGCCAACCATTGCGCCCGCTAAAAGTTGCAGAAATAAATAGTACGAAAGTTGGCGCTTTTGAATCGCAGTCCAGCTTGAGAGGATTGCGATCGGCATCAAGAGGGTGGTCAACAACACCAGCCAAAGACTGATGCCGTCAACGCCGACGTGATAGCGAGCTCCGATCGAACCAATCCATAACACGTCGTCGACAAACCGAAATTCTCGCGTGCCGGCGCCGACACCCTTTATTAGCGGCAACGAAAGAATGAAATCAGCGACGGAGAAAGCGAGCGCGATCCACTTGTAATTCGACTCGCGCCGGCCAGGCAGAAGGCTGTAGGCCACAATCGCGAGACCGCCGATTACCGGCAAAAGAATGATCGCTGTAAGAAGATGTTGCATAGCTATGGCAAAAGGCGCATGGCGTGAACGCCGTAATAAGCAAAGAATCCAATCACTGCTAAGGCCCCAAGCAGAATAATCGCCGCATAGGCGCGGACCAATCCTCCCTGTAGATGACGAAAAACGCGGCCGCCTTCGATAACCGTATCGGCGACTGCGTGCAGGAACCCATCGATTACGCCGACATCGAAAACCTTCCAGAGGCCCTCGCGCGCACCAGCGTTAATGGGATTGATGACTGACGCATTGTAGATCTCGTCAACGTAATACTTCCGCTCAAGGATCGTCGGCATGGCCAGTAGCGGACGCTTTTGAAAGATGATCCACCCGAGCACAATGCCAAGTGCCGCGATGCCGACAGAAACCAGCGCTAACAAGCGTTCAGCGCGGACTTCTTCAGCGGAATGCGAAGTCGCGGATTCGTCTAAGGAGACGAACGCCGGCGCACCATCTGTCTGTTGCGGGGGATGCGAAAGCCAAACTGGTTCGGCGGCGGCGGGCTCGCCTTCTGTTTTTCCGCCCGGTACCTTTGCGATCACCGGATCGAGTGTTTGCTCAATGTAATTCTTCGGGTGCAAGCCGACCAGCGACCCCAGCGCATAAGGCACACCAATAAATCCGCCGATAGTGGAAAGAATAGCCAGCACAACCAACGGCGCTGTCATCAGCCAGGGTGATTCATGCGGCTCGTGAACAGCATGATCGTCATGGTGCGCGTCGACGTGAATTCCCTGAGCACCGTCGACGTGGTCCAAATGTTTTTCGCGAAAGCGTTCCGTTCCCCAAAAAGTCATGACCATCATGCGCGTCATGTAAATCGCAGTGAGCAACGCAGTCAGCGCACCGATAAACCAAAGAGCTTTGCTCCATGCCGGACTTGGCAAACTAAACGTTCCAGCGCTCCAGGCGCGCCAAAGAATTTCATCCTTCGAAAAGAAGCCGGCGAAAATCGGTATGCCCGAAATCGCCAGCCAGCCCGTAAGCATGGTCGCAAATGTAATGGGCATGTATTTCTTGAGCCCGCCCATGCGCCGCATGTCCTGCTCGTGATGCATGCCGTGAATCACAGAGCCGGAACCGAGGAACAGCAGGGCTTTGAAGAATGCATGCGTGATGACGTGAAAGATTGCCGCAGTGAACGCGCCGAGACCACAGGCAAGAAACATGTAACCGAGCTGCGAGATAGTTGAGTAAGCCAAAACCTTCTTAATATCGTTTTGCGTCAGGCCAATTGTGGCGGCAAACAACGCGGTAGCTGCGCCGATGATCGCAACGACAAACATCGCTGTTGGCGCGTGCGTGTAAATCGCCGAGCAACGCACGATCATGTAAACGCCCGCGGTCACCATCGTGGCTGCATGAATCAAAGCCGAAACGGGCGTGGGACCGGCCATGGCATCGGGCAGCCAAACGTAAAGCGGTATTTGCGCGCTCTTGCCGGCCGCGCCGATGAAAAGAAGAATAGCGATCGAGGTGACGCCGCCGGCAAAGATGGCATGCCAGGTAAATGGATCAACGGCCGACATGCCCGCAATTGTTTGCAGCGCGCTGGTCACTCCGTGCGCGGGCTTGTCAAAGAAACTGATCGAGCCGGTGAGAAAGAATGTGAGCATGATGCCCATCACAAAACCCCAGTCACCAACACGATTAGTAATGAACGCTTTCTTCGCCGCGTCGCCCGCTTCCTTGCGATCGATGTAGTAACCAATCAGCAGGTAAGAACAGAGGCCGACGCCCTCCCACCCGACGAACATCAACAGGAAGTTGTCGGCAAGCACGAGCGTCAGCATCGCAAACATGAAAAGGTTAAGGAACGCAAAGAAGCGATAGAAGCCTTCGTCCTTGTGCATGTAGCCGACGGCAAAAACATGTATCAGGAAACCAACGAAGGTGATGAATAAAGCGTAGGTGCCGCTTAACCGGTCCATTGCCAGGCCAAAGTCGGCGCGAAACTTTCCCACCTGTATCCAGGTCCAGAGATGATCAAAGACGGGTTCAGTTGAACGAAGCGCGCCGCCGGATTTGAAGGCGAGATAGAAGGCAACAACAGTAGAAACAGCCACCGCGCCACAAGCGATGACGCCGATAAACTTCTCGTTCCGCAGGCGCCGCCCGAGAAACCAGTTGACCGTTGCCCCGGCAAGCGGAGCAAAGATAATCAGACTTAAGAGATTGTTATCCATCTAAATGGTCAGTTGTTAGTGGTCAGTTGTCAGTTGCAAAAAACGAAAGCAACTGACCACTGACAACTGACAGTTCTACAGTTTTAAGATAGAAGCATCATCAACATCCAACGATTCGCGATTGCGGAAGATGGTAATGATTATGCCGAGTCCCACCGCCGCCTCGGCCGCCGCCACGGTCATGACTATGAAAACAAATAACTGTCCGGTGACATCCTGAAAGAAACTCGAGAAAGCAATGAATGTCAGGTTCACCGCATTCAGCATCAGCTCGATGCACATGAACATCGCAATGACATTGCGCTTGATGATTACCCCGGCCGCGCCAATCGTGAACAGAACTGCCGAGAGCGCCAGATACCAGGAAAGTTGTGGCTCCATATTTCCTACTCCTCGCGATTTCGCAAACGATCGACGCCGAGCAGGCGCGCGGCTTCGTCCGTAGTGTTAGTTTCCACCGGCCGCTGATCGCCGACAGCCCGTGGGTTCACGATGTCCATCGCCAAAACCTGCGTGCCCGGCACGACGCGCACATTTGCCGACAGCATGCCGCTCCTGCGCGCCAGCGACATCGCGCCCACAATCGCCATCAACAGCAAAATAGAGGTGATCTCAAACGGCAGCAGGTAACGCGTAAAGAGTCCCTCGCCAATTGAATAGGTCAAGCCGACGTCTGACAGGGCCCGCGGTACCTGCGCGGAAGTCGTTTGCACGGAATAAAGAATGAACGCTGCTTCGGCGATAAATACCGCTGCCATGCCGACGGCTGCCGGCGCAAGAAATCGCAGCCGCCTGCGCCGCGGCTCTTCCTGATCGACGTTCAAAAGCATGATGACAAAAATTACCAGCACCATGATGGCGCCGGCATAAACGATGACCTGGACCGCCGCGATAAAAGGCGCTGCCAGAGTTACGTAGATCGATGCCAGCGCGATAAAGACACCAATCAACGAGATCGCGCTGTAAAGCGGATTGCGTTGCGACACCATCGCAATGGCGCTACCAATCGCTAAACCGGCGAAGACTATGAAGAGAAGCGTGCTCATTGCGTTCGTAAATCGCGATTGGTTCGGAGTTTCGAGTTTCGGGTTTCAAGTTCGGATTTAGAACTTAAACGTTGTTGCGTTTACTCGATCCTGGCTACTCAGAATTCGCCTGGTTACTTAGAACTCGGAACTCGAAACTCGGAACTGTTTTCACCTTCAACCCGTCGTGAAAAAAAACATGAAGGAAGCCGTCAGCACAATATTCAGAATCGCCGCCGGCAACAGAAACTTCCAACCAAAGTTCATCAACTGGTCAAAGCGAAAGCGGGGCAACGTTCCGCGCAGCCAGATGTACAAAAACAGGAAGAACAAAATCTTTGCAAAGAAGTAAAGCACGCCGAGCAGAGGAAACTGCGCGACCCCGGGGCCATTCCAGCCGCCGAGAAATAACGTCGTCGCCAGCATCGAAACGGTGATCATGTTGATGTATTCGGCGTTAAAGAACAGCAGGAACTTGATCGAGCTATATTCAGTGTGAAAGCCGGCAACTAATTCAGTTTCTGCTTCAGGCAAATCAAAGGGCACGCGATTAGTTTCCGCAATTGCGGCAATCAGATAAAGAACGAAGCCCAGCGGTTGATAGAAAATATTCCACTGCAGACCGTACCAGCCGGACTGCTGTTCGACGATGTTGTAAATGTCCAGCGTCCCCGAAAGCAGAATGACGCCGATTAAAGAGAGGCCGAGCGCCAGCTCGTAAGAGATCATCTGCGCCGAAGATCGCAGCCCGCCCATCAAGCTGTATTTGTTATTCGACGACCAGCCCGCCAACGCGATGCCGTAAACGCCGACGGACGTGACACCGAGAACGTAAAGCAGCGCCACATCAAAACGCGCGATGACGAGTTGAAAAGTGCCGAGGAAGGGAATCGTAACTGTTGGCCCAAACGGGTAGACGATGAGGGTCATGATTGCCGTAACCACAGCAATCATTGGCGCCAGCAGGAAAACGAAACGCGTTGACTGATCGGGAACCAGATCTTCCTTCATCATGGTCTTGATGAAGTCGGCAAACGGTTGCAGCACGCCGCCAAAACCGACGCGGTTTGGCCCCACGCGCCCCTGGATAAATGCCAGCACGCGCCGCTCGGCCAAGACGGTGGCCGCTACCAACAGCATGATTGTCAAAAAGGCAACGGTGATTGCCACAATCAGCATGAGCGCGTGAATGTATTGGTTATTCCAATCCATGAATCATTGCCGATTGCCGATTGCCAATTGCCGATTTGAAATTCTCGCCGACGATTCAAGCTTAAATCGCCAACCGGCAATCGGAAATCGGCAATGCCCTTCAATCTCCCGCAACGGCCGGCTCGGCTTGCAGTTTCGCATCGACGGTAATTTGATACAGCGGCGACACGCGGACAGTTTCCGGTCGCGGATTGCCGGCCGCCAGTAAATGAAACTGCGAAACCTTATCTGTCAGCGTGCCAATCTTAAACAGCTCGTGACCAACCTTCGGCGTAACGTTCGACTTCTCGCCAGTGTCGGGCAATGCTGCGACAGTCTGTTGCAACTCATTCAACGCGGACGACACGTCGCGCGGCTCGACGATTTTGTAACGCGCCTGCACTGGATTTGACTCGTCCTTCAATACCGGATAGCGCAATCCTGAATACGCAGGAATACGTTCCGCGATTTCGCGAAAGACGGCGCTCGGTGACATCTGAAACCCAAAATCTTTTCCCAGTTCAGCTGCGAGCGCTGCGGTGATCATCCAATCGGGCTTAGCCTGATTAACTGGCGGGATCGACTGCCGCACGCGTTGCACCAGTCCGTCGTTATTCGTAAACGTTCCGTCTATTTCGGCGAACGAGGCCGCCGGCAGCACTACATCGGCGAAGGCAGTAGTGTCAGTTTCAAATAATTCCTGGACAACCAGAAAATCAAGCTTAGCCAACGTTTCTTCGCGACCGCGCAAATGTTCCGGCAGAAAACTGCCCGCCACATACAGCGCGCGAATCGAGCCGCCGGCCGCGTCGAGCATTCCAGCCGCAGACATCGCACGGTCCATCATTCCCATGTCATGCACGCCGATGCTGTTGTTGTAAATGGGAAGCGGATGCAACAGAACGCGACGCGAATCGGAGCGGAAACTGTTAGCGAGTTGAGCGACAACCGTCTGCGCGGCAGCGTTAAGCTCACCGCCAAACATGATTACCAGATCGCCTTCAGTCTCGGTGATCGTCTGACGTAAGACGGCCAGTTCATTTGGCTCGATGCCGAGCTTTTGCGCTGCCGCAGCCTCGTTCGAGTTGTTTCCGAGCGCCCAGACAGCGGCGTTCTCGGTTCCCGGCCTGATATGAATGAACTGCGCGGCATGCTCGACCAGCCTGATCGGCACGCTATTGATAACGATGAGCTTTGCCGCGCCGTTACTGACGGCCTGGCGAATTTGCTTTGCGGTTAATGGCTGTAGTTCTTCAGGCTCACCGCCAATCAACAGGATCGTTTTCGCATAGCGAATGTCGCGATGCGTGGCCAGCGCGGCGCCAAGGCTGTCGAAAAATGGCTTCAGGCTGAACGCATCAGTGGCGGCGTAGTTTTTTGTTCCAACAACTTCCGTCGCAAACTTATAGAGCGCGTAGTTTGCTTCGTTGGTGATGCGTGGACTGCCCACCACGCCCAGCGCATCTGGCCCATGCGCATCGGTCACGGCTTTAAGTTTTTCGACCACATGGCGAATCGCTTCGTCCCAAGTGGCGGGAATCAGTTTGCCGCCTTTCCTGTAGCGAATGAGCGGTGTGCGCAACCGGGCCTCATGATTTACAAAAGGATGACCAAAGCGGCCCTTGATACAGAGAAACTCGCCGTTGTGACCGTTGACGTAACGATCGCGCGCCACGATGCGCATCAACTCACCCGCGCGTGAACCCAGCGACATCTCGCAGCCATCTGAACAATAACTGCAAGT